>CAYZYG010000063.1:0-19586 GCA_964481395.1 uncultured Vicinamibacterales bacterium
GGATTAATGGCGCGATGATTGTCGCTCCGGTAACACTTACTTATGGCTCGACAGGGCCCCTCGGTGAATCCACCCCACATCGTCGCCGCTGGCGAACGGACCGGCCGGGAGCCGTTCAGGATGGAATCTTGACCGCCTCTTGACGCACGGCACCGACACAGTCGTTGACAATCGTTGACACCCGCGCGGGAGATCTCGACGGGCGCCCCGGACTACCGTACCAGCGCGTCGTCGTGACGCCGGATTCGGACGGTGACGATGGTCGGCAACGGATTCCTCCACGGCTGGAAGGACATCGCCGCGTTCCTGCACGTCAGCGTGCGGACGGCGCAGCGCTGGGAGCGCGAGTCTGGGCTGCCCGTGCGGCGCATCCAGGCCCGGCGGGGTCACTCGGCCTTCGCCGCGGAAGCCGATCTGCGAGCGTGGCTGGAGGCCGCGCCGCCGCGCGAGCGAAGCCCGCGCCCGCCGAGTGCCTCCCGCGCGCGGCCGGCTCCTGTCCGGTCGCCGGGAACCGGGCCGGTCGCCCCGAGCCGCCCGACGATCTGGCGGATGGTCACGCACGCCTTTCGCACGGCCGCACGGACCGCCTTGGTGGCCATCGCCCTTCGCTGAGCCACAGCCGTCGCCGCCCGTTCAAGATCCTTTCAAGAACGCCCTGTGCCAGGCGAGAGCAGCGGCCCGCCGCGACACGCGTGTGCTATAACCTCGCGCGTGGCCGCGACCGCCCCGCCTCGGCGCCGCCCTCTGCTGGTCTACGCGCTGGCCGTGCTGGTGCCCGGCTTGGCTCTGGCCGCCCTCGGCCTCCGGACGCTCCAGCAGGATCGGGCGCTGATCGATCAGCAGATCCGCGACCGGGTCGAATCCGCCGCGGGCGCCGCGGTCGCGGGGCTGTCGCGGGAACTGGCGCGGTGGGACGCCGCTCTGGCACAGGTGGCCGCCGCGCAGCCGCGCGACGCAGCGGATCTCCCCGACATCGTCCGCCGGGCGACTGAGACGCCGGCGGGCGCCGTCCTGCTGATCTCGGCGAACGGGTCGACGCGCGTCGTCCCCGACGGTGCCCTGCTCTACGCCATTCCCGGCCTGACGCCCGCGGTCGCCGAAGCCGGGACGCCACCCAGGTTCGCCGCGGCCGAAACGCTCGAGTTCCGGCAGCGCGATCTCACCGGCGCCATCGCGGCGTACCGTGCCCTCGCAGCGTCTCCAGACCCCGGACTCCGCGCTCGCGCCCTGACCGCCCTCGCTCGGAGCCTGCGAAAGTCGGGACAGACGAGCGAGGCCCGTGACGCGTACCTCCGGCTCGGTTCCCTGCCCTCCGCGATGGCAGGGGCGCTGCCCGCCGGGCTCGTCGCGCTGGATGGCCAGTGCGACCTCGCCGCCGAAGCGGGAGCGCGTGACGACCTGGCGCGCTGCAGCCTCGAGTTCGCGCGGGCGCTCGTCGAAGGCCGGTGGCTCATCGAGCGCTCGCGTTACCGCTTCTACAGCGACCGCGCCAGGGCCTGGCTCGCCGACGCGGGCGTGCCCGCGGCGCTTGCGACCGAGGTGGACGAACTGGAACGGCTCAAGACGCAGCTCACCGACCTGGTCGCGCGTTCGGCTGGCGAGGCAGAGGCAGCCGCCCCGGGATCGGGCGGCCATCGTATGCTGATCGCAGAGCGCGGCGCGGCCCTGCTGTTCTGGCGGACCGGCTCTGGTCGATCGTCGCACGCGCGACTCGTGCTCGCGCCATCGCTCGTGAGCGCCCACGTCTGGCCCGATGCCTTGGGGCCCGCACGTGCCGACGATGTCGAACTCGAGGTGATCGCGCCGGACGGCTCCGTACTCTTCACGTCCGCAGGCAGGGCAGCCGCGTCGGCACGGGTCGCCGCACGGTCGACCGTCCGCGACCTGCAGGACGGTCACTTCCTCTGGCGCGTCCGCGCTACGTCGCGCGACCCGTCGGCGCTGTACGAGGGGCTGCGATCCCGGCAGCTGCTCTACGGCGCGATGCTCGCGCTCATGGTGTCGTCGCTCGTCGCCGGTGTCGTGCTGACGTGGCGGACGCTCCAGCGCGAGCTCGAGGTGGCCGAACGCGAGTCGGCCTTCGTCTCGGCCGTGTCCCACGAGTTCCGCTCGCCGCTCGCCGGTATCCGGCAGCTCTCGGACATGCTCGTCCGGGGACGGGTCCCGAGTGACGATCGTCGCCAGCAGTACTACCTGACCATCCGCCGCGAGAGCGACCGCCTCGCGCGCCTCGTCGAGAACGTGCTCGACATCGCCCGGATCAAGGACGGCCGGAAGGAGTACCGCGCCGAACCGATCGACACGGTTGCATGGCTTCGCGGGGTCACCGACGAATTTCAGCAGACGCTCGACACTGACCATCGCCAAGTCGTCGCCGCCATCCCCGACACGCTGCCAGCCATCCGGGGCGACCGGCAGGCCCTCTCGACCGTCGTGCACAACCTGCTCGACAACGCCGTGAAGTACTCGCCCGGATGCCCAACCGTGTGGCTCGACGCCGACGAGGCCGGCGATTCGGTCTCGATTCACGTCCGCGATGAGGGCGTCGGAATTCCGCCGGACGAACAGGCGCGCGTCTTCGATCGGTTCTACCGCGGACGCGAACTCGCCGACGAGGTCAGGGGCACCGGCCTTGGCCTCAGTCTCGTCCGGCACATCGTCGAGGCACACGGCGGGTCGATCGATCTCGCGAGCGCGCCGGGCACGGGCAGCACGTTCACCGTCCGTCTGCCTCGGGACTCCGCCGGGAGCCCCGTGCCGGTCACCTCCGCCTTGGTCGACAAGGAGGCCGACACGACATGACCCGGATCCTGCTGGTCGAAGACGAGCCGTCCATCGCGATGGGGTTGGGTGACGACCTCCACGCGGAAGGCTTCGAGGTGGAGGTGGTGGGCGACGGCGCGACGGCCGAACGGCGCATCCTCGCGCGCGAGCACGATCTCGTGCTGCTCGATGTGATGCTGCCGCGCAAGGACGGGTTCACCGTGTGCCGGTCGGTGCGGGCGGCGGACGTGCGGACGCCAATCATCCTGCTGACGGCCAAGGGGCAGGAAGCCGACAAGGTGCTGGGACTGGAGATCGGCGCGGACGACTACATCACCAAGCCGTTTTCCTATCGCGAGTTGCTCGCGCGCGTCCGCGCCGTCCTGCGCCGGACCGGCGAGGACGACCAGGGGCCCGGCGTCTGGGAGCACGGAGACCTGCGCGTCGATTTCGTGCGGGGCGAGGCGACGCGGCGAGGCAAGCCCGTGGCGCTCACCGCGACCGAGTTCCGGATGCTCCGCGTGTTCTGCCGCTATCCCGGGCAGGTCCTGACCATCGACCAGCTCCTTGCGCGTGTCTGGGGACCCGGCGTCTTCCTGACCGACCGCGTCGTCTACACGCACGTGAACAACCTGCGGTCGAAGATCGAGCCCGAGCCGTCGCGCCCGCGTTTCGTGATCAGCGTCCGCGGCCAGGGCTACCGTTTCGACGGATAGGGCGCGTGCACCAGGTTCGGTAGGGCGCGTTCGCCGAACGCGCCGGACCGCCAGGCACGGCACGCTCGTCGGTTCAGCAGAACGCGTCCGCTTGCCGCAGCGGGACCAGCAGCGTCGATCTACGTCAGGCCCGGCAATCACGGCCCGGTGATGACGCTCCCGCCATCGGGCCAGACGCGGAGGAAGTCGTCCGGATTCAGCGTCAGCAGCCGGTCGGCCGACGCCTTGCGGGCGGCCCGTGCGATGAGCGCATCGTAGACCACGCCGCCGGAGAGTCCCAGTTCGCCCATGTCATTGAGCACGGCGGCGTAGTCGCGCGCCGTGAGCGGGACGATGGTGGCTGGATGTTCGACGTTTTCGCGGATCAGCCGGCGCGCCGTGCCGGCTGTCGTCCGCGGGCTCGTGGGCAGGCCCGTCAGTACCGAGAAGAGTTCGGCCAGGGTGTGCGCCGAGACCAGGTACTCGATGTCGCCGGCGAGAGCACGCTCCAGCCATGGCCGCGCATGCTGATGGCGCGCGTGCGCCTGGACGATGGCGGCCACCAGCACGGAGGTGTCGAAGAGCACCCTCATCGGCGCCCCCGGTCGGCCCGGCGGACCAGGTGCGACGTCCGCGCCGCTCGGTCGTCGCGCACCGCGTCTTCTACCGGCGAGACAGCCGGTGCGGTCAGGACCAGCACGCCGTTGACGCGCGTCACCCGCGGTTCGTCCCGTGCGGGGCGGATGACGAAGCCGCCGTCGGCCTCCTCGAGCCGGACGGCGGTTCCGGGCGCCAGGCCGAGTCGTTCCCGAACGGCCTTCGGGATGACCAGACGGCCGAAGCGGTCGATGATCAGTGAGGCGCCGCGCATGGTTGGACTCCGCGACGGGTCGATAATAGAGTCATTACACGCCAAATGGCAATTTATAATGCCATTATACCCGAATCCCGGCCTCTGGATCACCCCCATGACGCAGTCACCCCCGTGGTTGTCCAATGCGAACGTCGTGCCGGTCGGCCAGGCCGCGCGGACGGTCCGTCAGCGGGAGGATTCGTGAAGACGACGGATGGACAGTCGCGGGTGGCGGCAGTTTCTGCGATGGTCCGGCGCTTGCCGGATGGCAGATACTGCCAGGTGGCGTACGGTGCTCTCGCCTGTCGCCGGGCGCCCCCGCGCGCTGTGAGGGTGTGGGCTTGAACCGATGCTGAACGGTTCTTGAAGCAGGCCGTTCCGTAGGGCGCTACGCTGGCGCCGTAACCGTGGGGCGCGTTCGAGGGTACGGCAGGGCGCGCTCGCCGGTACGGTAGGGCGCGCCCGCCGGTACGGTAGGGCGCGTTCGCCGAACGCGCCAGACACAGGAGCTGGAACCGTGACGCACTTAATAATGAAGTCATCACGCCGCAATCTGGCTCGGGTCGTGGCGGTCGCGAGCATGGCCGCCGGGTTGTGGGTGGCGGTAGCGGCCCAGCAGAGGCCCGTCGCGAAACCGGCACCACAGTCCGCCGACGCGCTGCTCGGCGCGGCGCTGCACCAGGAGGAGGTCGCCGGCCAACTCGAGGCGGCGATTGCCACCTACCGGCAGGTCCTGAAGGCGCCCGACGCCACGCGCGAGCAGCAGGCGCGCGCGCACCTGCACATCGGGATCTGCTACGAGCGCCTCGGGAACGCCGAGGCGCGGAAGGCGTACGAGACCGTGCTGAAGTCGTATGCCGACCTCCCCGAGGTGGCTGCGCAGGCGAGAGCCCGCATGGGAGCCCTCACGCAGCAGAACGCCGCTGCTGCCCCGGCAATGGGCCCGACCACGCGCCTGCTGCACCAAGGCCGCAAGTGGGATTACGCCGCGCTCTCGCCCGATGGCCGGAGCATCGCGTACCTGACGATCACGAACGGCGTGGTCGGCGTCCTCGACCTCACGACCGGAAACAGCCGAGTGCTCGTCGGGCCGCCGAAGGGACAGACGTGGGACGACTGGGGAGACGCGGTCAGGTGGTCGCGCGACGGCCGGTCGCTCGCCGTCTACTGGTACGTCAATGACGGCGAATCGATGGAGTTGCGAATCGTCGATGTCTCCACGGGTTCGTACAAGACAGTTCCGGGGAGCACGCAGAAGGGCGGGTTTCTGGAACTCGCCGACTGGTCAGCCGATGGCACACGCCTTCTTGCCGCACATGAGCCCCGTGAACAGGGTCTGAGGCCCGCTCAGCTCGTCTGGCTGCCGGTCGCCGGCGGCGAGTGGCTGCCCGTCGTGTCGATCCCAGCCGACCGGATCTTCTTTGGCGCCAAGGCGTCGCCGGACGGGCGGTCGATCGCCTACGAAACGTCTCCCCGGACGAACAACCGCGATCGGGACATCTTCGTTGTACCCGCGACAGGTGGCACGTCGGAAACCGCCCTTGCCGGTCCTTCGGACGAGCGGCTGGTCGCGTGGAGCCCGGACGGCAGCGGCCTCGTCTTCCACAGCAATCGTTCGGACACCGATGCATTGTGGCTTCAGAGGCTGGAGGGCGGCAAGCCGACGGGCGAGCCGACCCGGCTGAGGGAGCCCTTCGAAGCCATGGGCGTCTCCCGCCTAAGTGACGACGGTACCCTGCTCTACGAAACCAGCACGAACGTCTGGAGCGTCCACATCGGCCGCGTCGCGGCCGGGAACGTCTCCGGCGATGGAACTCCCGTCGCGCGCGAAGATACGGCGGTGAGCGGTATCGCCTGGTCACGCGACGGACGGATGCTCGCCTGGTACGACCGTCGAGCACCGCAGAACAGCTTCCTGACCGTGTGGTCGGCCGATACGAGGCAGTCGCGCCGGTACTCGCTGCCGTTTGCGGGGGCTGGAGAAGACCAAATCCGCTGGAGCGAGGATGAGCGGCACGTCTTCGTCGTCGGCTCCGTCCCGAGGCAAGGCAGCCGATTCGATTGGGCCGTCCATCGCGTCAACGTCGAGACGGGACAGACCACAGCCTCGAACGCCACCGCGCGAGGCATCGACGTGCTCGGTTCCGCCGCCGGCTACGAGTCGTTCATGGCCATCTCGCCGGACGGCAACATCGGCTACAAACGGATCAATTACGGGCGGCCGAATTACGAGGTCGGCCTGGCCGCAGTCGATCTGGAGACCGGCGCCGAAACGCTGCTGTACAAGTCCGGACCGAACAACGGCATGACCGGTGTTGCGCTCTCGCCTGACGGTTCGCGGCTGGCGTTCCGAGTCCGAGACGGTCTGTCGCTTGTGCCCAGTGCAGGAGGCCCCGTCATACGCCCCTGCCCGTCATCAAAGAAGGCCATGAGAACCCGGCCCTGGTGGGCGCCGGACGGCACGGTCCTCTACTCCAGCCTCCTCCTGGGTGACCTCGCCGAACCGGAAAGCCGAAGCGAAATCTGGGGATGCCCCGTCGGAGGAGGCGAACCGGTCCTTGTGGCCTCACTCAATGGACACCTCGTGCTGGCCGACTCCCACCCGGACGGCACGCAGATCGCGTACGTTGTACGTTCGACGAGGCTCGAGACGTACCTGCTTGAGAACTTCCTCCCGGCGGCCGCGAAGGCGGGACACAGACCGCCGGCTCCAGCGCGCCGATAGCATCCCATCCTTCGGCACCTTCTGCCCGAGGCGCGGCGTCTGATAGAGATAATCGCCACCACACCGTCAGAAAGGGAATCGATGGGCAGCCACGACGATCGCAAGAAGTCAGAAGACCGGACGCTGTGCGAACTGGTGTCCCGCCACGGCAAGGTTCAGCTGAAGAAGCTGAGACCGCTGGTCGAGGATCCGAAGTTTATCTGCAGCGACTGCGGCCGCGCCGCGGCGAAGGCGAGGAACCTCTGCTCGCCGAAGAAGCTCTAAGGTCAGTAGAGTTCCAGCCCCGGCACGTCGGCGAAGTCATCGCGGTTGAGCGTCCAGAGCGCCGCATCGTAGCGGATGGCGGACGCGGCGATCGCGAGATCGATCTCCCGGCCGCGGGGCCTGGCGACACGGCGGTAGAGCGCCGCTGCCACGGCGGCCTCATCCGGACCGAATGTCATAGCCTCTGCCGACGGAAACAGCGCCTCCTGCGCCGCGATTTCGTCCGGCCGGCGCGGCCCGCGCAGCCACTCGAAGAGGACGATGGCCGGGAGCGCCAGGCGATGGCCATCGGAAATGGCCTGGCGCAGCCGAGGGGCGGATCGCCTGGGGCCGGTGAGCGCGTCCACGAGCGCGGAGGTATCGACGACAATCACGCGCGGCGTCCGGCGTCGCGCCGCCCGCCTCCACGGCGGGCGGTGCGAACGGCCTCGATCTCGGCGAGGACCTCCCGGGCCGGCCGTGGAGGAATCCGGGGCACGAGCGTGTCGAAGGCCCGGAGCAGCCGCCGCCGCTCGTCTTCGGACAACCGACCGATCCGGCTCGCGTAGTCCCGCACGGCGTCGCGCACGACCTGGCTCTGCGGCCTGGCGAGCCGCGCGGCCGTCTGCCGGATCCGGTCGACGGTGTCGTCATCGAGCGTAAAGGTCACCTTGACCATATTCATACCATACTACCATACCTCTCGGGTGCGCCGACCTCCGCTCACGCCTCACCGGCCACGCCGGGTCCGTGTGCGCCGGCCCGGGCCGGAGCGTTCGTGCACCTCGTCGCGCCGGGGATACGGACGGCTGCTGATGACGCCGGCCGCCATGGCAGCGGCCTCGCGCCGCGCCCGCTCGAAGGCGCTCGGCGCGAATACCTCGGAGAGGGGCACGATCAGGCCGGGAAGCAGTGGCGTCACCAGGATGTCTCCTGCTTCCATGGACAGCGCCGCCGTTTCGCCCAGCCGGCCGCCGGGCTCCGTCCGTCGGAGGACAGCCATCGATTCGGTCCGCGGATCGACGACCCAGTACTCGTCCACGCCTTCACGGTCGTAGATCTCCCGCTTCCGGCCGCGATCGCGCCGCCGCGTGCCGGGCGACAGGATTTCGACCACGAGGTCGGGGGCGCCGGTCGCCCACCGGTCGTTCACCAGCTCTCGAAATCGCCGAGCGGAGAAATACACCAGGTCGGGCACCAGCACCCGCTTCGGCGAGAACTTGATGTCGAACGGTCCTGGCAGGGCCGTGCCGACGGGATGGCCCGCGAGGTACCTGTCGAGCGCGGCCACTAGGTTCCACACGATCTGCTGGTGCACCGTCCCCGGCGACGGCGTCACGACGTGCGCTCCGTCGAACAGCTCGTGCCGGAAGCGGTCCTCTGGCAGCGCGACCAGGTCGCGGTATCGCCACTCCCGCGGCGCGTCGGATTCGTGCAGCATCTTCCTGGAGGGCGCCATCCCGCGGCGATTCTACCATCGTCGTCAGGCCGCTCTGGTGCGCCAGTTCCTCACGCCCGAGGACCTGCGAAGGTCGTGCCGAGACGATGCACATCGGGTTTCCGGGGGCGTCGCCCACCGCGCCGGTGAGCGGGAACAGCACGATGCCGTTGGCATGCTGCTTCCCATGAATGCGGGGGGCGCGTCGCAACCGGTGGCCGTTCGCGCTGTGCCATTTCGCTTCGGGCTTGGCTTCGGGCTTGGTATCACACGCACCGGGGCGCTGGTTTACAGGGGCACGACGCCCGGCAGGATCGACGTGTACAGGGCCAACTACGATCCGTCCACTGGCGCGGTCCGGGATACTTCCTGCCTCCGGCGCCCGCCAAGTCGGCGCCAACGCCGCGCCAGTCTCAGCGACGGTAGGAGGCCTGCCGCCAGGCCCCGCAACCCGGCCGGCGGTAGAGCGGGAACCAGCACACGCATTGGATCATTGTGATGCTGTGATGACTCCATGCGCACGACCTTGCACCTCGACGACGACATCTACGAGGCGGTGAGGAGCCTCGCGGCGATCGAGCGCACCAGCGTCGGCAAGGTGCTGTCGCGCCTCGCCCGCCGCGCCCTCGAGGCCCCGCGCGCAAAGAAGTCCGGCAGGGGCTTTCCCGTCTTCGACGTCCCGGCCGGCACCCGCCCGCTCACGCCCGACATGGTCCGCGACGCCCTCGACGAATCCTGATGGTCGCCCTGCTCGACGTCAACCTGTTCGTCGCGCTCGCCTGGCCCAACCACGTCCACCACTTGCCGGCGCACCGATGGTTCGCGAGGCGCGCCCGGCACGGTTGGGCCACCTGCTCGATCGTCGAGCTGGGATTCGTGCGCGTCTCGTCCAACGCGCGCGTGACGCCGGCCGCCGTGTCGCCTCAGGAGGCCGCCGCCACCCTGCGACAGATGACGGCTCTCCCCCATCACAGCTTCTGGACCGACGAGGTGCGCTTCGCGGAGTCGGACGATGTGGCGTTGTCACGGGTGGTGGGCCACCAGCAGATCACCGACGCCCACCTCGTGGGGCTGGCCATCGCCCACGGGGGATGCCTGGCCACCTTCGATCGAGGCGTGCGCGCCTTGGTCCGATCGGGTCTCCCGGCCGATCGCATCATCGAAGTCGTACCCGCGGGCTGACGGCGCGGCGCCGGGGAGCGGGTAGAATAGGCCCGTGACACGCAGTCTCGAGACCGCACCCATCGACGCGTCCCGCGGGGCAGCCTCCCGCGCGCCGGGTCTGCGCCTGCTGGTGCTGCACGGGTCTCGCGCCAGAGACGATGCCCGGCCTGAATCGGACTGGGACTTCGCCTATCTCGCCGACGCCACGTTCGACCCCGACGGCCTGCGGGCGGAGCTGGCCGAGCGGCTGCGCTCCGATGGCATCGACCTCGCCGACCTCGCGAGGGCCGGGGGGCAACTGCGGTTTCGCGTGGCCCGCGACGGGGTCGTCGTCTTCGAGGCACGCCCGGGCGAGTGGGAAGGCTTCTGGCTCGAGGCGGTCACCTTCTGGTGCGACGTAGCGCCCGTGCTGCAGTCCGCGTACGACAGCCTGCTGGCGGAGCTGCCGCGATGAGCGCCCTCGACCGCGACGTTCTGGCCGAGAAGACCCAGGCGGTCGTTTGCCATCTCGCCCGTGTGGCGCAGCGCCTCCCGGCCGATGCGACCGAGTTGACGCCCGCGTCCGACGCGTCGGACGCCGTGATCCTGCATCTCTGGCAGGCCACGCAGATGGTCATCGACCTTGCTGTCGCCGCGTGCGTGCAGGAGAAGCTCGGCACGCCAGCCACCTATGGCGACGCGTTCCGACGCCTGCAGGGCGCCGGCATCATCGACGAACCATTGGCGACGCGTCTCGTACGAGCCGCGGGTTTCCGCAACACGGTCGCGCACGCCTACGAAGCCCTCTCCGCGGCTGCTTTCCTGGGCGAGCGGTTCCGGCCGATCAGTGGTGCGGGGCTCACGATGGTAACGCCGGCTCCGCGCGAATTCGTCGTCACCCGCGCGACCTTGATGATCGTGTCCGCGTCCGGCACGGGAAGCTCTCGGGCCCGCCGCTCCGCGAGCAACAGACCCAGCACCTCGCAAAGGTGGCGCTCGGCCTCGCCCAGAGAATCAGCCGCCGCGTAGACAGGGAGGCCCGGAACGTACGCGCTCACCGCGCCTGAAGACTCCCGTTCGAAGACGATGGGATAGCCGGTGGTCATTCCGGCCCTGCGTCCCGAAGGATGCGCCGGACCAGCCGCCCGTCAGGCGTCTTCGTCCGCGGCGTCGTCTCCGGCTGAAGGTCCAGCCGACGAGCCGGCCCGCCAGAGCATCCGATCGGCCTTCATGAGTTGTTCGGTCATCCGGCGAGTGCGACTCAGCAGATCGAGGATGCCGATGGTCGCGTCGGTCGGACGCTGTCCGGCGACGGCCGCAGTCAGCAACGTCGACTTGGCCGTCTCGTGCGACACTCGAAACTGATCCATTGCCGAGGCGATCTCCTCCTCGTTCTCCGTCCCCGGGCGGCCGACCATCGATGCGCACCGCGATGCCGCTGCGAGCACCGCCGCGAGACGGTCGCGCGCGTCTCCGGTGGCCAAGCCATCCGCCCCGGCCCGCAGGTCTCTGGCCGACAGCACCAGCCTTGCCGCCTCCTCCAGGTAGCGTTCGGCGCGAAGAGACCGGGCCAGTTCGTCGGCCACGTCGCGGGGCATGCGCTCGGTGCTCAGCTTGGCAATGAAACTGCCGATGGCGAGGCCGAGCGTTCGAGCCGCCTCGGCCCGGCTGGCCACGGCACCGAGATGTCCGCCGCCCGCCAGCGAATCCTGCGCGGCCCGGCTCACCACGGCAAGCAGCCGACGCAGTTCTTCGCGCAACGCCGACACGGCCAGTTCGGGTGTCGCCGCGAGCGTGGCATCCAGAAACCGTGGACGCCCGATCTCTTCCTCATCGCTGCGGAACAGGCGCTCGAGCAGGCGAGCCAGCCGCTCGGCGACCGGCAGCATCAACGCCACGCCAACCACGTTGAACACGGTGTGGAACAGCGCGAGCACCGCTGCCGGTCTGCCCTCGACAGCGAGGCCGTCGGCCAATCGCGCAACGAACCACATGACGCCAGGCAGGAGGATCAGGGCGACGATGCCCGTGACCAGGTTGAACGCGATGTGTCCGATAGCGAGGCGCTTCGCCGCGGGTGTCGCCTTGATCACCGCGAAGACCGCGGTCGACGTCGTGCCGAGATTCGCCCCGATGACGGCCGCAGCCGCCTGGTCAACAGCGACGACGCCGCCGGATGCGGCAGTCAGAATCAGCGCGATGGCCGCGCTCGACGACTGCGTGAGCACGGTCGCGACGAAGCCCGCCATCACGAGTGTCAGCACGCCGCCGATTCCCACGCCGGTCGCCAACGCCGAACCGTACGATTCGGCGAGGCCCGCGAACGAGTCCTTGAGCACGGCCAGGCCCAGAAAGAACAGTCCGAACCCTGCCAGCGCTTCTCCGAGGCCCTGTCGGCGCTTGTCCTGGAGCGCGAGGCGCATCGCGACACCGATGGTGAGGACCGGCAGCGCGAACGACTCGAGCTTGAACCCGAATCCGACCAGACTGACGAGCCACCCCGTCATGGTCGTGCCGACATTGGCGCCGAAGACCACGCCCAGGGCCTGGCGGAGCGTGAGCACCCCTGCATTCACGAACCCGATTGACGTGACGGTGACCGCGCTCGACGACTGCACAAGGCCGGTCACGAGGATGCCGGCCGCCACGCCTCTGGCGGGCGTGCTCGTCCAGCGCTCGAGCAGTTGCTTCAGACGGGCGCCCGCGAAGGCCTTCAGCCCATCGGTCATCATCTGCATGGCCAGCAGAAAGAGTGCCAGCCCACCCGCCGCGTTGAGCGCGATCGACAGCGTCATGCATCCTCCAGGGTGGAAGGACTCGCTGATGGCCGTCATTCTGCGTAGCAGAACGACGATGTGCTTTCACCCGTCGACCCGAGAGTCGTCGACGAGTACCTCGGTTTGGCGGCGCGTGGCAGGCCGTGGTCGGAGCCGGCCGCCCCGGACCGTCGGCGCTCGGTAGAGATCCATCCCCGGCACGCCCGCGAAGCCACATCGGCGCGCCGAGCCAGCCGTCCGACGTCTTTCGTCGTGTGGATCGAAACCCAGGCAGTCTACCGTCCGCCGGGTCTCGCCGCGATCATCTGGATCTCGATCTTGGCCCCAAGGTTGAGGCCCGCCACCTGCACGGTCGCGCGCGCCGGCGGGTCCGTCGCGAAGTGCTCGCGATACACCTTGTTGAACGCCGGGAAGTCGTCGAAGCTCGTGATGAACGCCGTCACGCTGACGACGTCCGCGAGATCCATGCCGGCCGCTTTCAGCACCTCTCGGACGTTGGTGATGGCCTGACGCGTCTCGGCCTCGATGCCGCCGGGCACGAGCTTCGCGGTGGCGGGATCGCGACCGAGCTGGCCCGACACGTAGAGCGTGCCGTCGACGAGGATGCCTGGGCTGTAGGGCAACCCGGTCGCCGGGAACTTCTCGGGACGAACCACCTGACGCGCGCCCCGCCCATCGCCCGCCGATTGAACGGGGCCCGATGACGATGACGCCCCGGGCGCGTTCGTCGCCGGCGCGGCGCCACTCGCTCCGGCCCGCGCCATCGGCCGCAGCGCCTTCCACCGTTCGATGAACTGCACGGCCGCATCGACGAACCGTTCCGTGCTCCGGCGCCCCTGCTCGACCGTCGCCTCGCGGGGATCGCGCAGCCCCCACTGCCCGGTCGTCGACATCTCGGCCGCCGACGTGCCCTTCCCGGTCTGCTTCGCCTTCAGCCCCTCTGCGAGGAACACGAGCGTCGCGGTCCGGTCGCCGGCCAGCACGTCGGGCACCATCTTCTGCAGGTGCTCGGGCATCGTCAGCGTCGCGACCTGTGCCTTCGACAGGTCGACGAGCGACGGGAAGAGATAGAGGCCGTCGGCGGTTTCGCCGACGCCGCCGTGACGGTCGAAGACCGGCGTGCCGGCAGGGCGGGTTGTACCAGGTTCGCGCGCGCTGCCGCCGCCGGCCATGAACGGCGACGCCGCCTCGCCCAGGTCCACGGCGATGCCGGCGGTCTCCTGGTTGATCCGGTCGACGAGGTAGCGGGTGATCGCGGCGTTGCCGCCGTGGCTGTTGAGCAGCAGGAAGCGGCGGAACCCATGGGCCAGCAGGCTCTGGCACGCCTCGAAGTACACCCGCTGAATCGTCTCGGCCGGCAGCGTGATCGTGCCGGCGAACTCCATGTGATACGGCGAGCTGCCGGGCAGCAGGATGGGCGCGACCAGCACGTCGGTCCGCTGCGCGACGAGCTTCGCCCGCTCGACGCCGTTGATGAAGTCCGTCCCGATCGGCAGGTGGTTCGCGTGCTGCTCGATCGACGCAATCGGAATGATCACCATGTCGGTCCGGGTGAGCAGGTCCTTCACCTCGGGCGACGTCATGTGGGGCAGGTAGTTCCTGACCTTCGCCTCGTGCCACAACGGGTTCGTCGTCTGCGCGACGGCCATGGCGGGCACGAGCGCGACCGACACGACGAGCACGATTCTCAGCAGCCTGTTCATGATCACCTCGCTCGGGCCGGACGGCCACCGCGGTCTGCCGGCCCGCCGCCCACTGTACCCGAGGACGCCCCCGTACCGTGCCTCCCCGGCTTGACGCGTGTTGCGTCCCCCGGCCGCCGCGTCGTATCGTCAGGACGAAGCCCCCGCCCCCGCCGTTCTTCCCTCGCCCCTCGAGAGATCGACGTCATGCGCCTCGCGACCGCCACCCGACTCACCGCCAACGCCTCCGCCCTGCTTGCCGTGCTCACGCTCGGCGGCACGGTACTCTTCCTGGCCGACATGGGCGTCAGCGCCAGACAGGCCAAGCCGCCGGACGCCGCGGCTCTCAAGTCGCAGTTCGACCGTGCGGTCAAGAACGGTGATGGCGAGAAAGCCCTGGCGATCGCCCTCGACCTCGCCGCAGCCACGGAGGATCCTCACGTCGAAGCGCTCTACGCCGTCGCGCAGGCCCACGCGCGGCTCGGCCACAAGGAGCAGGCGTACGTGTATCTGAACCGCGCCATCGGCGCCGGGTTCTGGAATCGAGCCCGCCTGCGCGAAGACGAGGCGTTCGCGGCACTGCGCAGTGACGAACTGTTCGTGACGCTGACGCGCCGGGCGTGGGCCCGCGGCTATTACGAGCTGCTGGAGCGGCCGAACCGCGAGGACGTGCAGATGTCGCCGCGCATCATGAAGACGCTGGCGTTCAAGCCGGGCGAGCGCGTCGCGGACATCGGCGCGGGAACGGGGTACTTCACGTTTCAGGTTGCCGACGCGGTCGGCCCCACGGGCATCGTCTGGGCCCTGGACATCGCCCCCGAGATGCTCGAAGTCCTCGACTTCCGCATCAAGGCGCGCGGCGCGTCGAACGTGAAGCTGCGGCAGGTCGCGAGCGACGATCCGAAACTCGAACCCGGCGCGTACGACACCATCCTGATGGTCGACGCCATCCACTACGTGAAGGACCGCACGGCCTACGCGAAGAAGATCCTCCCGGGCCTGGCCCAGGGCGGACGGCTGGTCATCATCGACTACCGGCCGAAGCCCATGTCGGAGCGCCCCTGGGGACCGCCGCCGGAGCAGCAGTTCCCGCAGGAACAGCTCGACCGCGAGATGGCGGCCGCGGGCCTGAAGGCGGTGGCCAGCTACGACTTCCTGCCCGAGCAGTTCTTCGTGGTCTACGCGCGGCAGTAGAGCGTCATCGCTACCCTTCGTGCCGCCTGGGGAACACGAGCGACGCCACCACCGAGGCGGCGATGAGCGTCACGATGATGCCGAGCGACCAGGTGATGGGGAACTTGCCGCCGAACGCCTCGTTCAGCCACACCATCTTCAGTCCGACGAACATCAGCACGATCGCCAGCCCGTACTTCAGCATGTGGAACTTATCCACGGCGCCGGCCAGCATGAAGTACATCGCCCGCAGGCCCAGGATGGCGAAGATGTTCGACGTGAAGACGATGAGCGGCTCTTTCGTGAGCGCGAAGATGGCGGGAACCGAGTCGACGGCGAAGATGATGTCCGTCATCTCGAGGAACAGCAGCGCGACCAGCAGGGGCGTCGCGAACCACTTCCCGTCCAGGCGCACGAAGAAGCGCTGCCCGTGGAACGCGTGCGTGACCGGCACGAACCGCTTGAACAGCCGGATGATGGGGTTCTTGTCGGGATTGATGCCCTTCTCCGGCACGAACAGCATCTTGAGTCCGGTCAGGACGAGCACGCCGCCGAAGAACACGACCACCCACTTGTACTGCATCAGCACGGAGCCCATCGCGATGAAGATCGCGCGGAACACCAGCGCGCCGAGGATCCCGTAGAACAGCACGCGGTGCTGGTAGGCCGCCGGTACGGCGAAGAACGAGAAGACGACGACGAACACGAAGATGTTGTCGACCGAGAGCGACTTCTCGACGATGTAGCCGGTCAGGAACTCGAGCCCCACCTGCCTGGCCGACGCCGCCGGGTCGAAGCCAGGGATGGCCATCAGCCGTTCGTCCGCCGGGAACCGGCCCGCGGCGTACAGGTAGAGCACGTAGTTGAACACAAGGGCCAGCGCGACCCAGACGGCGCTCCACGCAGCGGCCTCCCGGAACGAGACGACGTGCGCCTCGCGGTGGAAGACGCCCAGATCCAGCGCCAGCATCAGCAGGACGAAGCCGGTGAAGGCCGCGTACAGCCACCAGTAGTCGGCAAAGGGGAACAGGAAGACGTCGGCCATAAGTCGCGGTCGGCTGCCTTTCGAACGGTCCAGCTATCCATGATATGACGCCGGCCGTCCCGGCCGGGGTTCCGGCACGGCCGGCGACGAGGCGTCCCCGACCGCGGCCGTCAGTGCTTCACCGGATACGTCTTCTCGCCGGCGCGCACGGGCACGCTCAGCACGTTCTCGCGCGGCGGGATCGGGCAGTTGTAGTGCGGCGAGTAGTTGCACAAGGGGTTGGTGGCCAGGTTGAAGTCGATCGGCTGCGGCGCCCCGGCCGGCGCGGCTGTCAGGAACAAGTACCGTCCCACCGCGTAGGTCTCCGTCCCCGTCGTCCGATCGCGGAAGGCCACGAACAGCTCGCCGCCGGGCTCGGGCGTCGGCGTCAGCGCGAGGGCCGTGAGCCGCTGCGGCTGCCCGTCGAGCGTGAAGACCAGCGTGCCCGCCCGGTAGTACTCCTTCTGGAGGCCGCGGCTCGTCCCGACGACCACTTTCGGCGGGACCGGGTTCGGCACGAACTCGGCCTCGACTCGCATCGCCGGATTGGGCGGATACCACTGCAGCCCGTGGAAGCGCGTCTTCGCCTCGGCCTGAGGATCGAACACGCGGACGTTGCCGCTGCCGGGCTGCGCCAGCGCCTCGGCCAGGAAGCGGCCGAGGCCGACGACGTCCTGACTGCCGAGCCTGGTCTTCGCGGTGACGGGCGTGCCAGGCCCCGGCTCGACCCGGCCACCCGGCGCCTTCTTGAGCAGGACGGGCGGCGTCGCCCCGGACACGGGCGCCACCCAGAACGCGCCGTCGTCAAGCGTGAAATCGGCGGCCATCGTCGCGGACCGGTCGGGATCGAACGAAGGGCCGGATGCGTCGATGCCGAGCCGTGCGGTGTGTCCCGGATCGACGTAGCGCACGGCCACCGCGGTGAACGGCGACAACGCGGCGTGGGCGTACTCGTCGTCGGCCTTCTGGTGGGCGGCGAGGATGGCGGCGCTGAAATCGGCCCCGGTGGCGGCGGGCGCCGCGGGCGCTTGGGCGAGCAGCACGGACCCGACGACCAGCCAGAGCGCAGGCAGCACGACGGAACGCGTCACGGGACCTCCAGTTCGCGAGTCTGTTTCACGGGCACGGGCTCGCAGCGCCCGGACGCTCCCATCGGCTCGCCCAGTGGGCTCGCGCGGCGGAAGAAGAGTTCCGGGCGCCACGTCCGGATTATCTCACGGGGCGAACTCAGCCGGGCGGCTGCACACGACAGGTGCCGCGCGCAGCAGCGTTGCAGGAGCAGGTCGCGTGTTTGGCTCTTCCGTTGACGCACGGCGGGTGATATGCTGCGCCGCAGGCAAGAGCAAACAACCAAGCACACGCGCCCCTCCCGGGCGTGTCGCGTACGGACACCAGGAGTGCCCCCACATGTTCTGGCGTCGTCGCAGGAGTCGTGTGCCGATCGCTCGCACGGCGTCGGGCCGATGGGTTTCGCTCATCGCGCCGGCCGTCGTCGCGGCGTCCGCGCTGCCCGTCACGGTGTCCAGCCAGCCGCCGGCGGCGTGGCCGCCGCCGACGCTGCGCGACACGGGACTCTATTCGGACTGGGACGCGCGAGTCATCGCGGCGGACCACCTGCCCTTCAGTCCGCAGTACCCCCTCTGGACCGATGGCGCGACGAAGTCCCGCTGGCTGCACATTCCCGACGACCAGTTCATCGACGGATCCGATCCGGACGTCTGGAGTTTCCCTGTCGGCACGCGCGTCTGGAAGGAGTTCCGCTTCGACCGCCGCGCCGAGACGCGGTTCATCGAGCTCACCGAGGACGGCTGGCAGTTCGCCAGCTACGCCTGGAACGAGGACGAGACCGAGGCGACGCTCGTCGCCGAGCGCGGCATCAAGTACAGCGTGCTGATTCGCGACGGCATCCGCCACGCCATTCCGTCGCGGGCCGACTGCCGCGCGTGCCACGAGGCTGGCCCCGTGCGGCTGCTGGGCGTCACGGCCTTGCAGTTGTCGTCCGACCGCGATCCGAACGCGCCACACGCGGAGCCGCCTCCTGACGGCGGCGTCGATCTGAACGCGCTCGTCGCGCGCGGGCTGCTGCGCGGGCTGCCGACGCCGGTCGTCGAGACGCCGCCGCGGATCGTGGCGGCATCGCCGACCGAACGGGCCGCTCTCGGCTACCTGCACGGCAACTGCGGCGGCTGTCACACCGGCGCAGGCGAACTGCGATCGCTCGCCTTCGCCCTCAACTACACGTTGGGCCGCCCGGTTGGCACACCGGCCCCTGCCATCGCGACGACCGTGGGACAGCCGAGTCACTTCGTGGTGCCGGGCCTGGAGACTATCCGCGACCGTGTCCACGGGGGCGATCCCGAACGGAGCGTCGTCGTCGCCAGGATGGCGACGCGAAACCCGGTTGTCCAGATGCCGCCCCTCGGCACGCGCATCGTGGACGAAGAGGCCGTGCGGCTGGTCCGCCGGTGGATCGAGGAGGACACCCGCCCGTCCGGGCCGGTGCGAAACACAGGAGGCAAGCGACGATGAGAACGAGTCTGTCACAACGGGGTCTGGCGGGGCTGGCGGTTGGCGGCGTCCTGGCCGGCGTGATCGTATGGACGGTACTTGCGCCTGGCGCGTCCGCGCAGGGCAACGATGCCGTGGCGCGCGGCAAACACCTGGTCGAGAGCATGGGCTGCAACGACTGCCACACGCCGTGGATCATGGGCCCGAACGGACCCGAGCCCGACATGTCGAGAGAGCTGCAAGGACACCCCGGCGACACGCAATTGCCGCCGCCACCGGCGGCCGCCGGACCCTGGACGATGTCTACCACGGCCGACATGACCGCGTGGGCCGGCCCCTGGGGCATCAGCTACACGCGCAACCTCACGCCGCACAAAGACAACGGCCTGGGAGAATGGACCGAGCAGCAGTTCATCGACACGCTGCGGACGGGCCGGCGCCAGGGGCGTGGCCGGGAAGTCCTGCCGCCCATGCCGTGGCAGGCCTATGGGAAGGCCACCGACGAGGACCTGAAGGCGATCTTCGCCTATCTGAAGTCGCTGCCGCCGAGCGCGAACAAGGT
>CAYZYG010000063.1:19686-28218 GCA_964481395.1 uncultured Vicinamibacterales bacterium
ATCCTGGAGGCGTGGCGATGATGACGGTGTCCGCGCTCGCGCGCGCGTGCGGGTTGAGCCGCACGACGCTCCTCTACTACGAGTCTCAGGGCCTGCTCCGGAGGCCGCCGCGCACCGCGGGCAACTATCGCGCCTACGGCGAGCAGGATCTGCAGCGCGTGCAGGAGATCGGCCTGTACCGCAAGGTCGGGCTGAGCGTGCCCGAGATCCGGGCGCTGCTCGGAAAGGCGTCGGGAGGGGCCGCGGGCATCCTCGAGCGCCGGCTTGTCGCCATCGACGCGGAGATCGAGACGCTTCGCGAACACCAGCGGGCGATTCTCCGCCTGCTGCAGCGATCACGCAGCTTCAGGAGGCATCAGATGATCACGAAGGACAAATGGGTGTCGATCATGCGCGGCGCGGGCTTCTCGGAGGCCGACATGGGCCGCTGGCACGCCGAGTTCGAGAAGTCGGCGCCGACGGAGCACCAGGAGTTCCTCGAATTCCTGCACATCCCGGCCGACGAGATCTCGAAGATCCGCGAGTGGAGCCGGACGAAGGCGCACGCCTGAGGCGCGAGCGAACCCGCGGCCACGATGTCGCGCCAGTCGAACGCGTCGAACCGGGAACGCGATCCCGAAAGCGACGCCTCGGCGTACGACGCGACCGAAACCACCTGGGCAGGCTACGCCATGGCCGAGCTGCAGCTCGGACCGAAGCTGGTCCTGCTGCCGGGCTTCCGGTACGAGTCCACCGAGGTGGACTACACGGGGTTCGAGGTGCTCTACGACGACCGCGGTGACTGGGCGTCCACGAGACCGCTGTACGGCGGCGACACCTACGGGTTCTTCCTGCCAGGCTTCCACGTGAAGTACGCCATCGACGACCTGACGAACGTGCGGGCCGCCTACACCCGGACGCTCGCGCGGCCGAACTACTACGACCTCGTCCCCTACGAACTGGTCCTGCAGGAAGACCTCGAGATCGAGCGCGGCAACTCCAGCCTGAAACCGACGACGTCCGACAATCTCGACGTCCTGGTCGAGCGCTACTTCCGTTCGGTGGGCGTCGTGACGGGCGGCTTCTTCTACAAGAAGCTGCACGACTACGTCTACCCGTTCGTGGTGCAGGAGCAGGCATTCGGTGACCCCTACCGGATCGCGCAGCCGCGCAACGGCGAGAGCGCGTCGCTCTGGGGCATGGAGGTCGCGTTCCAGAACCAGTTCCACAGTCTGCCGGCACCCTTCGACGGGTTCGGCGTGTATGCGAACTACACGTACACGTCGTCGACGACCACGTTCCCGGACCGGACGGGCGATTCGACGCTGCCCGGTCAGTCCGCCCACGTCGGGAACGTCGCCCTGTCTTTCGAGAAGGCCGGATTCTCGTTCAGAACCTCCTGGAACTTCCACGGCAAGTACGTCGACGAGGTGGGCGAGGATGCCGCCGGAGACGTGTATTACGACGATCACGTGCAGCTCGACATCAACGCGAGCCAGCGCATCACGAAGAACATCCGACGTGTGGACCCAGCAGCGATCGGACAGGAGGACGCGGCCGAGGCGTGACAGCCGCCGGCCGAGGTTCGTGTCCTCGCCGTGGAACTCGATGGTCGTGTCGAAGCCGCCGATCGCCAGCAGCGCTTCGCGCCTGACGGCGAAGTTCCCGCCGTACAGGATGGCGCCCTTGTCGAGCACATCCCGCACCAGGATGTGCGTCGCCGGCGCCAGCGGGAAATCGTAGACCCGTGCGAGGGCCCGGCTCGGGCGATCCCAGTCGTAGTACCGGAACGTGCCGGTGATGGCCACGGCATCCGGGTGCGCGTCGAGCCTGGCTTCGATGCGCTCGAGCCAGTGCGCGGGAGGGAGGCAGTCCGCGTCGGTATACACGAGGCCCTTTCGCGGTTCGTCGACGACCGTCACACCCGGAATGCCGCGGGCAATGGCGCCTGTCCGATCCGTACTGGCGTTATCCACGAGGATGATCTCGTCGGGGACCCGCCGCTGCTGCCGGATCATCTCCAGGCATGCGCCGATGGACTGCTCTTCGTTGCACGCGCAGACGATGACGGTGATCGTCATGGCATCGGCCTCCCGGGATCCGGCAGGGGCCGGACGAGGCGGGCCGGCGCGGTCAGAACCGACCAGAAGCCCCGCGCGAGCATGACCGCAATCCGCCGCAGGTCGCTCCCGAGCGTCCCGCTTCCCGGACCGACGATGAGGACGCCACGGCGAATGAAATGGAGGTTGACCAGCGTCGTGCAGGCGGTCATCGCCACGTAGCGACGTCGGCCGGGGGCACCGAAGCCGGCCGTCCGCCGCGTGACGGCATGCCGACGCTACCCATCGGTTGACGGCGCGTGCACCGACGCCCCTCGCGAGCGGCTCCGCCCGCCGAGCAGAGTGGTGACCATGCGGGCGATTCGCGACACCCCCACGGATGACGTCGCCGGCACAGGCTCGGTGGATCGCTCGCGCGCGGTCGCGAGGCAGGTTGTGGAGGCCGAGGTGAAAGACGGTGCCCTCGTAGGGAACCGTCCACTCGAACGACACGGGCGCGCGGTCGCGGATGTCGAGCGCGGCCAGCACGAGACCGGCGTCGATCGAATCGTGGTCGGTGATCGACACGAAGATCGGCAGACCGAATCGCGCCATCGCCTGCTGCCGTTCGGATTCGTAGACCGCCCGCGGCCCGAGCGGCGGGCACCAGTAGCCACGCGAGAAGTCGAGAGGGATGCCGTTCTCTCGCTGGAACCGGGCCATCTTCTCGCGCAGCAGCACCGACACGAGCGGGACGCGCTCGACGATGCCGGGCAGGAAGTTGAGCACCTCCTGCGAGTGGAACGAATGGCTGTGAAGAGAGACGGCCGAGTCGAACGGCGAGGCAACCGACGGGTAGTACGGTTCGATGGCGGTGTGCGTCACGAAACGCTCCTTCCGTTGAGGTGCGCAAGCACGACCGCTCCCAAGCGAAGTGGTCCGCCGTGACTCCCGAATGTCGATCCGGTCAGCTGTCCGTTAACTCCTGCCCCGCCGCACCCGGCGCGTCCGCGTGGAGGAGTGACTCGCCAGGACCAGCCCACTCGCCTGAGGCCCGCCCGGCGGGCCGCTCGTTCTCGCCGCACGTGTCCCTGGGATCGGACGGGTGGGTATACCGGGGCGCCTGGTGGCCGCTCGTCCGTCCGGGCCTCAACCCGGGCACGCCGACGCGAGTTGCAACAGACACTTAACATGCCCGTCACCGGAACGAAACGGCCGGCGGACATGCTGAGAGGCATGCTGGACGCACGTGTACTCATTGTGGAGGACGAGAAGGACATCGCGGAGCTGGTTCGCCACGCCCTCGTCAGGGACGGGTATCGAGAGGTGGAGGTGGTCGCCACGGGAGACGCCGCCCTCGATTCGGTCTCGGTCGCCGTACCCAATCTCGTGATTCTCGACCTCAATCTCCCGACGACCAGCGGCTTCGAGGTGTGCCGTCAGCTGCGGAACAGGCCCGCGACCGCACGCGTGCCCATCATCATGCTCACCGCCAGGACGTCGGAGAGCGACCGGGTGCGCGGACTCGATCTGGGCGCCGATGACTACGTGACGAAACCGTTCAGTCTTCGCGAACTCAGTGCCCGCGTCCGCGCGGTGCTTCGGCGTCGCGAACAGGGCACGGTCGACGGCCCGCCCGACGCCGAGCTGGTGTACCGCGGCAGGCATCTCAATGCCGATTTCGACGCGATCGCCGTGGAGGTCGACGGCCGCCGGGTGAAGCTGACGAAGCGGGAGTTCGAACTGCTCAGGTGCCTCGTCACCAACCGCAACCGTGTGCTCTCCCGCGACCGGCTGCTGGAAAAAGTGTGGCAGCTCCCGAACCACCTGGAGACGCGGTCGGTGGACGTCCACATCGGCCGGCTCCGCAGCAAGCTGGGCCCGGCCGGCGCCCAGATTGAAACGCTCGTGGGTCTCGGCTACCGCTTCGTCGAGTAGGCCGGCCCGCTTCTTCCGACGGGCGCAGCGGCCCGCGACGATCCGTTACCTCCTCGTTACGAACAGCGGGTTGCTGTGCGGACAGTGATCCTGCCACGACAGGACGCCGGCCACGGGCACGAGCTTGTTACCCAGAGTTAACCGTCACGTCGCACCGCCCTCACGGCCGGCGACTAGGCTGGAGACGTAACAGGCCGCTTCGTGTTCCGGTGTCGCGAAACGGTTGAACAGTTCCTCACCGACTCCTACGGGTGAAATTCCATGAGAACGGCAGTCATTGGGCTGCTTGTCGGCCTGACGCTGGCGACGCCTGCCGCCACGGCGTCGGACGCCGCGCAGCAGACGCCCGGCGGCACGGCCGCCGCAACAGGCACGCCCGCCGCCAAGCTGCGGGTCGTCGGCACGGTCGTCGACCAGCAGTCAGCCATCGCGCTCCCCGGCGTCCCGGTCGAGGTCGTCGGCACGGGCGAGGTCGTCTATACGGACGTCGACGGGCGCTACATCCTGTCCCTGCCGCGTGGCACGCATCAGTTGAAGATCCTCCTCGACGGCTATCAGGAACGGACGGTCACGGTCGAGGTCGCCGGCACGCAGACGGTCACGGTCAACGTGCCCCTTGCCATGAACGCCTACGCCGAGACGGTCACCGTCGTAGGCCGGGCGGTCGACGCCGAGACGTCGAGTGCCGCCGCGCAGTTGACCGAGCGCATGAACGCCAACGTGATCACCGACAACATGGGCGCCTCGGAAATGCGGCAGAACGCCGACGGCGACGCTGCCGGCGCGATGGCCCGCGTGACGGGCATCTCGGTCGTGGACAACTCATACGTGTTCGTCCGCGGTCTCGGCGAACGCTACAGCAACACGACGTTGAACGGCGCGACGCTGCCGACGACCGAACCGGACAAGAAGGTCGTCCCCCTCGATCTGGTCCCCACGGGCCTGCTCGACAGCGTGCAGGTGGTGAAGACCTACCAGCCCGACCGGTCGGCCGAATTCGCCGGCGGCCTGGTGCAGATCCAGCCGCTGAAGTTCCCGACGGGGCGTTCGTTCACCGGCGGGTACGCGTACGGCTCCAACAGCCTGACGAACGGGAAGGCCGGCTGGGACTACCCGGGCGGCGACCGCGACGCCTGGGGCTACGACGACGGCGCACGATCTCTGCCCGCCGGGTTCCCCGACCGCCGCGTCATCCGCGGCGGTATCTACACGCCGGACGTCGGCTTCCTGCGCAGCGAACTCGAGGCGATTGGCGAGTCGTTCGCCAACGTGTGGGATCCCCTCCCGGCTGACGGCAAGGGCAACCAGAGCTGGAACCTGACCTTCGGGGATCGCTGGGGCAGGCTGGGCATCCTGGCCAGCTACAACCAGAACTACAAGGAACAGATCTACGACGAGACGCAGACCTTCTATCGCGCGTCCGGCAACGACCTCGAGACGTTCAGCGACTACGACTTCCAGTACGCGACCCGCAAGGCGAGCGTCGGCGCGGTCGGCAACATCGCCTACCAGTTCAGCGGCAACCACCGCGTGGCCTTCGAGAACTTCTACAGCCACACGGGCAAGGACGAGGCCCGGTATTTCGAGGGCTTCAACAGCGACATCAACACGGACCTGCGCAACTACCGCCTCTTCTGGGTCGAGGAAGGGCTCCTCTCGAACCAGGTCTCCGGCAACCACTTCTTCTCGGGTCTCGGCAACAGCATCGTTGACTGGCGCCTCACCTACTCGCAGGCCGACCGCGACGAACCCGATCTCCGCGAGACGCTCTACGAGCGCAACGGCAGCATCTTCGTTCTGGCCGATGAATCCCAAAGCGGCCTGCGGATGTTCAACACGCTCGACGACCAGACGATCGACGGGGGCGTCAACTGGGCCATCCTGTCGAAGATCGCCGGCCAGCCGGTTCAGTACAAGTTCGGCGGCGGCTACACCGAGCGGACCCGCGACTTCTCGTCGCGCCGCTTCCGGTTCCAGCCGATCCGCTCGGGTCTCGATCTGACGAAGCCCGCGGAAGAGCTGTTCACGACCGCCAACATCGGGACCTACTGGGAAATCAAGGAAGAAACCCGCGCGACCGACACGTACGACGCGGAACTGACGACGAGCTTCGGCTACGGCATGATCGACTGGGCGCTCAACTCGCGCTCGCGACTCGTCGGGGGACTGCGCGTCGAGGCCTTCAAGCAGACGGTCAATACCTTCGACCTCTTCGACGTCGACTTCGACGACACGGCCAACACGATTACGGCCGAAAACGAGAATACCGACGTCTTCCCGGCCGTCAACTACATCCTGGCCCTCTCCGGACGGCAGAACCTGCGCGTGGGCGTCAGCCAGACCGTCAACCGCCCCGAGTTCCGCGAACTGGCGCCGTTCGAGTTCACGGACATCGTCGGCGGGCGCGCGGTGGTCGGCAACCCGGACCTCGAGCGCGCGCTCATCCAGAACGTCGACGCCCGCTGGGAACTCTTCCCGGGAGCCGAGCAGGTGCTCTCGGCCAGCGTCTTCTTCAAGAACTTCCGGAATCCGATCGAGCGGGTCATCGAGCCGACAGCGCAGCTGCGGACCTCGTTCACCAACGCGGACAGCGCGCAGAACTTCGGCTTCGAGCTCGAAGCGCGCAAGACCCTCGGCCGGTTCTTCCTGGTCGGCGCGAACTACACCTTCGTCGACTCGTCGGTGACGCTGACGCCTGAGGCGACCCAGGTGCAGACCTCGAACGAGCGCCCGCTCATGGGCCAGTCGAAGAACGTCTTCAACGGCCTCGTCGAACTCCGCAACGACTGGGGCGCCGTGCGGGTCCTCTACAACTATTTCGACGAGCGCATCAGCGACGTCGGCGCCTTCGGGCTGCCGGATATCTACGAGGACGGACGCGCCACCATCGACCTGGTCTTCGTGGCCAAGTGGAAGCAGCTCAACTTGCGCTTCTCGGCCGAGAACCTCGGGAACGAGGCGTACCTCTACACGCAGGGCGGCAAGGTGCAGCGATCCTACAAGCTGGGCCAGACCTACCAGTTCGGCGTCGGCGTTAACGTCTTCTGAACAGCGGGAGCATGAGGAACATGAAGCGACTCACGATTCGAGCGACGATCGGGCTGGCCGCGCTGCTGGCCTGTTCGCTGGCCGAGTACGCGACGGTGCATTCGCAGATCGTCTCGCCGCCGAACAACGTCCCCGGGCTGGACAAGCCCGTGCGCGTCATCCGCGGCCGCATCACCAGCAACTTCACCATGACCTCCGACGTCCACTGGGTGCTCCGCGGAGCGGTGTTCGTCGGGAGCGGGGCCACCCTCACCATCCAGCCCGGCACCCGCATCGTCGGCGAACTCGCCACGCTGGGGACCCTGATCGTCAGCCAGGGCGGCCGCATCAACGCCGTGGGCACCGCGACGGCTCCCATCGTCTTCACCAGCGACCAGCCCATCGGCCTCCGGGCGCGCGGCGACTGGGGCGGCCTCATCATCAACGGCCGGGCCCCTCTCAACCTCCCCGGCGGCGTCGGCATCGGCGAAGGCGATACGGGCCAGTACGGTGGAACCGATCCGGAAGACAACAGCGGAGTGCTGAAGTACGTCCGCGTCGAGTACGCCGGGATCGAGTTCAGCCCGGACAACGAGCTGAACGGCATCGCCTTCCAAGGCGTGGGGCGCGGCACGATCGTCGAGCACGTCCAGGTCAAGCACAACAAGGACGACTGCTTCGAGTGGTTCGGCGGCACGGTCGACGCGAAGTACATCGTCGCCACGAGCTGCGGCGACGACAGCATGGACTGGACACACGGCTGGACGGGCCGCGTGCAGTTCGCCATCGTCAATCAGCAGGCCGACGACGCCGACAACGGGATCGAGGCGGACAACCTCGCCGGCAACAACGATCTGCTTCCGCGATCCGCGCCGACGTTCTACAATCTCACCCTCCTCGGCGACCCGGATACGAACGAGGGCAACGAGAGCGACGACGGCATGCTCATCCGCGAGGGTACGGCGGGGACGTTCCGCAACTTCATCGTCTTCGGGTTCAAGGAATGGGGCATCAACGTCGACCACACGGCAACGATTAACCAGGCCAACCTGGGTGCGCTGACGTGGGCCAACGGCATCGTCTCGAACAACGGCAACCACGGCATCTCCAGCCGGGGCAACCTCGACAGTGCGGCAGCCCCGTTCATCCAGAACCTGGCGACGATGCGGGTGGGGAATCAGTTCGATCCGGGTCTGATCGATCCGTTCAACCACGCGGCGCCGAACTTCAGACCCGCGGGCCCGACCTCGCTGGCCATGCAGCTCGCCCCGGCGGTTCCGCCGAACGACGGGTTCTTCGTCGTCGCCCCGTTCATCGGGGCTCTGGGACCGGACCCGCTGCTGGACTGGACGCTCGGCTGGACGAATTTCGACATCCGGTAACGTGAATCGTTCGTCACCTCCTGCCGAACGCGTGGACGAGGGGCCTGCCCGCAAGGGCGGGTCCCTCCTTTTTTTCTGCTCGGTACTGATGGCGCTCGCCCTGGCGAGCGGCGGCTGCAGCGGGCCCGGTCAGCCCGTGTTCGCACAGACGTTCGAGTCCGCGGAGG
>CAYZYG010000064.1:0-11042 GCA_964481395.1 uncultured Vicinamibacterales bacterium
GCGAGACTTCCGAGCCGACGTCGGGCATGCGGGCCTCCCGCGGAACGGACGACGGTTCAGACCGGCGGGGGCGCGACGGCGAATTGCCGGCATTATACGCCCGGGCAAGAGGTGACGCTCTCTGCCACCCTGCCTCAGTCGCAGGCCGTGGCGATACGGAGTCGTCCCGACGCGCCTTGGTTGACGACGATGGCAGCGGCCGGAGACGACGTCAGGATACGGGTGGGGTGCTGCGGGAATCGCGTGAGGAGCGCCGGCGCGCGGCCGTCGCGTACTGGTCGAAGTACTTCTGCAGGGATTCGGCGGTCGAGCCGTACTCGTTGGTCCCGTCGAAGAAATCGACGACCACCTCGCGGGCTCGGGCAATCTCCCGCAAGCGGGGCCGAGACTGCCTCAAGCGGGGATCCGCCAGGGTCAGGTCGAACAGTTCCAGGGCGCGGTGGAACGCGAGACGGGCCGTGCCGGGATTGCGCGAGCGCCAGCGGGATGCCCGGCTGATTTCGCTTCCCACGTGGCCAAGCTGCTCGGCGAGCGACAGCGTCCACCAGCGTCCGGCCGCGAGATCCCGGTGCACCATCCCGGTCATCGCCGCACCAGTCGTTCGACAAGCCGAAGAATGGCATCGCGCGTCCCCGCATCGTCCACGCCGCGCGACCGGTTCCCGGACGAGGGTCGGAGGTTGATCATCGAATCGAACTCCACCCAGTCGTCGCCGGCAACGTCCGGGTAGAGGTTGATGCCCCAGAGGTCCTCCTGGGCCGATCCGTCGGCCAGCAACTCGGCCTCCTGGTCGGCATGCAGGTCGGCGTCAAGGAGCATGAGCCCGCGTCCAAGATCGACGACCGCCTTGACCATGTCGCCGAAGCGTTCACGCGCCAGTTGCTGAACCTGCTCGAAGGGAATCGGGTGGGAGGCAGTCGCTCTCGTCATCTGTGCGTTCGCATCATTCTATACGCTCGCCCGCTCGGCCGCGGCGCCTGGAGCGAAGAGGCCGGAAGATGGCGACGACGTCAGATCGCGCGGGCGATGTCGAACCCCTGTCCGATCGCGGCCGCGATGTCGCCAATCTCCACCGCGTCGCCGATGACGTGAAGCGCGGGCACGCGGCCAGTCAGCGCGGCGGCCAGGCTGTCGTTCGGCACGCCGCCGGACGCCCAGACGATCGTGTCGCACGGGAGCGCGACCTCGTCCTGCCCGTCGATCTCGACGATCATCGTGTTCGCCTCGTAGCGCTCGCGCGTGACGCGGGCGTAGGTGCGGATGCCGCGCTGCTCGAGCCTGGCGAGCATCGGCGCCCGGAACATCGGCCGCGTCCGCCACAGCAGCCGATCGCGAATCTCGACGATGGAGACGCGCCGCCCGCGCTCGGCCAGGTACTCGGCCGTTTCGCATCCGACCAGCTCCCCGCCGACGACGACCACGTCCAAACCGGCGGATGCGGTGTCCAGCAGGATCTCCCTCGCGGTCACCGCATGCGCCCGCTCGGCCCCCGGAATCGGCGGGATGTACTCGCGCCGTCCGGCGGCCACGATGACGATGTCGGGATGCAGGCCCTCCACTGCGGCTGGACCCGCTTCGTTCCCCACGCGCACCGCCGCCCCGCTGCGCTCAATGCGCCGCTGCAGGTACGCCGCCAGCGGAGCCAGGGTGCCCTTGCCCGGCGGACGCGCAGCCTCGACCAACTGGCCGCCGAGCGCGGCGTGCGCGTCGAACAGGGTCACGTCGTGGCCGCGTTCGGCCGCGACGGCCGCGGCTTCCATCCCCGCGGGCCCACCGCCCACGACGACGACGCGCTTGCGCGCGGCTGCCGGCGCCGGCGGGTCCTGCTCGCGCCCGCATTCCGGGTTCACCCCGCAGCGTAGCGGCTCGTTCTGCAGCAGCGTCACGTCGATGCAGCCCTTGCACGCGATGCACGGCCTGACGTCCGCATCCGCGCCCGACGCCGCCTTCGCGAGGTAGTCGGGATCCGCCAGGAGCCTCCGGCCGAACCCGGCCAGATCCGCCGAGCCGGTCGCGACCGCCTCGGCTGCGACGGCTATGTCCATCCGCCCGGCCGCCGTCACGGGCACGGCTACCGCCGACTTGATCGCGCGCGCCAGCGGCAGCAGCGCGCCGGGATGCGGCGGGGCGATGGAGTCGCCGCCAATCGCGGTGATCGTGATCGCATCGAGACCAGCCTCGACGGCCATCTCGGCCACGCGCCGGGCGTCGGCCACGCCGAAGCCGCTCTCGGGCGCGTAGTCCTTGCACGCGAGCCGGCAGCTGACGGCCAGGCCGTCGCCGGTCCGCCGCCGCACCTCCCCGATGATCTCGACGAGCAGGCGCGCGCGGTGCTCGAGGCTGCCGCCGTATCCGTCCGTGCGCCGGTTCCACGTCGCCGACAGGAAGTTCCACACGAGGTAGTTCCCGCTCGCCACGATCTCGACGCCGTCGAACCCCGCCGCTCGCGCGCGCTCGGCCGCGTCGCCGTAGTGGCCGATGATGCGCGCAATGCCATCCTCGTCGAGCGCCGCGGGCACCACGCGCCCGGGCATCAGCGGCAGCGCCGAGGCCGCGACGATGTCGTCGCCGCGCCCGTTGGCTCCCGCATGGTGCAACTGGATGAACGCCCTCGCGCCCTGGCGGTGGATGACCTCGGCGAGCGCCCGCAGCCCATCCACCGTCCGGTCGTCGTCGATGTAGAGCTGACAGCGGTACGCCTTGCCCTGCCGCGGCTCGACGCACGTGATCTGCACGAGCACCAGGCCGACGTGCGCGGCCCGCGCCCGGTAGTAGGCGATCATGCGCGGCGTGACGCGGCCGTCCTCGGTGGCGTAGTTCGTCTCCATCGGCAGCATCACGAGGCGGTTGCGCAACGCGACGCTCCCGATGCGGGCGGGCTCGAAGAGCGGGGCGAAGGCGGGTCGGATCGCGCGCGACATGGGCTGCATCATACATCGTCGTCTCTGTGCGCGAGCGGTGCCCACGCGACGGCAGCGGTGGGGAACGCGGATCAGGCGAGATGCATCCGCGCGAGTAGTGCCAGGAAGCGCGGATCGCCGCGAAACGGCGCGAGGAAGGGATAGTACCCGATCGGAATGACCATCGGGTCGCGCACGTCCAGCGCCTCGTCCAAGCGCCTGAACCCGTCCTCCGCATCGCCGAGGGCGAACGAAACCCACGCGATGACAGACGGCGGCACGTACGTGGACGACGACAGGTTCACGAGACGCGCGCGGATGGTGAGCGCGTCGTCGCGTCGTCCCGAGAACGCGTACGCCTGGCCGAGCCAGCCCAGGAGCCACGGGGCCCCGCCACCCAACTCCACGCCGCGCTCGCACGTTCTGACCGCGCCCTCCGGATCGCCCTGGAGCAGCAGCCCGGCGTAACGGATGACGTACGAGGGCGCGTATCCCGGCTCGATGGCAATCAGCCGGTCCGACTCCTCCACCGCGCGCGCGCCATCCGCCGCGAAGAAGTGCATCACCGACAGCCACCAGCGCACGAACGGCGAGAGCGGATCGGTCGCCAGCACCTGCTCGATTTCGGCGGCGGCCTCGGCCAGCCGGCCCTCGGGCATCAATCCGGCGATCGCCCGGCGCAGACGCACTACCGGCGACCGCGCATCCAGCTCCATGGCCCGCGCCAGCTCGCGCCTGACCTCCGGCCAGTTGAAGTCGAGCTCCTTTCGCAGCATCGCGAGCTGCGCGTGGGCTTCGGCCATCGTCTCGTCGAGTTCGAGCGCGCGCAGCGTGCACCACACGGCGTGCGAGAACGCTTCCTTCGGCACCATCGCGCCGTAGAAGCCCATGTACCAATACGTCTCGGCAAGCGCGTCGTGGGCCGGCGCGAACGAGGGGTCACGCGCAATCGCCTGGTCGAGCGCCCGCCGGCTCTCTTCGAGCCCGCTGAGCGTGCCCTTGAAGAAGTGGTGCCGCGCCGTGAGATAGGCGGTGTACGCCGCGAGATCCGGCTCCGCCCGCCGCGCCCGCGCGCCGAGCGACAGTTCGAGCCGGCTGGCGATCGCCGCGGCAATCTCGTCCTGGATCGCGAACACGTCGCGCATCGGCCGGTCGTACCGCTCGCTCCACATGTGACCGCGGTCGGCCAGCCGGATGAGTTGGGCCGTGACGCGCACGCGCCCATCGGATCGGCGGACGCTGCCCTCGAGCACGTGCGTGACGCCGAGCCGCCGGCCGATGTCGTCGAGATCGCCGCCCTGCGCCGCCGCGGCGAACGACGAGGTGCGGGCGATGACCCGCAAGCGCGGGATCCGCGCGAGGACGTTGATGATCTCTTCGGTGAGGCCGTCGCTGAAGGCCCGATCCGGATCGCCGGGACCGAAATCCGTGAACGGCAGGACCGCCAGACCTGTCGCTGGGCCGGACAGGGCCGGGTCCCCCTGAGGGACACCGGCGGCATGCGGGACGTCCGCCCGCGGCGTCGCGCGCGCCGCGCCAGGCGCATCCCCGTCCGCCTCCGGTCCGGCCTCCGGCTCGCCCTCCACCTCGACCTCGGCAACGAGCCGGTAGCCCCGCTTCGGAATCGTCTCGATGTACCGGGGCGTGCGCGCCTCGTCGTCGAGCGCGCGGCGGAGGTCCGCCATCGTCCGCGTCAGGCTCGCTTCCGAGATGAACCGCCCCTCCCAGACCGCGTCGATGATCTCCGTCTTCGAGACGACGCGGCCGCCGGTCGAGGCGAGGAGCACCAGCAGATCCATCACCTGCGGCTCGAGATGGCGGATGTCGGAGGCAGCGCGGATGAGGTTCCGGGCGGGCTCGACCCGCCAGGATCCGAGCCGGAACGCGGCGGCGCGGGAGAAACGGCCGGCGTCGGGCAGGGCCACGGTGCGACGATTGTAGCCCCGCCCGGCTCACGCGTGGTAGCGGTTCCTGCGGGCCGCGGACAGCCGTGCTGTGCATCGAGGTGCCTGGCAGCCCGCGGTGTACGTCGAGGGTCGCTGCCCCCGCCGGAGACGTCAGCGGCTGGGGAACGGCAGGCGGACGGCCGTTCCCGGGGCGCCCGGCATCGGCCCGGCGAAGAGCGGCGCCTCGGCGCCGAACGGATCCTGCCACGGCGCGTACACCGCGATGGTCACCGTGAACGTCTGCGAGCGGCAGTCGTCGGCCATCGTCTTGCGGCCGCTCACTTTCAACTGGTAGACGGGCACGTTCGCCGCGTCGAGGCCGATCGCCAGGAACTGGTAGTCGGCGACCTTCTTGGTGACGGCGATCCAGGTGCCGCGGCCGCTCGTCATGCGCACCGCGTTGGGAAACGCGCCGCTGAAGGTCACGTCTCCCCAGAGATCGAGATCCACGGTGCCCGCGATCGATCCCGCCGTCTCGGCGTAGGTCGACAGGAACGACGTCCCGCCGGTCTCTCCCTTCCAGGAGCCGGCCGTCGTGCACACGCCCTGCCCCGGGGCCTGGGCGAGCGCCGGCGGTGGGGCCGCCACCACCAGCAGGAACAACGTGACGATGAGCGCGAGTGGCTTCATGGTGATCCTCCCCCGGCGCCGGCCGGCTGGAGGCTGACGGGCCTGTGTCCCCCCCCCGCGCGGCGCCGTTCGTGCTCAATATGTGTTGCGGGCGCGGCGAAGTCCTTCGGAACCGCCGGGGATCGGCCTCGGATCGCGCGGCCGCGCGCGCGTGAGACGCGCCTCCCGGCACAGAATTGCCTGGTCGGCTTACAATCAGCCGTGCGGCGGCCGACCGGCGCGCCGCATGACCCCCTTTGCCTGACGGGAGATCAGCCATGACCCTGGGCCTGACCGACACGTCCACACCGCCGAAACGCGGCCTCGCCATCGCCTCGCTCGTCATCGGCCTGCTCGCGATCCCCACGCTCGGCCTCCTGGTCGTGGGCGGCGTGGTCGCCGTCATCCTCGGCGTCGTCGCGCTCGTGAAGATCAAGAAGGAGCCGGCCGCCTACGCCGGCACCGGCTTCGCCATCGGCGGGATCGTCGCCGGCGCGCTCTCGCTGGTGCTCATCCCGGTGATCGGCATTCTCGCGGCCATCGCGATTCCAAGCCTCTCGCGAGCCGGCATCGCCGCGAACGAGGCGAGCACGATCGGCCGCATGCGAACCATTGTCTCGGGCCAGATGGCTTACGCCGTCTCGAACGGCGGCGCGTACGACACGCTCGAGTGCCTGGCCGCGCCCGCCTCGTGCGGCTTCGACGCGTCGGCCACGGCGTACATACCTCCCGACGTCGGCACCGGCACCCGCGCGGGCTACACCGTGACGTTCTTCAACGGACCGGCGTCCGACCGTTCGGCGAATCCGGCCATCGTCTCGCCCTCGTCCATGGACGCGTTCGCCGTCCTCGCCGAACCGGAGCGTCCGGGCACGACAGGCGAGCGCGTGTTCTGCGTCGATGCCACTGGCATCGTGCGCATCGGCCCAGGTCCGGGTGCGTCGAGCGTCGTCGTGGGAGGCCTCTGCCCCGCCGCCTGGCCCGAGCTGCAGTAAGCGTCGCCAACTCCGGGGCAACTCCCGGACGAGACCCGCGGTAGAGCGGGGGTGTTTGGCCCGTCGAACTGCGACGGGCCGTCGCTCGTCACATTGGGGAAGGAGCATCAGGCTCGCCGCAGCCCGCTCCCGGCTGCGCGGCCTCTGGAGGGACTGATGAGGCATCTACTGAAGATCTGCGTTCTGGCGGCGGCGATCCTGTCTGCCTCCGCGCCGGCGTTCGCGCAGACCGCCGACGACATCGTCGAGAAGCACCTCGCCGCCATCGGCGGCCGCGCCGCGCTCGCGAAGATCACCAGCCAGTCGGCGACCGGCAGCATCAGCGTGGCAACCCAGATGGGCGATATCCCGGGCACCGTCGAGATCTCGCGCAAGGCGCCCAACAAGTCCCGCTCGCTGATGGTCCTCGACCTCAGCGCGATGGGCGCATCGGATAACCTCGTCGTCGATCAGCGCTGCGACGGAGTGGCCGGCTGGGCCAGCAACAGCATGCAGGGCGACCGCGATCTCAGCGGCGATCAGCTTCAGGGCCTCATCAACTCCCATTTCCCGTCGCCCCTGATGGACTACAAGGAGGCTGGCGGCAAGGTGGAACTGACCGGCAAGGACACGGTCGGCGGCCGTGCGGCCCACGTGCTGCTGTGGACGCCCAAGGCCGGCCCCGCGACGCGCTTCTTCGTCGACGCCGAGTCCTTCCACATCGTCAAGTCGATTGCCACGGCGAACATCCCCGAGGCGGGCGGCCCCATCGAGCAGACGACGGAGACGAAGGACTACCGGGAGGTGGACGGCATCCAGATCCCGTTCTCGGTGACGATCGTGAACCCGATGCAGACGGTGACGATCACGCTGCAGAAGGTCGAGATGAACAAAGAGATCGACGACGCGATCTTCGCGAAGCCGGCGGTGAAATAGGACCGGCCGCAGCCGTCGGCCCACCTCGGCTCTGCCGCGCGGTATACTCGGCCAGCCCCAGGGATGGAGGACCATCATGGCCGGCCGCCCGTTGACGCTCCCCTCGCCTGGTGTCGCTGCCGCGGCCCTCGCGCTCGGCCTTCTTCTCGCGGCGGGAGCCGGGGCATCGGCCGATGCACCCGCCCAGACCGGCCAGCCGGGCAGCGCCGGCTTCGACGCATCACTCTTCCGCGCGTTCGTGACGATGAGGAGCGGGACGGGCGAGCCCGTGTACTGGCCGTGCAGCGGCGAGGTCTACTCGTTTCCCGAGGGCCGGCTTCTCTTCCTGATGCAGGGGCTGGACGCGGGGCGCCGCGCGACGACGGCCGACGGCGAGGCCACGGCACAGGGCCTGCACCGCTCCATCATGGTGTACTTCGACGCCGCCACTGGCGAACCGCTGCGCAGCTACGGCGGCAAGACCGCGGATCCCATCGGCTTCGCGACGCCGTTCATCCACTACACCTACGCCCTCGACGGCGATCGTCTGTCCATCGTGACACGCATGGGTGACGAGACGCGCATGCAGACCGTCGGGCCGATCACCGGCACGCGGGTGCGGCGCCTCGGCGGCACGACGCTCTTCTCGCTGCCGCTCTTCGTCAATCGCGAGACGCCGCGCGGTCCTTATCAGGTACACGAGAGCAACGACTTCTCGATCCTGCCCGGCACGACGCCCGAGTACCACCTCGCGTGGGTGCGATACGGCTCGTTGCCGGCCTTCGCCGGAACGGGCCTCTCGGTCATGCACCAGGTGTGCCGGCGGGTGGACCGCTTCGAGGACGTGCCCGCGCCGCTGCGCGCGTTCATCGAGGCGAACGCGCCGCGCTGGAAGGCCCCGCCCGCGAGCCTGAACGAGTTCCCGAAAGCGTCTCGGTAGGCCGCCGCCGGCCGGCGCGTCCGAGCAGGCGCCACACACCGATGACGGCGGGCAGATCCGCCGCAGCCGCGATGGCGAAATCCCTCGGGCGGTGCGGTCAGACGTGCGGCTGGACGACGCGCACGGTCAGGCGCGCCCCGTCTCTGGCCTTCGTCGCATCGTCCTTCGAGTAGAACCCCGACGGCGTGAGGTCCTCGGCGCCGTAGAACGCCAGTTCGCGGTCGCGCCTGAGGTCCCGCGAAATCCGCACGAGCGCGTCTAGGTCGGCCACGAGCGCGGGCGGCAGGCGGTCCCGTTCGGCCAGCAGCACGTCCGACACGTCGTGCAGGCGCGGCGGATCGACCCCGTGCGCCCGGAGCGCCGCCTTGAGCGCCAGCTCCACGACCTCCTGGGCCTCGCGAACCACGTCGGCCCAGTGACCGTCGTCGTAGAGCACGTCGAGCGCGCGAAGGCGGCCCGCGGCGCGGCTGATGTAGTCTCTGGCGAGTCCCTGGTTCCGCATCTCAGGCCACCTCCGACCAGTACGGCTGCCCCTGCGACGTGCGGCGCACCACCTGCGCGCGGGCGATCAGGCGCCGCACGGCGCCCAGCGTCTCCGATACCTCCCGGCGGCGCTCGTAGACGACGAAGCCGTCGAGCGCCACCTCGGCCCAGAGGCCCGAGGGCGCACGGTCGCGCTCGGGCAGGTGCACCAGGTGCACCTCGACCGGCCGGCCGTCCCACTCGGCTGGGCGTGCGTCCCACGCGCGGTAGAGGCTCCTGGTGAGCGGCGTCCGGCCGTCCAGGACGATGAGCACGTCGACGTCCGAAGTGTCGCGAGCCTCGCCGCGTGCCCACGATCCGAACACGACGACGCCCACCAGGGCGTCGCCGTGCAGGTCGATGGCCTGGCGCACCACGGCGGGGGCGCCGCCGGCCAGCGCGGCGGCGTCGACCGGCAGCGCGAGCTTCTGGGCGCAGTAGTCGTTCAGCGACACCCCCAACTGGGCGGCCGCCGCCTTCAGCGCCGCGTGCAGGGCGGGGTCGATGCGCAGGAGGATTCGCCCTGAGGGGCGGCGATGGCGGACCCGAGCCTTCATGATATCAGCCTCCCGAGTATCATGATATCACGTCGGGCGCGGCCGCGGCGCGAATCGGCCGCGCGGCCGCTACTTCGGCGGGAAGTCCACCGACACGGTCGCGACAACGGCCACGGCCCGTCCTGGGCGCAGGGTGGGCGCGTAGCGCCATTGGCGCCCGGCGTCCAGGGCGGCGCGGCCGCCTCAACGTCGCGTCAGCGTGACCGTGATGTTCTCACCCCCGTACTCCAGCGTCAGGCGCAGCGTCCGGCAATCCTCCGAGAGCATGGCTCTGAACTGCTGCGTCTCTCCCTCAATCGTGACGGAAAGGGAGAGGTCGCGCCCCGACACCCGGCCGCTGACATTGGCCGAGCCCGTCTCCCCCTCGTCTCTGATGGTCCAGGTACCGGAGAGATCAGACCCGCTCTGCCGTAGTTCCAGGATGAAGGCGCCGCCGTCCTTCGTGAATTCCCACGTTCCGGTCAGCGTGCAGGCTGCCGCTGCGGGTCGCGCAGGCACGGAAGGCGTTGCCGGGCCCTGGACCGGCGCCGGCGCGGGACTGGTGGTGCCGGGCGCGGATCCCCGCTTCGCGGTCCACTGGTAGGTCCGGCCCGGCAGGTTCTCCTGGGTGAACGTGCCCGCCATCGTGTCTCCGACGAGCGCTCCGACGTAGTGCTGGGTGGACCCGCCCCCGATCTCCCGGGTGAACCGCAGGGTCGCACCGTCCACGCGGAGGTTGGTGACCGGACTACCCAGAATCGTGCCACCGCTGCCCTCGAACACCAGCGTGCCGTTGTGGCCGTTGGCGACGACGGCCCAGTGGCCCTGAACCGGAACCGGGGAGGCGCCAGTTCCGGCGGCTTCAGCCGGACGCGCGACTTCGGCCCGACGACTCCCCTCAGCCTGACGCGCAGCTTCGGCTTGCCGCGCTGCTTCCGCTCGACGGGCTGCTTCGGCCGCGCGCCGCACTTCCTCGGCCGCCGCAGCGACGCGATCCCGACGCTCGAGCTCGGCGGTGAGGCGCGCGATTCGCTCGTCGAGCTCCAGATCAGGCACGTAGCTCACGCTCTCGCGGTACTTGGCAATCGCCTCGCGCAGTTTGCCCTCGCGTTCGAAGGCCTCTGCTTCCGACTGTGTCCGGATGGCCGCTTCGAGGATTCGCCGCTCGGCCAGCTCGGCCTGCTGCTGACGCTTCTCCTCTTCGCGGACGCGTGCCGCCTCGTCGGCCGCCTTCTTCGCGGCGGCCGCCTGCCGGGCCTGCTCCTCACGCTGCTTGAGCGCGGCTTGTTCGGCCGCCCGCTTGGCTGCGGCTTCTTCGGCCGCCTTCTTCGCGGCAGCCGCCTGCCGAGCCTGCTCCTCACGCTGTTTGAGCGCGGCCTGTTCGGCCGCCCGCTTGGCTGCGGCGTCGTCGGCCGCCTTCTTCGCCGCGGCCGCCCGCCGCGCCTCCTCCTCACGCTGCTTCTGCGCCGCCTGCTCGGCCGCCAGCTTGGCTGCGGCATCGTCCGCGGCCTTCTTCGCGGCAGCCGCCTGCCGGGCCTGCTCCTCACGCTGCTTGAGCGCGGCCTGTTCGGCCGCCCGCTTGGCCGCGGCGTCGTCGGCCGCTTTCTTGGCGGCGGCCGCTCGCCTCGCCTCCTCCTCGCGCTGCTTCTGCGCCGCCCGCTCGGCCGCCTTCTGCGCCGCGGCGGCCTTCGACTGGCTCG
>CAYZYG010000064.1:11142-28164 GCA_964481395.1 uncultured Vicinamibacterales bacterium
TTCTGCGCCGCCCGCTCGGCCGCCTTCTGCGCCGCGGCGGCCTTCGACTGGCTCGAGTCCAGGTCCCTCTGCGACACGGTGATCGGCACCTGTCCCGAGCCGGCGCCGAGCGCGGCCCCCAGCTTGTCCTGCACGGCGACCGACACCTGGAACGTGCCGGTCTTCGAACAGCTCACGGTCGGCGTCTGCGAGATCGGATTCGAGAGCGTGCACCCGTCCGGCTGGACCGTCCACGCGTAGCGCAGCGGCTGGTTCAGCGGGGGCGGCGTCACGTCGGCGCGCAGTCCCATTTGCTGGAAGACGGCGAACTTTCCCTCGACGTCCACCAGGCCGCCGGCCCTGCTGTCCCACAATTGCGGCTTCGGCCCGGTCGGCGTCGGCCCGCTCACCGACACGCCGTGCGGCTTCGCGGTAATGACGATGGACTTCGAGCCCAGGTCGAGACCGCCATCCTTGAGCTTCGCTCTCGCGGTCACGGTGACGGGCTTCGTGTTCGACGGCCGGAAGCTGTAGACGCGCGGGTTCTTCTCGGCTCCGGAATTCAGCGCATCGCCCGCATACTCCCACGTGTAGACGATCGCCGCGTTCGCGATGGCTGGGGTCTCGGACGCCGTGACGCGCACCGCCTGGCCCGGGTACGGTGCAGACGTATCGGCCACCAGGCTGATTTCCGGCGCCGCCACGTCAATCTCGACCGGCTCCGATTCGGCCACCGTCGTGAGCGTCGGTCCGGTCTTCTGGAGCACGGCCACCCACACCCTCGTCTTCCCCAGTGTCGTGAACTTGCCGGTGGACGCGTTCTTCGGACCCTCAGCCGGCGCGAAGGCCACATCCGTGCTCGGCTCCCACCGATAGACGAGGCCCGGCGGCGGCTTGAGGCCATCCGGACTGCTCACCGTCGCCTGGAACGATCGCGTCTGCCCGAGGATGACCTTCGGCGTGCCGCCGCGCGCAAGCGCGATGGTCACGACGTACGCCTTGACCTCGACGGACGCCGCCGCGCTCACCTTCGCGCCCTTCGCGTCGGTCACGATCACCGTGAAGTCGTGGCGGCCGGGTTTCTTCACATCAAACGGAAGCGCCGCGGCCGCGCCCGTGGCGGCGCCCGACCAGGTGTACTTATACGGCGCGGTGCCACCCGTGACCGCGGCGCTCAGCGTGACCGTGTCGCCCAGTTTCGGCGCGGGGCGATCGACGGATACCGTGGCGTCGAGCGTGGCCGCGTCAGCGGGCGTTGTCCACGCGTACACGTACGAGTAGCCGCCAATCCCGCCGAACCCCGAGTGCACGACCTGGACCGGCTTCTCCTGCCCGATCTTCGTGCCCGTGCCGAGGAGCGCCGGCAGGCCCGTCCAAGTGGCCGTTTCCTTGCCGGCCACGGCAAACGCCGAGCCGTCGATCGAGGTGCGCCCACGCGTCGCCGTGCCCGGTGGATGCGGCATCCCGCTCGGCCTGACGCTGCCCTCCACAGTGAGGCGGATCGACACCTTGGCGCCCGGTTCCACCGTCTTGGGCAGGTCGGTCCATGACGAGGTGGAGGTCAGCTCCACCGGCTTGCCGCGCCCATCGGTGACCTGGCAGCTCGTGGATACCGCGGTGCCGGTGACGGTGACCTTATGGTTGACGTCACCGATCGCAGGACCGCCTACCGCGCCTTCCTCGAAGTTGTCCCTCAGGACGTCGCGGATGAGGTCGACCCGCTGCAGCACCCACATGGGCTTCGCGGTCACCGGCGGGGATGTCGCACCGGCGGGCCCGCCGCCCCCCGCACCCGGCGTCCCGGGCTGCGGCTTGGGCTTCGTCGGCTCGGCCTTCGCCGGCCCGGGTTTCGCGGGCTCGGGCTTCGTGGGCCCGGGCTTGGCTGGTTCTGCCTTCGTGGGCCCAGGTTTCGCTGGCTCGGGTTTCAGCGGCGGGTCGGGCGCTGGTTTGGGTTTCGGCTTCGACGGGACCACGATCGCGAGTGGGTGCGTGGCGTAGGCCAGCGGAACCGGCCGCTTGCGCTCGTCCTCGCCCATCAGCCTGGCGCGGATCGTGTACGGCCCCTTGCCGGGCGGCACGAACGTGAACGACTCGCCGCTCCCCAGACGCTTCGCGCCGGCGTCCCACTCAATCCGCGCGGCGCGCACGGCCGAAGCCGCCTGCCGGCTGCGCGTCACGATTCGCGCGGTCAGCGACGCACCCTCGCCGGGCGCGACGGTCGCGGGCCCGGAGATCTCGATCGAGATCTCGTCGAGCCCCGCCGCGCGCACGTCGACCGCCACGCGCGCCTCAGCCAGCGTGGTGACGCGCCCGCCTGCGCGCCCCGTGGCCGTCACCGTGAGCGTCTGCTCGCCCTCCTGCGCAAACGACACGAGATAGTCGAGCGACGTCGAGCGTTCAGCGGTACCGGTGCCGCTCCATTCGTACCGCACGTCGGCCACCCGCGCCAGCGAGGCATTGGGCTTGGCGAGGAAAGCCACCGCCTGGCCAACCTGCGCTGCCGCAGGCCCCTGAATGCTCAGTTGCGCGCGGCACGTCGACGCCGGATTCGTCAGCGTGTGGCGCTCGAGCCATTCGTCGAACACGGGCCGCGTGTCGAGATAGATCACAAACACGCGGTTCCTCTCGCGGTCGTTCTCGAACAGCGTGAACGAACAGGCCTGTTCGGCGAATCGGACGCCGTCGTCGTAGGCGCGCCAGGCCTTCACGAGCCCGGCGGCCGACGAAGGTGTGAGCCGGGTTCCAACGGCCTCGCGCAGACGAAGCAGGATGTCGACCTCTTCGCGGATGCGGCTGATGGTGTACGTGGTGCCCGAAAACAAGCCCGTGCTGACAGCGAAGGTGTCGCGGCCGGTGGTGACGGCCTCGGCCATCGAGCCCACGTCCGTGGCGGTCATGGCGTACTTGGGCCGCAGCACCGCGCTGTAGGCGCCGAAATCCGACGCTACCTGGCGAAGCGACGTGTACTGGGCCGTCGTCAGGGCCGTTGGCGCGCCATCGGGATCGGGGATGAAGAAGTATCGCGGCTCGACGGGCGCTCCGCCAAGATTCTCGTCCACGAACAGCGGCAGGCGGGCCGCCCGGAATTCCTGCGCGTAATTCAGGCACAGGCCGTCGCGCGGCCAGCGTGCGTCAATCTGTTCAACGGCGTGGGATCGCTGAAGCCCCCCGACGTAGTTCAGGCACGATTCGTTCTTCTCGTAGAAGTCGCGCACGAGCTTGTCGATGCTGTCGCCGAGGCCCAGCGCTTCGCCGTAGAACTCGAGGAACGGGCCGATCGTTTCTTTGAGACCCGGCGGCAGGTAGTCGGCACCGGCGTTGAACGCCGCGCCCAGCTTCGACATGCCCGCAATCAAACGCGTGGTCGTGCCCGACCGGCCCGGCTCGGACGCCAGGCGCCGGTACGCCTCGATCTCGCCAACCACCCGCGTGTACCAGCCGAAGGCGGCCTTGCCTTTGGCGATGACCGCCTTCACGCCGCCCAGGGTGGCCTTGGCCGACGTGATCCGATTCTTGAAGTCCTGGAGTTCCTGAAGTTTCGCGGTACGCGCCGCGGTCGCGTTGATCGCCAGATCTCCGGTCTTCTTCAGCGCGGGGTCGGTCAGCTCCGAGTTCATCAGCAGCCGGAAGGTCGCGCTCTCCTTGCGAAGATCGCCCTTGCGATCGGCCACCAGGCCGTCGACGACGTCGAGCGCGGCCTCGGCCGACTTCAGGTAGTCGCCGTTCAGGGCCGACTGGATCGCGCCGAGCGAACCCTTCGCCGTGCCAAGACGTCCCGACACCTGTTCAAACGTCGTCTTGTCGTACGCCTGTCTGGCGAGCCCTTTGCCGGCCTCGATGGCCTTTCCGGCGGCGCCGAAGAAATCGTCGCCGCCCACGGCCTCGCGGATATCTGCCGCGCTGAGGGCGGTGGCAATCGCGGTCTGCAGGGTCCGAAGCTCGTTCTTCGTCGCCTCGTAGCCGGCGATGTTCTGCTGGATCTCGCGCTGGCGCCGCACCGCCTCGTCTTTCGCTTGCTGGAGCCGCAGCCTCCGCTGCTCGTCGGGCGGCGCCCCGCCCGCGGTGGTCACCGCGACGGCGGTGTCAACTTTCGCGGTCGCCAGCCACTTCTCTTCCCAGCGCTTGCAGAAGTCGGCTTCGGCCTTGAGTTCGTCGATCTTCGCGTCGAGCACGCCGAGGGCCCGGACCACGTTCTCCTTGCTCGCCAGCGCCGCGAACACGCTCTCTTTCGCCGCCTCGCGCGCGCCCACCTGCGCCGCCTCGCCGGTGCGCGCCGCGTGCATCAGCGCGGCCAGTTGCTGGTAGCGCTGCACATCGCGGTCGAATCCTGGCGGAATCACGATCTTCGGATTCTGCTGGCGGAGCCGATCCCACTGCCTGATCTTGAAGTCGAGCGCGTAGAACTCCTGCTCGAGGTCCGGTCCCTGCGGCGCCGCCGACACCTCTCGCTGGCAGGTCAGGGCGAGAAAGAAAAGCCAGAGGACACGAAACGGCAGCGCTCGCGCGAAACGCATGACTCCCCCCTGGCAAGGCAAAGCCGGCAACGTCCCGGGGGCTTGGGCACGCGCGTATCATACGCCCGATTCCGCGTGTGTCGGCGGCGCGTGGATAGAAGCCTGAACCGCTCCGCGGAACGCCTGCCAAGCGCAAGTTGTCTGGACGCCATTGGCGTTCGGCTGGCGCTACCCGCCCCGCTTCTTCGGCGGCCGAGCCGCGGGGGGCACCCAGAGCGACGCCGACGGCAGTTCGACCTCGGTGAACGGCTCGGCACGCACGACGTCCGCACCGCCGTGCGTGGCGAGAATCGTCCAGCGCCTCGAGACGAGGCGCAACCCCTCGAACGTCTGCGCGAGGGGATCGACGAGCCACGCGTGCGAGACCCGCTCGCGCGCGTAGATGGCGAGTTTCTTCCGACGGTCGAGCGACGCCGTTGAAGGCGAGAGGATTTCGCACACCCAGTCCGGCGCCAGCGGAAAATCCGCCGTCCCAGGCAATGCCGGCATGCGAGAGCGGCGCCAGCCGGCCCAATCAGGAACCTGCACGTCGTCCCCGAGGTGCAACTCCGGCTCGTACAGAATCCACCAGCCTCCCGGTCCGCCGACGCCCTGGTCGAACGGGCCCACAAGCACCCCGAGCGATGCCCCCGGCGCGCGCATGTCGCGGATCTGGGCGGGGCGACGCTTGAAGCTCCCCGTCGACGATCTCGGCCACGCGGATGTCCGGGACCTTCAAGAGATCCTCGTACGTGGCCGGACGATCGAGCGGCGGCACCCTCGGCATCGGCTGCATCATTCATCGTCGTCTTCTGACGCCCCCGGCAATGCCCGATCGCCCGCCGAAGTCGGACGACTGGACACGACCGTGAAGGCGTCGTCCTGATTTCCCGATCGAGGGCAGCGGGCACGTGGATGAGCCCGAACGCCGCCCGTTCTCGCATATCCCTGCAGGGGCGCATGTCAGTCGCACTCACGCGCTCCCGGGACCGCGAGAGCATCATGGATCCGGATACACCCACTCGGGCGTTCGCCGGCGCTGGCCTGGCTGATCCTGGTGGTCGTGGCGGGACCAGCGGTTGGCCAGACGCAGGAAGCGCAGACGACGTTCGCGCAGGCAGCGTTGCGGCTCAAGCCTCTCGATGACACCCCTGCGCGGCCGGACACCCAGAGGGTTCGCCCTGTCCGTCTCGTTCTTACCACGTGCCACGGTCTCGTCAATCGGAGCCATGTCTCGCGCCAGAGGAGGGTCCATGAAACGCATCGCCACGGCGCTCATCGTAACGGCAGCGGCCTGCTCGCTCACCGGCTGCTACTACGTGTCGATTCATCCGCTGGTCACGGCCGACGTGCGGGTCTACGAGCCGAGACTCGTCGGCACCTGGATCGAGGACGGAAACGATGAGGACTCGTTGACGTTCGCACCGGCCCACCCCCAGTATCCCACCCACTACACCGTCGACATCTCGGCCGAAGGCCGTACCGTCCGACTGGTCGGCGAACTGGCACGCATCGACGGTCAACTCGTGCTCGACCTCACACTTGGTGACAACGCGGGTCAGTGCCCGCTCCTTACGGAAGACGGGCCGTTCATGGCCTACGCGATTCCCGGTCACAGCTTCGTGCGCATCGCGCTCGAGGGCGATGCGCTCAGAACGGAGATGATGGACAGCGGGTGGCTGAACGAGGCGATCGCCGAGAAGCGGGTCACGATCGCTCACGAACACCTCGCCGGCGACGGCGACCCCCACTCACCCGGCGAGAAGGACGTCCACGGGCAGCCGGGCGACCGCGTCGTCCTCACCGCCTCATCTCGCGACCTGCAGGCGCTCGTGCGAACCCACGGCAAGGCCGGACTGTTCTTCACCGCCGAGCCAGGCAGGTTCCTGCGCAGGAAGTGACGACCGCGCGCGGCCGGATACATCGGGCTCCGAGAGCGCTGCACGCCTCCAGCACGGTCGTTCGCGTCAGCGAGCAACCATGGGTGACGCGCCCGCAGGGCGACGGACACGCGATGGCTCCCTCGGGAGACGCGTGGCACATCCCTGCCGACGGCAGGCCGACGAAGGAGAAGGCTCTCGGCAAGCGCACGGGAGACTGCCCCGGTCACGGGAACACGGCTTTCGACCGCAGCGAGGTGACCGCCTCCGCGCGCACCCAGTAGATGTCCGCGTTGCCGTTGCCGGGCCGTCCGTGCAACTCGCGGAACAGCCGGAACGTCAGGCGTTCCGGGATCTCGCGCCGCGACGACATGAAGAAGAAGTACCGCCCGTCGGGACTCACGTACGGCGAGAACTCCTGGCCGCCGCGCGTGTTGATGGCCGGCCCGAGGTTGATGGGTTCGCTCCACCGATCGTCGCTGTTCCGGAACACGACGTAGTAGTCGCATCCGCCCAGCGAGTCGGCCCGGCCGTCCGTCGGGACGATCAGGTAGCTCTCGTCGGGCGCGACGAACGCGTTGTACTGCGACCGCCCCGAGTTGACCTGCGCGGGCAGCCTCACCGGTTCGCCGTAGCCGGCCCCCTCGCGGCGGGCGCGCCAGATGGCGCTCTGGCGCGTGCCGGGCTCTTCGCGCGTGAAGTAGATCGTGCCCGTGCGCGTCAGCGACGGGAAGTACTCGGGCAGCGCCGAGTTCACCGGGGCGCCCAGGTTGCGGGGCTCGCCCCAGCCGGTCCCCGCGCGCGTGAGCGCCCAGATGTCCTGGTTGCCGGCAGCCGCCTGGCCCGTGCCGCCCGCTCTCGTCGACAGGACGTACAGCGTCTGCCCGTCGGGCGACAGCGCCGGCTCGAGCGACAGGCTGTCTGGCGTGTCCAGGCCCGGCACGAGTTCAGGCTCGGTCCAGCGTCCGTCCACCAGCCGCGTGACGGCCACCGACGTGTACTGGTACGACGGGCCGGCCACGCCGAAGTAGATCTCGGTACCATCCGGCGTGATGGCGACGTCGCGCTCGAAGCCCCCGGTGCTGACGAACCCGGGAGCGAACAGCGCGGGGGTCAGCCCGGGATCGGGCTCTCCGAGATACGGACCGGAACGGTCGGTGGGCCGGGACGACACGGACGACGCCTGCCATGGCAGGACGGACACGACGAGGGCGACAATCGCGAACGGAAGACGCGTCATGGTTGCTCCTTTCCACGGACGGGGCAGCAACGAAAAGCGGGACTGGGCCGCGTCGTCACCGACCGCCGCGCGTCGCGGCCGCCGATCGTCGCGAGGTGCGTCTCGATGATCGCCGCATGTGCCGGGCCGGCCGGCTTCGGCAGCCGAACGAACGACGCCCAGCCGTCCCAGGCCGGATGGGTGGTGAGCCTGACGGGACGGCTGCCGTCGGCGTCCGCCTGATACACCTCGAAGTTGCCGTCGCGGACGCTCTGGAAGACGACGAAGCGCCCGTCGGGCGACCACAGGCCGTTCTCGTCCCGCGTCTCTGCGCCGGTGATGGCGTGGTCGCCGGTGCCGTCCGCGTTCATCACGCGGATCATCCCCTCCATCCGGCCGCCGGCCCTGAACTTCCGCGAGTAGACGATCTGCCGGCCGTCGGGCGACCAGGCGGGAAAGATCTCGTGCTCGGGGGTCCTGGTGAGCCTGGTCTGGCCGCTGCCGTCCGGGGCCATCGTGTAGATCTCGTAGTTGCCGTCGCGGTTTGACATGAAGAGGATCCTCGAGCCGTCGGGAGACACGAACGGCCGCTCGTCCCGCCAGCCGCCCGACGTCAGGCGCCGCTGGCCGGAGCCGTCCGCGTTCATCATCCACACCTCGGTTCGCTGCTCGAAGTCCCTGACGAAGACGATCGCGCGCCCATCGGGACTGAACTCCGGGTGCTCCTCCTTCTCGGGGGAGGTGGTCAAGGGCCGCACGCCGGTTCCGTCGATCGCCATGCTGTAGATGTCGAAGGTGCCTCCGCGATCGCTGAGGAAGGCGATCCGCGTCCCGTCGGGCGAGGGGGCCGGGCAATGGTCCCTGGCGGGATGCCTCGTCAGGTTCTGCGGCTCACTCTCACCCGGGCGCAGGAAGTAGATGTCGTCGTTGCCTCCCCTCCCGGAGTAGAACACCACGGCGAAGCCGCTGTCCGCAGCCAGTTGCCCGGTTCCTTCCACGGCAGCCCCGAACGCCAACGCCAGCAGCGAGACGACGACGGACGACATCCTCATGGCCCATGCTCCTTCCACACGCGTGATTCTCTGGATTCGACGCCGGGACAGGCGCGAGGTTGGGGGGAAAAGATTCGGATTCCGATCGGAATTCGGCGGCGCCGCCGGCGCGCTCGCGTGTGCCTGCTCGCGCGCGGCGTCTGGTCGCCATCGCGCTCGGATGAGGACTACCCGCGCCGGTTCTTCCGCGATCGAACGGCTGGGGTCACCCACAGCGACGCCAACGGCAGTTCGACCTCGGTGAACGGCTCGGCACGCACGACGTCCGCACCGCCGTGCGTGGCGAGAATCGTCCAGCGCCTCGAGACGAGGCGCAACCCCTCGAACGTCTGCGCGAGGGGATCGACGAGCCACGCGTGCGAGACCCGCTCGCGCGCGTAGATGGCGAGTTTCTTCCGACGGTCGAGCGACGCCGTCGAAGGCGAGAGGATTTCGCACACCCAGTCCGGCGCCAGGGGAAAATACGCCGTCTCGGGCAACGCCGGCATGCGCGGGCGGCGCCATCCGCCGAGGTCCGGCACGAGGACGTCCCGCCGGAGGTGCAGCTCGGGCTCGGGCAGGATCCACCAGCCGCCGGGACCGCCGCGGCCCTGGTAGAACGGCGGCACCAGTGCCCCACTCATGACCGCGCCCGTCACCGCGTGTGGCGGCGCCGGTCTTGGCGACGCATGCAGTTCCCCATCGACAATCTCGGCCACCATGGTGTCGGGAATCTTCAGGAGATCCTCGTACGTGGCGGGACGATCGAGTGGCGGCACCCGCGGCATCGGTTGCATCATACATCGTCGTCATTTGCACAATCCGGACCCGTGCCCGCGGTGGTGTGACGCGCCGGTTTGCGGCCCAATCGGGCAGGTGTCGCGCGGGGTGTTGCAGAATCCGCAACCTCAACTGATGGGAAAGGTGGCAGATCGTGCAAGCGAGGCGGGCTAACGGCTCCGCGCACCTCATCAAGAAAGGTGGCGCGCTCACCCTCGAGAAGGAGAATAGGACGTACAAGCGGCGCCGCGGCCAGAACAACGACCGAGAGCGCCACCCGTGCCGCCTGGCATCTGTCGCCAGTAAGGCTTCTCCGTCAGGTCCGTGGCACGACGGGGTTACTCCTGGCGCAGGGCGATCAGGGGCTCCACCCGCGCGGCCCGGCGCGCCGGCACGCTCCACGCCACCGCCGCCACGGCGAGCAGCAGCAGCGACACGGCCGCAAACGTCGACGGGTCCGTGCCGGACACGCCGTACAGCAGGCTGCCCAGAAACCTGGTGAGCGCTGCCGCCATGGCGATCCCGACGAGCAGGCCGGCGACCGTGAGCGCCACCCCCTGGCCGATCGTCGTCGCGAAGATCCTGGAAGGCCGTGCGCCAAGCGCCATGCGGATGCCGATCTCGCGCGTGCGCGCGCCGACGAGACAGGCGATCGCGCCGTAGAGACCGACGACCGCCAGGAGCAGCGCGACACCCGCGAAGAGCCCGAACGCCAGCGTGGCGAACCGGCGGCGTGCGACTGACGCTCCGCGCACGGCGTCCAGCGTCCTGACGTCGAAGATGGGCAGGTCGGGGTCGACCGCGGCGATCTCGGTCCGGACTCTGTTCCCCAGCGCCATCGGGTCGGTCCCCACGCGCAGCGCGACGCTCACCGAAGGCAGCGCGAAGGGCCACTGGTCGTACGCCAGGTAGAGCGTGGGCTTCGGCGCCCCGTCCAGCGCGCTCGCCGGCACGTCGCCGGCAACGCCGACGACCCTCCAGGTGATGGCCGCGAGGTCGGCTGGCCCACGGAACCTGATGCGCCGATCGAGCGGATTCTGTCCGGGCCAGTAGGTGGAGGCCATGGCCTCGCTGATGACGACCACCGGCTCGCCGCCTGCACGATCGAAGCCGTCGAGCGATCGGCCGGCCGTCACGGGGATGCGCATGGTCTCCAGGTAGCCCGGAGACACGTGCCGGACCATCGCGCTCGCGTTCGGTGTGTCGCCGGGCGGCCGGCCTTCCATCGAGAAGCTCCAGTTCTCGAATTCCCCGGCGAGCGGCAGGACACTGACGGCACCGACGGATGCGACCTCCGGCATCGACGCAAGCCGCTCGGTCACCAGCCGATGGGCCTGCGACACCTGCTCCCGCGCGGGATACCCCGATGTGGGCAGCGTGTACCGAAAGGTCAGGACGCCTGTCGAATCGAACCCGGGTGGTCGTGACCAGACGTTGACGAAGCTGGCCACCAGGAGGCCAGCCGCGATGAGCAGGACCTCGGCAACGGCCACCTCGCCCACGACGATCAGACTGCGGATGCGGCTGCGCGTGCCGCCCGAGGCCGACCGTCCCGCCTCCCTCAGCGTGGAGTTGACGCCGGTCTTCGACGCCTTGAAAGCGGGAACGAGCCCGACGAGCAGCCCCGTCGCAATGGAGGCGAACGCGGTGAACGTCACGACGCGCCAGTTCATCGCAACCGCGTCGGCGCACGCGATCGCATCGCCAGCCAGCGTCGGGAGCCACCGCACGCCCCACGCGGCGATCAGCAGACCGGCAGCACCCCCTGTGAGCCCCAGCAGCAGGCTCTCGGCGAGCGCCTGCGCCACGATCCTCGCCCGGCTGGCCCCGAGCGCCGACCGGACGGCGATGTCACGCGTCCGTGACGCGGACTGCGCGAGCAGGATGTTCGCCACGTTCGAGCAGGCGATGAGCAGAACCAGTCCCACCGCCGCCCAGAGGATGAAGACGATGGCCCGGCTGTCGGAGACGATCGACTCCTGGAGCGACTCGACGCGCGCGTCCCAGCCGTCGTTCGTCGCGGGATGGGCGGCCGCCAGGCGGCGGGCGATCGTGGCCAGTTCGGTCTGGGCCTGCTCGAGCGTGACGCCGGGCTTCAGCCGCCCGACGGCTCTCGCGAAGTGCCGCCCGCGGTCGCCAGGCACGAGCCGCGGATCGCGAGGCAGGGGCCGCCACAGGTCGGTTTCGGGCGATGGGAACTGGAACGACGGCGGCATCACACCGACGACCGCGTGGCCGACGCCGTTGAGGCGAACGGTGCGCCCCACCACGGCCGGATCGCCGCCGAGGTGGTCGCGCCAGAAACGGTGACCAAGGATGACGACCGCGTTCACGGCCTCGCGCGCGTCGTCGGGCCGAAACGCCCGCCCCAGCATCGGCGCGACGCCGAGCACGTCGAAGAGATCGTCCGACACGACCGCGAAGATCACGCGCTCGGGTGCCGCGCCGCCCGTGAGGTTCGCCGACTGCGCGCTGTAGGCCGCCATGCCGGCGAACGTTGTGGCCTGATCGCGCCAGTCCGCGACGTTGTGGACCGAAACCGGGAAGCGTGCAAAGCCCCTGGCGAGGTGCTGCTCGTAGAGGTTGACGAGCCGGTCTGCACCAACGAACGGCAGCGGCCGGAGCAGGACCGCGTCCACGACGCTGAAGATGGCGGCGTTGGCCCCGATGCCGACGGCGAGGGTCAGCACGACCACGACCGTGATGCCGCGCCCGCGGCGCATCATTCGGAGACCGTGCCGCACGAGCTGTTGGATAGCGTCCACGTGGGAGTTCCCCCGGGGGCGGGCGTCCGACGCAAACCTGAAGGTTGGACGGGGTCCACGCGCAAAAGGTTGCCACCGCGAGCGCCAGTTTGGAGCCATCAACCGGGCCCGGACCTCAGCCCCTTCTCCGGGGAAGGTCACGAGGCGATTCGGCACGCCGGCGCCGTGCCGCTACTCGCTTCGCAGGGCCCGCACGGGTTCGACGCCGGTGGCGCGTCTGGCCGGAGCGGCCGCCGCGACGCCCGCCACCGCGAGCATGACGAGGGCAGTTGTGATGACGGTCCCCGGCGTCAGCGGATCGACATCCGTCACGAGGTGCCCGAGCAGGCGCCACGCGCCGACGGCCGCGGGCAGACCGGCCGCGAGTCCGATTCCCACCCACGTCAGACCCGAGCGCACGACCATCCGCCCGACGTCCGCCCGGGTCGCGCCAAGCGCCATCCGCACGCCGATCTCGCGCGTCCGCTCGGAGACGGTGTACGAGAGCACGGCGGCCAGGCCCATGGCCGCAATCACCAGCCCCAGCAGCGCAAAGCCCGTCATCAGCGTCGCGGAGAATCGCGGCGCGGCCAGGTCGGTGGCGACCACGTCGGCGAGCGGCCGCACGTTGTGCACGACGAGTTCAGGATCGAGCGCGGCCAGCTCCTGCCGGATCGCCGTGACGATGTCGGGTCTGGAGCCGCTGAGCCGCACCACCTCGGTCAGCGCCCAGTTGCGTTCGCCCGCCATCTGCGCGTGCGGCAGATACAGCGTCGGGGCGGGCGCCAGCCGGTGGTCGTGGTGGACGTCGCGCACGATCCCGACGATGGTCCAGAACTGGCCGACGAGCCTGATCCGGCGGCCGATCGGATCGCTCTCCGGGAAGTAGCGCCGCACGAGCGCCTCGCTCACGACCATCGCGCCCGGCCGATCCGCGCGATCCGTCCGCTCGAACAGCCGGCCGCGGACCAGCGGGATCCGGAGCGCGTCGAAGTAGCGGCCGTCCACCACGCGCACGTTGGCCGGAGACCAGTCCCCCAGCGCATCGTCCGACGTGCCGGCGAGGCGGAAGGTCCACACGTTGAACTCGCCGCTCACCGGCAACCGCGACACGCGCCCGCTCGCCGCGACACCCGGAATCGCGTCGAGACGGTCGGTGAACTGTTCGCGGACGCGGGCTCGCGCCTCGCCGTCGGCGTAGCGGGCCGTCGGCAGATTGACTTCGAACGCCAGCACGCCCGCGTCGTCGAAGCCCAGATCGACCTGCGAGAGCCGCGTGAACGTCCCGATGAGCAGGACGGCCGCGGCCAGGACGACGACCGAGAGCGCGACCTGCGCCGCGACGAGTCCGCCCGACGCGAGGCGGCGGCGCCCGCCGCCCGCGCCCTGAGTCCCGCTCCGCAGCAGCGGTTCGAGACGGCCCGTGAGCACACGAGCGGCGGCAGGCAGGCCCGCGAGCACGGCAGCACCCAAGGCCGCCGTCAGGCCGAACAGGAAGACCGTGCGGTCGATGACGATGGACTCGGTCCGCACCAGCGCGCCGGGCATCAGCGACAGCAGCGCCTGTACGATCCCCCACGCCAGCAGCGCGCCGAGCGCCCCGCCTGCCGCGCCCAGAACAAGCTGCTCGGCGAGCACCTGCCGCACGAGCTGCCAGCGCCCGCATCCCAGCGCGGCACGAATGGCCAGATCCCGTTCGCGCCCCAGACCGCGCGCGAGCACGAGGTGCGACACATTCACGCACGCGATCAGGAGCACCAGCCCGACGGCCCCGAGCAGCACGATCAGCGTCATCCGCAGGCCACCCGACGCATCCTCGTGAAGCGAGACGGCAGTCGCCTGGCCCCGCTCGTACGCGCCCTGGTACTCGCGGTTGAGGGCGGCCGCCACGGTCCCGAGTTCCGCGTTCGCGCTCGCGATGGTCGCGCCCGGGGCCAGCCTGGCGATGACGCTGACGTAGTGGTTGTGCACGGTCGTGCTCGTCACGTGAGGCGTCCACACATCGGCGGTGTCGCCAATCGGATCGCGGAGCGTGGCCGGCATGACGCCCACGATCTCCGTCGGCGCGCCGTCGAGCATGACGGAGCGGCCGACGCACGCCCCCAGCCCTCCGCACGCCAGGTCGGCGATCGCTTCGCTGATGATGGCGAGGTTGGCGTCGGGGCGCTCGTCGGCGGGCGTGAACGTGCGACCGGCGAGCGGGACCGTCCCGAGCGTTTCGAAGTAGCCGGCGGTGACCGACAGTGTCGACACGCGCGTCGCCACGCCCTGCCGCGTGAGGTCGGCACCCGTCGGGCGGTACGTGTACGCGCCGGCCACCGACGCGAACGACCGCGCCGACCGCCGCACCGCCGTCAGCGTCGGGCCATCCACGTAACCGCCCGTGTTCGTGCCGTACCCGTCGTACAACCGCACGAGCGCATCCGGATCGCCGTAGGGCAGCGGGCGCAACAGCACGCCATTGACGACGCTGAAGGTGGCCGTGGCGGCGCCGAGCGCGAGCCCCAGGATGAGCACGACACCGAACGTGTAGCCCGGCGATCGGAGGAGCGTGCGGGCGGCGTATCGGAGTTCGTCGCGGATCCCGGCCAGCGGGTTCTTCGCCCGCAGCGGAGGTGGCGGGGGCGCCATCGCCCGCGGGCGATCGGCGACGCGGATGTCGGCGGCGAGACGCGGCCACTCGGGCAGCTCGCGCATGACACGCCGCCGGGCCTCGTCGGAGTCGACGCCAGCCGCCACGAGGTCGGCCTCGCGCTGGGCCAGATGCAGCGCGAGTTCCTCGACGATCTCGGCCTCGCGCGCGGGGTTCTCGGAGGCCTGGGGCAGGTGCTCGCGGACGATGGCGGTCCAGTCGGTCATGGGTCGGCTCCGGAATCAGGGCTCGACGGCCTTCACGCCCGCGACGCGCTGCAGGGCTAGGATGAACGCGCCCCACGTGCCGCGCTGCTCGGCCAGCACCCGCCGCCCCGCGGGCGTCAGGCGGTAGAAGCGGCGGCGGCGCTGCCCCGCCTGCTCCAGCCAGCGGCCGGAGATCAGGCCGCGCTTCTCGAGGCGGTAGAGCGTGGGATAGAGCGAGGCGATGTGGAACGAGAGGGCCCCTTCGGATCGCTGTTCGATGAGCTTGCCCAGCTCGTACCCGTGGCGCGGGCGCTCCTCGACGAGGGCGAGGAGGAGGAGTTCAGCGCTGCCCTTCTTGGCTTCCCGGTTCAGCATGGGATCACCATATATGGGAGACGCATATATGTAAAGACGGAGGACGGGCGGGAAAGGTTGCCTGGGATCTGCACCGGCGGCCGGTGCTATCGACAGCCCGCCAGCACGTCCCGGGCTTCGGCGCTGTCGGCCGCGATGGTGGTGTCGCTCCGGACGATGCGCCGGAGGCAGTCGAGCCCATCAGGCTCGAGCGGGTAGTCGAGCAGCCCCTGCGCCACCAGGTCGGCGTGAATCGGCGCGAACCGGTCCGACAGCCGCACCTCATCGAGGCGAAGACCGGGGTCGACGGTGTAGAACGCCGACGCGAAGCCGCACTCGACGCGCGCCTGCAACTGTCCGCCGATCACCTCCAGCCCCCGGACGAACGGGTACTCGCCCCGCGCGGTGCACACCCCGGGCCGCGGGAACAGGACGTAGGCTACTTCCCGGCCCCCGCTGAAGGTGGCCAGGCCGCCGGTCCGCGCCGGCCCGCTGGAGAACGGCAGCTTCAGGACCACGAGCGCGCCGTGCCCAAGACCCCCCGAGGGATTGCTGAGGCCCCCCAGTACGAGTTCGGCTTCCCCATCGTCGTCCAGATCGGCGGTGACTGCGCCGATCAGGATGCCCGGATGCCAGTACTCGTCGACGACGGTACCCGACGCCGGATCCAGCAGCAGCACCGGGCACGCCGTGCCCCATCGGTGGCCGCCAACCACGAGAAGCCACATCTGCCCCTGGGCACGGACCAGCCGCATCAGCAGCGGCGAGTAGCGCGCCGGATCCGTGCGCCCGTTCAGGGGGCGAACCCTGTCGAGCGGCCTGTCCCAGAGCAGTCGGCCGTCGTGGCGGTATGCGAGCACGCGACCGGTATCCGGTTCGGACGCGGATGCGACGACGCGGACCACCACGTCGCTGCGGCCATCGCCCGTCAGGTCCTCGATAACGGATCGGTCGCCGCCGATGACGCCGTCAGGCAGGGCCATCTCCCCGGAACCCGGCAGATGGGCCGACCAGAGGCGGCGGCCTGACTCGTCGTAGGCCTGGAGAAGGCGATTGGCTGCCTCGACACGAAAGGGGTCGGCCGCGGCCCGCCACCACCACGCGCCGGTCGCGGCGGCCGCCAGCACCAACGCGCCCGCGAGCCACACCCACGCGCGCGGAGGGCGGATGCGACCGGACGGGGCGTCAATCCCCGGCGACGCCGGCACCGCTGCGGGCTCGCCGGTCTGCCCCGACCGTCCCGTCAGCCAGCGGTCCAACTCGTCGGTGTAGGCCGTCACCTGCGACCGGACCCCGATGGCTCGGCGATACACCGGCAGGTCGGCCTGGGTCTGCCAGCGCTGCGCCGTGCGGGCATCGACCTTCAGGTGAGCCGCGATTTCCTTCCAGGAGCGCAGGATCCGCCGTGGACCCGGCGGTGAGGGGTCGGGCATATGAGCGCACCGCATAGTACCACCGGACGCGATGGACGGCCCAGCCGAGGCGCAGCCCCCCGGCGAGCCGGCCGCATCGCCACCGGTGTTATGTGCCGCTTCGTGCCGCTCCATGCCGCCCCCTGTCATCAATCACCGCTTGCCAGGCCCCCGAGCCGGTGCGACTGTCTGCGTGACGTCGCGCCTGCGGCGTCGCGCCAGAAGCCCCTTGCTCGTCCGGATCGCTCAGAGGTTTGGGGAGGGCGATATGCGACTCCGACACACGCTTGGA
>CAYZYG010000065.1:0-15066 GCA_964481395.1 uncultured Vicinamibacterales bacterium
CGCGAGGCGGGATGCAGCGTCGGTCGAATGCAGACAGACTTGCACCACGGGCTGCTAGAACGTGGGTGTTTCCGGAGTTACCCCGGATTACTCCCGCTTTACTCCCGGTCTCACGCGGGAGTGTTCTAAGATGCAGTGATTCTGTTCTGCCGCCGGGCGAACAGAGAAGCGTATGCGCGAAGTCGTCGTGTCCCGTCACGGCTCCCCGGATGTGATGGAGGTCCGCGAGAGCCCGGTGCCCGAGCCGGGACCGGGCCAGGTGCGCCTCCGCGTCAAGGCGTCCGGCGTGAGCTTCCTCGACATCCTGTCCCGCGCCGGCCATTTTCCGGACGCGCCGAAGGTGCCCTTCGTCCCCGGGTTCGAGGTGTCGGGATACGTCGACGCGGTCGGGCCTGGACCTGGGCGCCACGAAGTCGGCCGCCACGTCGTCGCGCTCACCCGATACGGCGGCTACGCCGACATGGTCGTCGTGCCCGCGGACATGGCCTTTGGCGTGCCGCCCAATCTGAGCCACAACGAGGCGGCGGCTGTGCCGATCAGTTACCTGACGGCGCTCATCGCGATGTACCGCATGGCGAACCTCAAGGGCGGGGAGACGGTCCTGATCCAGGGGGCCGGCGGCGGCGTGGGCACGGCCGCGCTGCAGCTGGCGCGGCTCCGACGCGCGGTGGTCTTCGGCACGGCCTCGGTGTCCAAGCACAACGCGTTGCGCAGCTTCGGCGTCGATCACGTCCTCGACCACAACTCGCCCGACCTCGAGAAGGACGTGCTGCGCCTGACTGGCGGTCGGGGCGTCGATGTCGTGCTCGATGCGTTGGGCGGCGATCACGTGCTTCGCAGCTATCGGCTGCTCGCACCGATGGGGCGCCTCGTCAGCCTCGCGGCTCAGGACATGGTGGCGGGCCAGCACCGCGGGTTCGTGCGATCGCTGCAGGCCCACTGGCAGGCGCCGAAGTTCGGGATCGCCGACCTGATGATCGACAACCGGGCTGTCTTCGGCCTCCACTTGCTGCGCTTGTGGAAGGAGAAGCGCCTCGTCTCGGCCTCCATGGAAGCGCTGCTGACGGACCTCGCATCGGGCCGTCTCAAGCCCACGCTGGCAAAGACGTTTCCGCTCGGCCGAGCGGCCGACGCCCACAAGTTCATTCAGGATCGCGGGAATATCGGGAAGGTGGTACTGACGGTCTGATGACAGGGACCGGGGACCAGGGACCGGGGATCGGTTATTGAGGCCCTCCGCTGTCATCCCCAATCCCTGGTAGGCGTCTGCCTGTCTCCAGATCCAGCAACGCGCGCTTCACGTCGAGGCCGCCGCCGAAGCCGACGAGCCGGCCGTCCGCCCCGACCACGCGGTGGCAGGGAACGACGATGGGCAGTGGATTGCGGCCGTTCGCCGCACCGACGGCGCGCACCGCCTTGGAATCGCCGATGCGGCGAGCCAGATCCGCGTAGGAAATCGTCTCGCCGTACGGGATCCGGCGAAGCTCCGCCCAGACGCGCCGCTGGAACGATGTGCCCTCCGGCGCCAAGGGCAGATCGAACGTCTTCAGCGTTCCCGAGAAGTACGCGTCGAGTTGCGCGCGCGCGGCGGCGAATCGGTCCGGATCCTCGACCCAGTCCGGCTCGGGAGCGCGTGCACCCTTGCCGCCGGGAAACCCGATGAGTCGGAGACCTTCGGCGTCACCGGCGACCAGCAGGCGGCCGATGGGGGATTCGAACCAGCAGTACCTCATCGTCTCTCGCATCGTGCCTCTTTCTCGTGTTCCCGCCTCAGCTGTGACCCTTCCCTCGCGGGTCCTGTCGCCGGACAGCCCACCGCTGCTCAGACCCACAAACATGCCCACGGCTGAGGGTCTTCCGCCGCGGCGGGCGCCCGTCCGGCGCCACCCGCTCGGGATCGCACCCCTGCCGACCCCGGCCGCAGCCGCGGCCCCGCTGGTCGGTGATCCTCTACAAATCCGCGCGTGTCGCACCGTCAGTCTCGGCGCGTTCGGCGAACGCGCCCTACCGGGAGGTCGAAGGGAGACGGGGGACATCCACAACTGGCCCCCGATCCCTGGTCCCGGGTCCCGTGACTTTAGTGCCCTTCCTCAACGCCCCCGGCGGCACGCCCACCATCTGCTTGAAGGCCGCGTTGAAGCGGCGCAGGCTCGCGAACCCTGCCCGCTGCGCGATCTCGGTCATGCGCAGGCCTGTCGTCTCAACCAGCCGACGGGCAATCTGAATCCGCCGAGCCGCTGCGGCCTGCACCGGCGGCACGCCCATCTTCTCGACGAACAGCCTTCGCAGGTGGCGATCGCCGATGCCCAGCGCGTCCGCCAGATCTGCGATCGGTCGCTCGTCCAGGACGCCCTCACCGATCAGGCGCAGCGCGCGATCGAGCGTCGCCCCCGTCCCGCGCCACGCCGGGCTTCCCGGACGCGCAGCCGGATGGCACCGCCGGCATGCGCGGTAGCCCTCACGCTCGGCTTCGCGCGGACTGGCGAAGAACGTGACGTTCTTGGGCCTCGCGAGCGGGGCCGGACAAACCGGGCGGCAGTAGATCCGGGTCGTCTTCACCGCGACAACAAAGCGCCCGTCATATCGGGGATCCCGGCGGGTCCGGGCTCGGTGGCACGTGCGTCGATCCAGCGTCACACTGCGACTATAGCGCAGCGGCCCGGGTGAACTCGCCGTTTTCGGACCCGACTTCGCCACACGCGCTCTCGCGCGGCTTCGTCGAGGCAGGCCCGAGAACAGGGACCGGGGACCTGGGATCGGGAATCGGTTCTGACAGGCTCGGAACCGGAGTCGAGCTGGGAACCCGCGGTGTGCCCGCGGTTCATCGGACCCGTCGGGCAGGCCCGACGCTCTCCCTCATCGTCATTCCCGCGCAGGCGGGAATCCATTCGCCACCCCCGATCAGAGAAGTCCTGGCGTCCGGCTTCCGGGGCTGTCGAGAAGGGTCCCGAGGGAGCGGAGCGCGGCGGCCAACTGGTCCCGGTCCTCGGCCGCGCTCAGGCATACGCGCACCCCATCGGGCGCGGATTCCGCGTTCGGCGCAAACGCGCGGGAGCCGGTGACCCCCACGCCCCTCCTGCGGGCCTCGACCTCGAAGTCGGTGCTCTTCCACCCCTCGGGCATGGGCAGCCAGAGGTAGTAGCTCCGGGAGTGCGAGGCACAGCGATGAGGCCCCAGGATCTCAGCGGCCAGCCGTTGGCGCTCGCCGATCTCGGTCTGCCGGCGGACCACCGCCTGGAGGGCGGTCCCCTCTTCGATCCATCGGGTCGCCAGCTCGACCAGGAGTGGGGAGACGGTGAAGGCCGTGGCCCCGGCTGCCGCCTCCAGGGCGGCCTCCAGGTGCGGAGGCGTGGCGACGAAGGCGAGGCGCAACCCTCCGGCCACCGCCTTCGAGAGGGAGGCGATGAACGATGACCGATGGGGAATGAGAGACGTGACTGTTGGCAACGGGTCCGGGTGGAGGAGTCGCAACGTGTCGTCCTCGATCACCTGGAGCCCGTGCGTCTCGGCGAGGTCGGCCAGCTTCTCCCGTCGCTCGCGGGACACGACCAACCCGGTTGGATTCTGGAAGGTCGGAACGAGGTACAGCGCGGTTGGCCGTTCGCGGCGGCAGACCTCGGCGAGCGCGTCGGGAATCATGCCATCCCGATCCATCGGCACCCCTTGCGCCCGCACGCCCCGCAGCTCGCAGGCCGAGAGGAAGCCGGGGTACGTCAAGTCGTCCGTGACGACCACATCGCCGGGGCGCGCCAACACGGAGAGCAGGACGAAGCCGGCGTGCTGGGCGCCGGCGGTGAAGATCGGGACGCTGGCTGACGCGGGGCACCCGCACACTTCCAGCCAGCGTCTGCCGGCCGTGGAATACCTCGGGTGCGCGCGCAGGGGTTGATACCGGAGGAGGCGCTGCACGTCCACTCCGTCGGCCACCGACCGCAGCGCCGCGGACAACTCCGGGTCGGCGCTGTAGAGGGGATGAGCGACGCTCAGGTCCGTGAAGTCGCCTGGCGCCCGCACTCCGGCACCTCCCAGCGGCCACTCGCCAGCCAGGCGCCGCACGAAGCTCCCGCGCCCGGGAGCCGCCTCGATGGCGCCACGACTGAGGGCCTCCCGATAGGCACGGGTCACCGTGGCGAGGGCAACGCCGAGGGCCCTCGCCAGATCGCGGTGCGTGGGCAGTCGGGCTCCCGGCGCGAGGCGCCCGGCGGTGACGTCCGCGACGATGGCATCGGCAATGGCTTGGTAGAGGGGCCCGTCTCCACCTTTCAGCCTTGGCTTCCATTCCGACATGGCGTGGCCTGCGTGTCCTCCGATGCTTGAAGGATAGCGCGGCTCGGGCCGGCGCGTCGTCATCGTTCGTCCGGCAGCCCCATGTCGCGCCGGACCTCCCGAACCGTGCGCTCCGCCTCTTCGAAAAACATCTCCAGGTCGCGGGTGCTCGTGCGGTGGTTGCACACGCACACGCGCAGCGTGAAACGGCCGTGCACGATGGTCCCGGAAGGGACGGCTACGCCCCCCTCCTGAATGCGCATGAGGAGTTCCCGATTCAGGACGTCCGCCTCGTCACCGTCCAGCTCCCGAGGTTCGTGGCGGAACGCGACCACGTTCAGGCTCACGGGCGCGGCGCGCACGAAGAACGGCGACGCGTCGACGAGGTCACCCAGGTACCGCGCCTGCTCGACGTTCCTGGATATCAGCCGGCCGAACTGCTCCACGCCGTGCTCCTTCAGGGTGAACCACACCTTGAGTGCGTTGAACCCGCGAGAGAGCTGCGGCCCCTTGAGGTTCGAGCTGTCGGGCTGACGTGACGGCCCCCGGTCCAGCGGCCTCAGGTACTCCGCCCCCACCGAGAACGCATTCCGGTGAGCGACCCGGTCACGGACCAGGACGCAGCCGGCCTCGTAGGGAACGTGCATCCACTTGTGGAAGTCGAAGGCCAGCGAGTCGGCCCGCTCCATCCCCGCCACGAGCCCGCGGGTCGCGGGGGAAAGGGCGGCCGCGGCACCGAAGGCGCCGTCGACATGAAACCAGAGCTTCTCCTCGGCCGCGAGGTCCGCCAGGTCCTCCAAGGGGTCAATCGCGGCGGTGTTGATCGTCCCTGCGGTACCGACGACGGCAAAGGGGCACCGTTCGTCGTCGCGATCCTGACGCAGACGCTCACGGAGCCTGGGAAGCTGGATCCGGAAGCGGGCGTCGACCGGAACGAGGCGCACGCCGTCTTCGCCGAGCCCCATCAGCTTGGCGGCCTTGAGCACCGAGGCGTGGACTTCGCTTGAGGCGTACAGCGTGGCCGGCGGCGCACCAGCAAGCCCCTTGCGGACCTGATCGGTTCCCAACCGGGCCTCGCGGGCGGCGGCCAACCCGACGAGGTTGGCCACCGACCCTCCGCTGGTGAGGATTCCCGACGCGTCGGGGGGAAAGCGAAAGATCTCTTTCATCCACGAGAGCACCTGCGCTTCCACCCGGGAGGCGCTGTCGTCGAAGACCCCCGCCACCGGATTGAGTCCAGCCGCCAGCGCCGCAGCGAGCATCCCCGTGGGCGAACCGCTGCCGACGGCCCATCCCCAGAACCGGGGGTGGAAATTGCCCAGCGGATAGGGCAGCACCAGGGACTCGAAGTCCTGCAGGACCGCCGCAAGACCGATCCCGTGTGCCGGGGGGCCCTCCCGGAAGCGGTCGGCGACGTCCTCCGGCATCTGCTTCCACACGGGCCTTGCGCGGAAGTCCCGGTGGAAGTCGATCATGCGGTCCAGCGCGCGGTGCGACAGGTGCCGGAAGGCTTCCCAATTCCTGGGGTCCAGGCTGCCCGCGTCCTGGGCTCCTGACCTCTCCGGCTCGCAGGCACAGGAACCTGGGTTCTCACACGTTAATGTCATATTACATACTCCATTTCATTTACACCAATTGATTGAGATTTAATTGGCATTATTGCCATTATTGTGCATCTGATCCTGTATTGAGCTATTACATTAGTCCTGATATTATCACAGTGAAATGGGAATGTGAACCGGGGAGAACGAACCCCGCACCCCACAGGAGGAAGAGCCGTGAGCAGTCCTGAAACCGATCGGATCGCACACATCCGCCAGATGCGGAAATTCGGCCACCAGTTCTACATGGAGCGGTCCCCGGTCTACCGCAAATTCGTCGAACTGGAGGCCGTCACGTTCAAGGACGGCGCCCTGAGCACGCGGGAGAAGGAGCTCATCGCCGTCGGGATTTCGATCGTGAACGATTGCGAGTCATGCCTCGAGTGGCACATCCGGGAGGCGATTCGCGCCGGCGCCGACGAGGCACAGGTCGTCGACGCCATCGGTGTCGGGCTGGAGATGGGCGTCGGTCCGACGACGGTCACCGCCCGCTTTGCCGCGGTGGTGCTGGAGCATCTGGCCCAGCCGGGCCGGTAGGCGCGCGCGGCGCCGCCCAGCCCCGCGCCGTCGTCCGCTCAGCCGATCCGGAACGATTCGGCGCAGCTTCGCACGGCTCAGAACCGGAACGCGTACTGGAACTTGACGAGCAGCTGGTTCGAGTCGAGCTGCCAGCGATCCGTGAGATCGCGCACGTTGTGGTTGTAGACGACGAACAGGTCGGCCACCGGCAGGAGCGTCCAGCGCAGGCGGGTGTTGACGCCGACGAGACGGCTGACGGTGTCGTACTGCACGTAGCTCGCGACGGAGAGATCCGGCGAGATGTTCACACGCACCCGCGTGCCGACCAGCGTCTGCGTGAACTCGCCTTCGGGAAGGCGTCCCTTGTTGTAGTCGCCGGACAACTCCACGGTCAGCAGCGCGGTGGGATTCCAGGCGCCCGTCCACGTCACCTGATCGAGGCGGCCGCCGTAGAACCCGCCGAACCACCACGTGAGCTGCGTGTAGACGCGGCGCTTCTGCGCCGTGCCGACTTCCAGCCGGTAGCGCATCCAGCGGTACGAACCGGGCGGAATCACGACGCCGTCGGCCACTTCGAATGGATCGACCAGACGCTCTCCCGTCGGATTGGCGTTGAACTCGAACCGGTCTCCGGTCCTGAAGCGCCAGTTGACCGGAGCCATGAACACCCGGTAGCTCTCCCACCTGCCGGAGAGATCCGTCGCCACGGAGGGCCGGAACTCGTGCGTGAGCTGCTGGAACGGCCCCATCGACAAGCGCGTCCGGTTGTCGACACCCAGGTTGTAGAGATGGACGGCCCGGCGCGGCACGAACCCGAGCGACGGGTCGAAGTCCCGTCCGATCCGCTTGTAGGTGAACGCGACGTCCCACTCGTCGTTCGGGTAGTCCACCTTCAGCCCGTACGCCGTCGTGTCGCCGCCCAGGTCCTCGCGCCCGGTGGCGAGCCCCCACACGCCGACGAGGAAGTTCTTGTTCGTCCGGAACCGTGACGTCGCGTAGGTGAAGTCGGCGCCGAACAGCCAGCTGCCTTGACGGCCGAGGGGATCCCCGGCGGTGGCCAGCGCGCCGATCCAGGATTCCTCCAGGACGTTCTGCTTCACGCGTCCGACGGTCATGAACTCGCGCTCCGCCCCCGCCGTCTCTTTCCGGTCCGTGCCGACGGCCAGTGCCCCGATGTTCGTCGACCCGGCCTGCCCGTTGAGCTTCCCGCCCGCGAGAATCGGCACCTCTTCACCCCGCACCAGCCCGATGCGGCGGCTGTAGAAGGGCACGACGTCCTGATCGAGGCCGAGGCCGAACGAGAAGACGTCGGCGCCCTCGAGGAAGAAGGTCCGCTTCTCGGGAAACAGCAGCGGAAAGCGCGTGAGATTCGTGCGGCGGGTATCGACTTCCGTCTCGGCGAAGTCGGTGTTCGCGGTCAGTGACGCCAGCATGTTCGCGCCGAGGCGCTGTGTGACGTCCAGACTGGGCTGAATCTCGCCCTCGACATCGGCGTCCGGCGTCGGCACACCGCCCCCGCCGGACACGGCGGGCCTGATGCTCAGCCCCCGGCCCAGGCTGAACTCGGGCAGGTCGGTCAGCAGCCCCGCGCGCCGTGTCTGCGTCACCTGGTATTGCCTGGCCGGAAACGCCCAGCGCGACGTTTCGAGCTGCCGCTGGATGCGGCGCTGGACGTTGAAGTGCCACTCGGACAGCCCGGCCTTGAACGCGAGCGTCTGCACGGGAATCCGGATCTCGACGCTCCAGCCCTCGGCCGTGCGCGCGGTCGCGGCCTCCCAGATGCCATCCCAGTCCGAGCTGTCGCTCTCGCCGCCGGGATTGATGAGCCCGTCGTAGCGGGCGCCGCTGGGGTTGACGGTGAAGACGTAGCCGGACCGCCCGTCCAGCAGCGGCCCGACGACGACCTTGACGTGGTCCTCGGAACCGAGCGACGCGTCCCGGCGCACGCTGTAGCTGACGATGCGGTCCGGCTCGGGATCGTCACAGACGATGCCGATGACCAGCGCCTTCGGTCCGGCCAGCACCCGAACCGTCGTGCGCCCGCTCGCCGGCGCGCCCTCAACGGGATCCGTCTGCGCGAACCCGTCGGCGGTCTCCGCCGACGCCCAGGCCGGCTCGGAGAGGGTCCCGTCGATCCTGAGTTCTCCCGCCAGCACGCCCGCCCGAAGGCGCGGCACCGCGGGCTCCTGCGCGAGGGCGGCTGGTACCGCCGCCAGGAAGACGACTACTCGCAGTGCGGCCTGAGCGAGCGCACGCGAGTCGAACCGCCGAATTCTCATTCCCGACTCCCGGATCCCGGGTCCCGGGTTCCTGGTCGCGTCATCATCGAACCCGTAGTTGTATCATGCTCCCCGAGGTGTGACATGGATTCTGTCAGTCGTGAGGTCCGCCGACCGGGCCGACTCGTCGTCTTCTGTTTCCTGTCTTCTGTCTGCTGTCTGCTGACCGGCTCCGTGGTGTCCCTTGCTCAGACGGGGCCCACGGTGGATCAGCTCATCTCGCTCAAGCGCGTCAGCTCGCCCGCCATCTCGCCGGACGGGCGGCACGTCGCCTACACCGTCCGCGAGGCGAACTGGGACGAGGACGGCTACGAAACCGAGATCTGGCTCGTCGAGACCGAGTCCGGCACGAACCGCCAGCTCACCAACGCCAAGAAGTCCAGCTCCAATCCGCAATGGTCCCCGGACGGCCGTCTGCTCGCGTTCGCGTCCGATCGCTCGGGCAAGACGCAGATCTACACCATCCGCATCGACGGCGGCGAAGCCGAGGCGGTCACGTCTGGCGACGACGGCGTGGGCGGGAGCTTCGCGTGGTCGCCGGGCGGCACGCACATCGCCTACACGGTGACCGACCCGAAGTCCGACGAGTGGAAGGAACGCGACAAGAAGTACGGCGACTTCGAGGTCGTCGATGCCGATCACCGCATGACGCACCTCTGGGTGATCGACCTGGCGAACAAGAAGGCGCGGCGCCTGACGGAGGGCGCGTTCACGGTGGGGAGTTTCGCCTGGTCTCCCGACGGTACGCGCATCGCTTTCGATCACCGCATCAACGGCGATCCGTCCAACGGCGGCACGGCGGATATCTCGATCGTCACGGTGTCTGACGGAAAGGTCGCCCCGCTGGTGACGCAGGACGGCCCCGACAGCCGCCCCCTCTGGTCGCCCGACGGCGCCAGGATTGCGTTCTCGTCGGCGATGGCCGAGCCTTTTCACTACTTCAAGAACAGCCACCTCGCGGTGGTGGCCGCAACCGGCGGCGCCATCACGAACCTGACGGAGAGCTTCGACGAGAACCCGGGCCCGATCGCCTGGGTCAAGGACGGTATCTTCTTCAGCGCCTCGCAGAAGACGGCCGCGCACCTCTTCCAGCTGGATCCGGCGACGCGCGCGGTGAAGCAAGTCACGCCGTGGAAGGACCGGGTCGTCTCGGGCGTGAGCCTGGCTGACGCGGCGGGTACCTTCGCCTTCGTGCGGTCGGGCCCGGACGAGTTCCCGGACGTATGGGTGGTCTCCGCTCAGACGGGTGCGCTGAAGAAGCTCACCGATCTGGGTTCTCAGATCGCGTCATGGCCGCGCCACACGCGCGAGGTCATCTCCTGGAAGAGCAAGGACGGCACGCTCATCGAAGGCGTCCTGCACAAGCCAGCGGATTTCCAGGCTGGCCGGCGCTACCCGCTGCTCATCGTCATTCACGGGGGCCCGACGGGCATTTCCCGCCCGGTACCCTACGGCTCGACGTCCACGTACCCCATCGACATCTGGCTCACGAAGGGCGCTCTCGTCCTCGAGCCCAACTACCGCGGCAGCGCCGGCTACGGCGAGGCCTTCCGCTCGCTCAACGTGCGCAATCTCGGCATCGGCGACGCCTGGGACGTCGTCTCGGGCATCGACCACCTCGTCGCCCAGGGCCTCGTCGACAACGATCGCGTCGGCACGATGGGGTGGAGCCAGGGCGGGTACATCTCGGCATTCCTGACAACGCACGACAGCGCGCGGTTCAAGGCCGTCTCGGTCGGCGCGGGGATCTCGAACTGGATGACGTACTACGTGAACACCGACATCCATCCGTTCACGCGCCAGTACCTCAAGGCCACGCCCTGGGACGACCCGAAGATCTACGCCGACACGTCGCCGATGACCTACATCAAGCAGGCCAAGGCGCCGACGCTCATCCAGCACGGCGAGCTGGACCGCCGCGTCCCCATTCCCAACGCCTTCGAACTCTACCAGGGTCTCCAGGACGTCGGCGTCCCGGCCAAGCTCATCGTCTACAAGGGATTCGGGCACGGGCTGACGAAACCCAAGGCCCACCGCGCGGCGATGGAGCACAATCTGGAGTGGTTCGGGAAGTACGTCTGGGGGGAAGGAAAGTAGATAGTAGATGGTAGATAGTAGACAGTAGGGATGGGTGCTGCCTGATCGGCGGCACCCACACTTCGGAAGCTGAGGTCGGCTGGCGAGGCTCACCCCTCCGACTGCGGGTCTGCTTCAGAGGATTGAGGTCGGCCGATGAGGCCGACTCCTTCCTGCTGTCTACTGTCTACTATCTACTGTCTACTGTCCTACTGACAATCGTCAGAGTGCAATTTCCCCAATCATCCTCTCCAGCTCCCCCTGCAGCTGCTTCCGCCTGGCTTCGTATTCCGCGATCTCGCGCGTGAGGGCGTCGAGGCGCGTTTCCTGCTCTTCGAGCTGCCGCGTGTAGCGGGAGACGAGCGTGCGTTCTTCCGCGCGCGTGCCGAGCGCCTTCAGGTTCTCGCGCAGCCGCTCCTGATCCTTGAAGATCCGTTCGACCTCGGCGTTGCGCGCCGAGATCTCCCCGGCCACCGCGGCAATCTCCGCCTTCTTCGCGAGCACGGCACGCAGCGCCTTCTCCGCCTCCGGCGACAGCGCGCGCTGGCGCACGAACAGCGCAACCTGGTCGTCGTTCAGGTTGGCCACCTGGTAGGTGGTCTCGGCCGGCCGCATCTCTTCGACCGTCAGCGTCGCGGTGGACGTCGCTGCCACCTGCACCCTGAAGCGAAAGGCGCTCGGCGCCGTCTCTTCCGGCTTCGCGTCGTTCACGATCTTCCAGCCAGGGCGGTTCGGGTGCTCGATGATGAGCGTCCGCGCCTTCGCGTCCTCGTTCCGGACGGTGTACGTGCGTTTGTCCCGGTACTCGCGCTGGATCAGCATGACGCCGCGCGCGACGCGCACGTTCGTGACGCGCTCCGGCTCGGGCGCGTCCTGCCTCGAGTCGACGAGCAGCGCCAGGTCAGAGGCGTACGACAGCAGGCGCCGCTCGCCGGGCTTGACCGCGTCCATGATGCCCTCGCCCGTGAACGTGGCGTCTTCGAGGACCGAGAACGCCCCGCCATCGAGGGTGTTGGCCGTGGCGTTCTTCAGCCAGACGGCGCTGCGCGGCCGCTGTCCGGAGGACGCGGACCACACCGAGACCCGCTCGGCCTCGACCGGCGCGTTGATGATCGGCACGAGCGCCGACTGGTTCTTGCGGATCGTCACCGGCTCGTTCAGCCGGTATTCGAACAGGTCACCGAGTTCGCGTCCCTGGGCTGCGGCTTCGGTCCGGGCCAGGGCATCGAAGGCCGCGTCGCGGGCCGGCGCCGGCGGCGGTGGGGCCTCGGGCAAACCTCCGACCACCCCGCCGACCACGCCGCCGGCGCGGCCCGGGGCCATAGGCGCGGGCGCCATGCGTGCCATGGCCCGAGGCGGCTCAGCGGCCTCCTCGGCCTTCATCAGCGCCCCTTCGTGGGTCTGCGGGCTCAACTGCACGCTCTGCGGCAGAGGAATCACGGGGCGGCGGGCGTACAGCGGCTGCGAGAGCTGCTGCACGAACGACTGCGGCGATCCCGCCACGAGCGACAGCTCGACGCCGGTCCAGTCCTCGCCGATCGTGTTGTCGACAATCGCCCATCCCTGCAGGAGCGGCCTGTCGCCGGCCTTCGACGGCAGCACGAGGCGGTACGTGCTCTTCCAGATCGGGACCTCGCTGATGTAGCTGACGTAGAGCTGGCGCTCGCCCGTACCCGCTGTGGCAATCGTCATCCGTCGCAGGTCCCGCTGGCGCGACGAAGCCACGATGTCGAGATAGCGCCGGACGTCGCCGCGCAGGTCACCCTCGAGCAGGCGGATGGACAGGCGCGGCGTCACGTCGAACATGCGCACGTCGCCCGTGTCGGTCACGATCACCAGCTCACGAGTCTCGACGGGCCTGTCCTGCTCGAGGGTGGTGCGCTGGTCCACCGCCAGTACCCGTCCCGTCACCACGCTCGCCGGGCCGGTCACCTCCACCCGGGCGCCGCGCATCGCGGACAGGAACCGCACGAGCGACGTCTCCTCATCCACGGGTAATGAGAGGGCTCCCAGCTTGCGGCTGGCCGGGTCCTCGGTATTGAAGCTCACGCCCGTCACCTTGCCGGCGCCGAGGTCCACCGTCGTGAGCGACTTCAGCACGTCGTTGAGCTGCCCGCTCGTGAAGTCGATCGTGACCTGCTGGTCGCCGCGAACCCGCCCGAGGTGCTCGAAGAACCCGACACCGTTCTTGTAGAGCACCACGCGCTTGACCGGCAGCCGGTCCGCATCCGCCGCCGGCTGCTGGGCCAGGACCGCCCCGCCCCAGATCATCAGGGCCGCCGCCGCCGTCGTGAGTGTCCTCATTCACGCCTCCATCCAAAGAACCAGGACCCGGGATTGGTGATTGGCTGCACCTGGGAACTGGGGACATCCACAACCGGTCCCCGGTCCCCGATCCCCGGTCCCTGTCTTCAGTACCTCCACCATCCCGTCGTCGTCCCCTCCGGCTTGTGCCGCATGATGTGCTGCGCCATCTCCTTGAGGCGCTGCGCCGGCGTCACCGGCCCGCTCCAGCAGTGGGGCTTGCCGTCGCCGTACAGGAAGTACCCCTCGTAGTGCGGGTTCTCCGTCGTCCGCATCCAGGCCTGCAGGTCGCGGACGGCGTTGTCGAGGAAGTAGGTATCGACGTCGCCCGTATAGATGTAGAGCTTGTCGACGAGCTTCGGCCCGAGCGTGGACCAATTGCGCCGCATGTAGTGCAGCAGATCGTAGTTGTCGCGCCAGTACTCGGCGACCTTCCGATTCATGACGCCCGTCCGCTTGTCGAAGAGCGGCTCGAAGTAGCCGTCCTGTCCGAGCGGGCCGAAGACCGCCGACCAGATGTCGATCTGCTCGCCCGACCGGCCTTTCGTGCCGTTGACCAGTTCGAACCAGTTGCGCTGCTGCGAGGTCAGGCGCACGTGACCGTTCGTCTCGCGGCTGTTGATGGTGGGCACGCGCCGCCAGCCAATCTGCTTGTAGAAGGCGTTCTCGTCTTCGTACACGTGGATGCCTTCGACGTCGGTGAAGGTGACCGGGTCCGGGCAGTACGACCAGGTGCCGCCGAAGAAATCCGGCTGGAAGATCTGCAGCGCGAGCGCCTCCCAGCCGCCGGTGGAGCCGCCGGAGAGCACCCGCGCGTACGGCTCCCGGATCACGCGGAAGCGCTTTTCCACCTCGGGGATCAGTTCCTCCATGATGGCGTCGCCGTAGGGGCCGACGTTGACGGAGTTCACGGCGTACGAGTCGTCGAAGTACGGATTGGGGTGCTGGAACGTGACGAGAATTATCCGCGGGAAGTCGTCCTTGACCCACTCCTGGTAGAACGCGTTCCCCTCGGCGAACCCGTTCGGCGCCCGCAGGGAGAAATGGCCCTGGATGTAATTCACGGGATACGACTCGGTGGACCGGTCGTAGTCACGGGGCAGGAGCACCGTGGCGCCGAGGTAGATCGGCCTCCCCCAGAACTTCGTCAGCATCGGGCTCTGGAATTTGAACCGCTTTACCCATGCGGTGTCCGGCGGCACCACAACCGGCGGAATCACGTTCGACGCCGACAGCCGGATCACGCCGCCCTTCGCCGGGTCAATCTGCACCTTCTGCACGTCGCTGTACAGGTTGCCGGGCGAAACATTCCACTGCTGCCCTTCCCACTGGTCGTCGTGCATCCAGACGACGTGGCCGTCGGCGCGGCGGAATTCGGAATAGACGTTGACGAAGCCCTGGACGAAGTACTCGCCTGGCGGGATGTCCTTCAGGCTCTCGACCGGCGTTCCGAGGTCGGACGCGTCGATAACCGCGGCCTGCCCCGGCGCGAGCTTTTCGATGTCGCGTCCGAAGAACGGCACGCCCGTGCGCCCGATCTGCAGGCGCGGCTCGCGCTCGCCGGTCCGTGAAATCATCACGTAGACGCGGCCGGTAATCGGGCCCTGGTGGGCGGAGGGTGGGAAAGACACTTCGACACGCAGCCGGGAGTCGGGAGTCGGGAGTCGGGAGTCGGACCTGCCCGGCACAGGCACCTGGGAACTGTCGGGCTCAGGAAGCCAAGAGCCGCTGCCTGCTGCCGCTGGAATCCAGCACAGAATCGCCACACCAACGGCCGCGCCGGTCGCTTCAATCCATCGCCTCACCATCAGCATCTCCTTCATTGGACACCGAGGGGACTATACCCGGGATTCGGCCATTCGACTCGCTTTCGCTCGCTCAGGCCGCCTTGCGGTTCGACAGGCTCACCGCACCCTGAGCACGTCGAAGGGTGAGCATGGTCGAAGGGCGGGCGCCGGAATTCGGGAGTCGGTCTCCTGACTCCTGACTCCTGTGCCCTGTGTCCTGCGCCCTGTGCCCTG
>CAYZYG010000065.1:15166-27611 GCA_964481395.1 uncultured Vicinamibacterales bacterium
AGTCGGTCTCCTGACTCCTGACTCCTGTGCCCTGTGTCCTGCGCCCTGTGCCCTGTGCCCTTGCCTTCTGTCTTCTGTCGCCTGTCGCCTGTCGCCTATTGCCGAGCTCTTCCCTGTCGCCGGTCGCCTGTCGCCTGTCGCCTGCCATATAATCCCCCCCCATGCCTCAACCGGCTCCCCGCGAAGGCGTCCTGGCGAAGCTGGGCCTGCACCGGCCCGAGTTGCGCGCCTGGGCCATGTACGACTGGGCCAACTCGGCCTACTGGACCACCATCATCACAGCGGTCTTCCCCAGGTACTTCACTGACGTGGCGGCCGGCGACATGGCCACTACCGTGGCCACCACTCGCTTTGCCTGGGCCACGACCATCGCGGTCGCCATCGTCGCGCTGATTACGCCGGTCCTTGGGGCGATCGCGGACCAGGCGGCCATGAAGAAGCGCATGCTCGGCGTCTTCCTGGCCACCGGGGTGCTGTCCACCGCGGCACTCTGGTTCATCGATCGCGGCGACTGGGTGCTGGCGTTGGTGCTGTTCGTCATCAGCAACATCGGCGCCGCTGGCAGCCTGTCGTTCTCCGACTCGCTGCTGCCGCACATCGCGTCGGCCGACGAGGTCGACCGGGTGTCGACGTCCGGCTACGCCATCGGCTACCTGGGCGGCGGGCTGCTGCTGGCGCTCAATCTCGCGTGGATCGCGAAGCCGGCCGTGTTCGCCATCACCGACGGGCAGACTGCCGCCCGGCTATCGTTCCTCAGCGTAGCCATCTGGTGGGCGGTGTTCTCGATCCCGATCTTCGTCCGCGTGCCGGAGCCGCCAGCCAGGCACGAGCACAACGACCTCGCGGCGGGCGGCGTTGTCGCCGGCGCGTTCATCCGCCTCGGCGGCACATTCCACGAGCTTCGGAAGTACCGTCAGGCGCTCCTGCTGCTCGTCGCGTTCGCCGTCTACAATGACGGCATTAACACCATCATCCGTATGGCGCAGCCGTTCGCCGCGGCAATCGGGATTCCCGACACCGCGGCAATCTCGGCGTTTCTGATCGTGCAGTTCGTCGGCGTCCCGTTTGCCTTCCTGTTCGGGCGGCTGGCCGTCCACCTGGGTGCGAAGAACTCGATCCTGCTGTCACTGGCCGTCTACGTCGGCATCAGTGTCTTCGGGTACTTCATCACCTCGAGCGCCCAGTTCTTCGCGATGGCGGTCGCGGTTGCGACCGTGCAGGGTGGCAGCCAGGCCCTCAGCCGCTCGATGTTCGCGACGATGATCCCGCGCCACAAGTCGTCGGAGTTCTTCGCGTTCTTCGGGATCTTCGAGAAGTTTGCCGGGGTCCTCGGGCCGATGCTCTTTGCCATCACCGTCGAGCGCATGGGGTCCGTGAGGCCGGCCATCGTGTCGGTCGTGATCTTCTTCCTCGTCGGAGGGTATCTGCTGACCCGCGTCGATGTGAAGGAGGGCCAGCGGATCGCGAGGGAGGCAGAGGGGGAAACGATACTCGAGAGTAGATAGTAGACAGTAGATAGTAGACAGTAGGGATGGCGTCGCGCTGATCGCGCGACCACTTCACTCGTCACCTCCTCGTCCGGTGTCATCGAAATGCGTCCCGCCGATGGGGCGGTCCCTCCGCTGGTTCAGAAAGAGCCGGCGATCAACCGGCACACGCCCCCGACTGTCTACTGTCTACTATCTACTGACTACTGCTCCTACTCCTTCCCTTGCCCGCCCAGCTTCTCCCGCGCCTTGCTGACGTCGCGGTGGAAGACGAACAGCACGTCCGCGTTGTCGTTCTTGTCCGTGAAGTTCCAGGTCTTGCCGCCCCGCTTCTTCACGCGGAGGTTCTTCTTGAGGTAGTCGACCTCGAACACCTCGATCTCGCTGAACGCCAGGACGAACGCGTCGTTCTTGTTCGTCGTCTCGTACCGCAGCCCGGCCGGCGTGGCGACGAGCTTGCCCTGACACGAGCCCATGGTGTGCTTGTGAACGACGTCGATGGACGCATCCAGTTTCACCTCGAGGAACTTCAGCGTGACCGTCGTCTCGCCGGTCTCGCCCACGGTGATCGTCCGGACGATGCCGTCCTGGTTCTCGGCGGAGGCGTTGAGCTGGTGCTGGCCCGGCTTCACGTCGGTCGTCCGCACGGGAGTGGTACCGAGATACACCCGATCGACGAAGACGGACGCGCCGGGCACGTCGCTGTCGATGATCAGCACCGGACCGGCCGGCTCTGGCGGCGGCGCAGGCTCGGGCGCTGCCGGCTGTTCGCGCTTGGGCCTCGGGCGCGGCGCGGGCCTGGCCGGCTCGGGAGCCGGCTCGGGCTCGGGTTCGACCGCTCGCGGCGGCGGCGCTGGCGCCGGAGCGGCTGCGGTCTGCTCGACCGGCGGCTTCGGCGGATTCATCACGGTGTAGACGAGGAAGCCAGCACCGGCCACCGCCACGACGGTGCCGGCCAGCACGAGCCATTTCACGGCCGAGTTCATGGTGAAAGGATACAGCACGCGCAACGCGGGACGCGACTGGTCTCGCGAGGCCGCGTCGGGCGGGGTCAGCAGCGAGAGCACCGGTCTCGAGGATCCGCCAGGTCGTGCGTGCCCCTCGAACCGAGCCGAAGGCGACTGGTCGCAACACGCACCGTGAGGGGGGGACACGCGTGGGGATGGGGGCCCCCACGCCGGGCAGCAGGACGAGCTCCCGGAAGGTGCGTGTTGGCGGCGAGCGTGAGCGGGGCCGAGCGGTGACACCGCTCGAGGCGGACGAGCGGCCCGACTAGTTCGTCTCCCGCTTGAGCTGGAACTCGTTGAGGGCGATGGGCACGGCGACTTTGAGCATCAGCGTGAAGACGAGGAAGCCGATGGCGAAGACGCCCGCCGCCACCCGCAGCTCCGTCAGTGACGGCGCGTACTCGTAGATCTCGCCGAGCGTGTCCGGCGTCAGGCCCGGAATGATCAGTCCCATCCCCTTCTCGACGTAGCACCCGGCGTAGGTGGCGAAACAGCCGATGTTCAGCGTGATCCGGTTCTTCCGCGCCGCCGGCACGATGAACAGCAGGAATGCCGACACGTTGAGCGCCACGGCCGACCAGGCGTACGGCACGAGCGTCGTGTGCCCGTCCAGCCCCTGGAACCAGTAGCGGGTGTACAGGAGGTGCTCGGTGTCCGAGTAGTACTCCTTGAACGCCTCGGCCCCGTGCAGGAAGAGATTGAGGAACATGGCGTAGGCCATGAGCTCCGCGATCTTCCAGATCGCCTCGTCCTTGATCTCGAAGCGCGTGAACGTCCGCAGCAGCTGCAGGACGAAGAGCAGGATCGCCGGACCCGAGCAGAAGGCCGACGCCAGGAACTGCGGGGCGAGGATGGAGGAATTCCAGTAGGGCCTCGCCGCCAGCCCGTTGTAGAGGAACGCGGTCACGGTGTGGATGCCGACCGCCGTCGGGATCGACAGCAGCACCAGCGGCACGACGATCCGCTTGTCGTAGTGCCGTCCGGTGAACGCCATGTACACGATGTGGGTGACGACGACGAAGTTGATCAGGAAGTAGATGTTGAGCACCAGCACGTCCCAGGCCAGGATCGACTCGGGAAAGTTCAGGTGCCCGGCCGGCGGCAGCAGGTGCCAGAAGCGATCGGGCCGGCCGATGTCGACCAGCACGAACAGCAGGCACATCAGGATCGCGCTGATGGCGAGCAGCTCGCCGAAGATGACGATCTCGCGGATGGGCTTCCAGTCGTAGACGTAGGCGGGCACGACCAGGATCACCGCCGCGGCCGCCACGCCCACGAGGAACGTGAAGTTGCCGATGTAGAAGCCCCAGCTCACCTGGTCCCGCATGGCCGTGACGATCAGGCCCTCGCCGACCTGGTTCGCGTACGCGGTGAGGCCGGAGGCGATGAGCGCGCCCAGGAAGGCCAGCCACGCCCAGTAGTACCGGTTTCCCTGCAGCACCTGGCGGGCGCTGCCGGTCACGAACTGCGAGAAGAGTCTGACGGTGTCCACCTTCGGTCTCACGTGGCGAAGAAGTAGAAGAACTTCGGAACGGTGTTGAGCTCTTCCTTGAGGACGAGCACCCGCTTGTGCTCGAGGATGTACCGGATCTCGCTGTCGGGATCGAGCACGTTGCCGAACTTGCGCGCACCCGCGGGGCAGACCTCGACGCAGGCGGGATAGCGGCCCGCGCGCGTCCGCTGGATGCAGAACGTGCACTTCTCCACCACGCCGCTCGGCCTGGGCCGGTTGCCCAGGTAGTGCGTGGTCGGATTGAGCTCGCCCTTCGGGATCGACGGCGTGCGCCAGTTGAAGTGCCGCGCGCCGTACGGGCAGGCGGCCATGCAGTAGCGGCAGCCGATGCACCAGTCGTAGTCCACGACGACGATGCCGTCGGGCTCGGTCCAGGTCGCGCCCGTGGGGCACACCTTCGTGCACGGCGCGTTGCGGCACTGCTGGCACTGGACGGGCACGTAGAAGTGCCCTTCCTCGGGAACGTCCGCCGGCGCGTAGTAGGGATCCGCCTCGGAGAAGTCGACGCCGTGGCCTTTCTCCATCTGGAAGACGCGAATCCAGTGCACCTGCGGATCGCGCGACTGGTTGTTCTCCTCGACGCAGCCGTAGACGCACCGGCGGCACCCGATGCAGCGGGAGATGTCCAGGGCGTAGGCGAACTCGACGCCGGGGATGGGGGGCGCGCCCGACACGGTCACCGACGCGCCGTATTGCGCGGCGTACTTCCGCTCCATTTCCCGAATGGCCAGCGCGAGCCGGTCCTTGTCCAGCTCCTTCAGCCGTCTGGGACCGCAGCTCGTGAGCAGGAAGCCGGCGGCGGCCGCCGCGGCAATCGACGCGAACTGCCGGCGGTCGACCGTGCCCGTCCGTCGTGAGGCTCCCTCGGCGTCCCGCCGGGGACGGCAGGCGGCCGTCACGTCGGTGCCGGGAGCGGACGCCCAGGGCCCGGCCTCCATCAGGCCGCTCGCAGGCCGGTCGCGGGTGCCCCACAGCTCCACGGCCCGGGGCGGAGGCTCGGGTGGGGTCTTCTGCTGCCGTTCAGCCTGTCCGTCGGCGCTCATTCGTGATCCTCGAGTCGGAGGGCGGGGATTGAGGATTGGCGGTTGGCGTCTCGTTCCGGTTGAGCGGAGACCACGAATGGGGATAGAGAACGACACAACTGGTCCCAGGTCCCCGGTCCCCGGTCCCGCACGAGGTCACTGTCCCGTCCTCCCCGGCTGCCTCGGGCGCTCGGGCGCCGGCATCGGCGCGACCGGCTTGAAACGCGGTTCGTGGGGGTTGTGACAGTGCGCGCACAGCAGGTACGTCTTGTGGCCGTTCCACTGGCCCGCGCGCCGGCCGTGCACGCCGGCGCGCCAGTCGCGCAGCTTCTCGCCGTGGCACTGCCCGCAGAGCATGTAGCTTTCGTCGAACGAGACGGGCGCGCCGCTCGCCAGGTGCAGCTGATCGCGGTTCTCCGCATCGTGGCAGTCGAGGCACCAGCGATGCTGCTCGTCGTGCCGCAGCACGATCTCGGTGTGAAACTCGGTGAGATCGCGGCGCGCCCGATTGACCGGCATGTCCGCGTGACACGACGAGCACGGGAAGATGCCGTCCGTGAAGGGCGGAGGCGGCACTTCCACGCGCTCGTCGGCGGGGGCGGCAGGGGGGGCCTGGGGGCCTGGAGCCGGGGGCCGGCTCCGGGCTCCCCCCGCCATGGCGGCTGCGAGGGCGAGGAGGCAGAGCACGCCTGTCCACCATCCCGTCCGCCGGTCGTCCGTCATGTCCGGGACTCCACGAACCGCTGCATCTCGCGCAGCCACATCGCCTGGAACACCTGCAGACGCTGCCCGATGACCGACGCCAGGTTCCTGGCCACGGCGTAGCCCACGGCAGGGTTGGCGGCAAAGAAGTCATCGAGGCGCGCTCTGGGCAGCACGATGACGTCCGTGGCCGCCTGCGCCGCGGCCTTCAACGTGAAGCGGTGCGGCGGAATCAGGCCGGACCAGCCGACCATCTGCCCCGCGCTGCGCTCCTCGACGAGCACGTCTCTGTCGCCGTCGCCGACGTGCATCGGCAGGGTCAGCGCCACGCTCCCGCGCTCGATCACGAACACTGCGGACGCGTCGGCACCGAGGTCGAAGAGCTGTTCGCCCGCCTGCAGGTGCAGGCGCGATCCCAGCGCGAGGAGACGCTCGGCATCGGCATCACCGAGGCCGTTCAGCAGATCGGTCTGACCGACACTCATGGCCGGCTCGCGTCAGTGGACGAGCGGCGAGAGGGTGCGCCCGTGAAGCGACTCGCGCGACGGGGCAAAGAGGAACGACTCGGCGGCGGCCTGCTCCAGGCGGATGTGGCGTTCGATCTGCAGCAGCAGCGCGTCGAGCGGCACCTTCGCCGCGACGGCAGCCCTGGGCGCCGGTGCGGGCGGAGCGTCATGGACGAAGAAGCGCTCGGGCACGGCAGCCAGACGCTCGTCCACGGTCGAGGCGAGGACGGCTTCCTGCCTGGCTCGCTCGTCCCGCGTCGCCGCACCGAACGCGAGGGCGCTCAGCGCCAGACCGAAAATGCTCGTGCACAGGATCATCAGGAACATCACCATCGGCCGGTCCCCCTTTTGCACCTCCCCAGAGCAGCTTTGGTGCCAGGTGGCAACGCTGGAATTCTCGTGGGATCTCGAGGCCGGCACCGGCACGGAACGCGGCGGCCTGACACGATGTCAGGTCACGGCTGCCATCCTGTCAGCGGCGTTGACCGCGGGACCTCGCTCCGATACGATGCCGCCGATCACCGGGTAATCACGGACAGTTCATGAAACTGCGCCTGGCGGGCAGCGCCCTCAGTCTGGCCATCGGTGTCACCCTGGTTGCGGCGAGCGTCTCCGCGTTCGCGGCGTACCTGTACTCGTCTCACCATTTCGAGAGCCTCCTCGAGACGACGAAGAGCGCGGGGCTGGCGCAGGGCGAACTGATCCGCGCCGCGCTCGAGCACCAGATGATCGAGAAGGACCGCAGCTTGCTGGGCCGGATGATCGAGGACTTCGGCCGCCAGCCCGGCGTGGTCAACGTGATGCTGCTGGACCGCCTCGGCGAGGTGAAGTACCGCAGCGGCGTGCAGCCAGCCCCGCTGGAACTGCGTCTCGACTCTCCGACGTGCCAGGCCTGCCACGCGCGGCCGCCGGCCGAGCGCGACGCGAGCCAGGCGATCGAAACCCGCGAGGGCGCCGTCCTGCGCACGATGGTGCCGATTCGCAACCGGGCCGCCTGCTACCGGTGCCACGGTGCCGCTCAGCGCGTCAACGGCATCCTGATCTTCGACCTCGACGTGGGGCCGGTTCGCGAGGCGATGAACCGCGACGTCCGCTGGATGGTCGCCGGCACGGGCGCCATGACGTTCCTGCTGGTCGGCGCCATCGCCCTCGTGATCCGCGTCGTGGTCGTGCGGCGGCTGCAGCGGGTCGAGTCGGCGGCGCGGAGGATCGTCAGCGGCGAACTGGACGCGCGAGTCCAGGACGAGGGCACGGACACCATCTCGTGGCTGGCGCGCGAGTTCAACACGATGGCCGACTCGGTCACCGGCCTGCTCGGGGAGGTGCGCCACCAGCGAGAGCGCCTCGAGACGGTCATCAACAGCATCGACGACGGCATCGTCGTTCTCGACGCCCGCCGGAACGTGATTGCCGCCAACGAAGCGTTTCTGCAGCGGACGGGCCGCTACCGGGACCAGGTGCTCGGCTGCTGCTGCACGGATCTGGGCCCAGGCCTCTGCACGATGGACGATTGCCCCACCATGTCGTGCCTCGGGTCCGGCAAACGGCAGGTGCGCATCTGTCAGCTCCGCGATCCCGGTGGGCAGACCCGCTGGGAGGAGGTGCACGCGTCGCCCGTCAAGGACGCCGACGGCAACCTCGTGCAGGTCGTCGAGGTCTGGCGCAACATTACCGAGCGCCGGGCCGCGGAAGCGCGCATGTCCGAGTCGCATCGCATGGCGTCGCTCGGGATGCTCGCCTCGGGTTTCTCCCACGAGCTGAACACGCCGCTCGCCACCGTGCTGACGTGCGTGGAGGGCATCCTGCGCGACGCGAAACAGCAGCCAGCCGACACGCCCGAGGCGGCCCGCCTGACCGACTACGCATCCGTGGCGCGCGATCAGGTGCTGCGCTGCCGGGCCGTCACCCAGCACTTCCTGCGTCTCTCGCGCGGCCAGTCGACCCCAGGAGACCTGGTGGACCTGCAGCGCACGATCGCAGCGGTTGAACGGCTCGTCGAGCCGACGGCCCGCGCGCACGCGGTGACGACGGCCGTCGGAGCGATTCCCGCCGGTCTTCAGGTGCGGGCCGATGAGGCGGAACTGCAGCACGCGCTGATCAACCTCATGCTCAACGCGATTCAGGCCTGCGGATCCGGCGGCCGAGTCGCCCTCGACGTCGAGCGAACCGATCAGGTCCGGATTCGGGTCACCGACGACGGGCATGGCATCGCGCCCGACGATCAGAAGCGGATCTTCGAACCCTTCTTCAGCCTTCGTCGGGGCGGGACCGGCCTCGGACTGTTCCTGTCGCTGAACTTCGCGCGCCAGTGGGGCGGGGACATTCACGTCAGCAGCGTGCTCGGCCGTGGCTCCACCTTCGAGCTCGTCCTGCCGGCCATCGTCCTGCCTGAGGCCAGGAGCGCCTGATGAACCGCCGGCCGTCCCTCCTGCTGGTCGACGATGACGCGCCGTTCAGGACGGTGATGGCGGCCGAACTGGGCCGCGCGGGATACGAGGTTCGCGCGGCCGCCACTGGCGAAGAGGCGCTGCGCCTGGCGGCGGAGGCTGCGCCCCGGGTCATCCTGCTCGATCTGCAACTGCCGGACATGAGCGGTCTCGACGTGCTGAGGACCCTGAAGGAGAGGCAGGTGCCGGGCGAGGTCGTGATGCTCACGGGCCACGGGTCGATCGACACGGCCATCGAGTCGATCCGTGTCGGGGCCTTCGACTACGTGGCGAAGCCCTGCCCGCTCGACGAACTCGAAATCCGGATCCAGCGCGCGCTGGAGCGCCAGGCGCTGCAGGAACGCGCGACGCTGCTCGAGCGCGGGATGACGCCGCCGGATCTCGGCAGCACCTTCATCGGCGAGAGCGCCCAGTTCCGCCAGATTCTCCAGTTGATCGGGCGGGTGGCGCAGAGCAGCTCGACCGTGCTCATCACCGGGGAAACGGGTACGGGCAAGGAGATGGCGGCAAAGCTCATCCACGCGCGCAGCGCGAGGGCCGCGAGGCCCTTCGTCACCGTCGAGTGCGCCGCGCTCCAGGAGAATCTGCTGCAGAGCGAGCTTTTCGGCCACGAGCGCGGGGCCTTCACCGGTGCGGACCGGGCCAAGCCAGGGCTCTTCGAGGTCGCGTCGGGCGGCACCATCTTCCTCGACGAGATCGGCGAGGTCAGCCTCGCCACCCAGGTGCTGCTGCTGCGTGTCCTCGATACGTCGATCTTCAGGCACGTCGGCGGGACGCACGAGATCAAGGTGGACGTCCGGGTCATAGCGGCCACGAACCGGGATCTCGCCGACATGGTGCGCCGAGGCCTGTTTCGCGAGGATCTCTACTACCGGCTCAGCACGATTACCGCGCGCCTCCCGCCCTTGCGGGAACGCCCCGAGGACATCAGCCTGCTCGCCAGGCACTTCGTCGCGCTGTTCAACGGGCGATTCGGCGTCCGGCGCGACATCAGCGACGCGGCACTCGCCGCGATCGAGCGTCACTCGTGGCCCGGCAACGTGCGCGAGCTGCTCCACGCCGTGGAGGCCGCCATGATCGTGTGCGACGGCCCCGTCATCCGGCCGGAGCACCTGCCCGCGTCCGTGCGCACCCCGGACGCCGCGCGGGCGCCCTGTCCGGATCCGGTGACGGGTCTCTCGCCCGACGGCCGGACGCTCACGCTGGAGGAGCTGGAACGGGCGCACATCGAGCGCGTGCTCCGCGAGCACCACGGCCACCGGGGCAACGCCGCGCGGGCGCTCGGCATCAGCGAGCGGAACCTGTACAGAAAAATCTCAGGCGACAGGCGGTAGGCGACCGGCGACAGGGTAGGAATCAGGCGACAGGCGGTAGGCGACCGGCGACAGGTAGGGATCAGGCGACGGGCGTCAGGGCAGGCAACCGGCGACGGGGACGCGCGACTCCGATACACTGGTGGGGCCGGCGTGATGACTCCTTCCCTGAAGCTCCAGGAGCTGCTGCGGTCTGTACTTGCGTCCGGGACTTTCGCCGACGCGGCGAAACCCGGCCGCGGCCCGATGCGCGTCACCGGCCTCACGGCGTCCGCGCGGGCGCTCTGGATCGCCGGCGCCGCCACGCGCGACCCCCGGCGCGAGACGGTGATCGTCGTGGTGCCGACCGATCAGGACGTGGAACAGGTCACGGGGGACGTGCGCTTCTTTCTCGGCGGCCTCGAGGGCCTGTCGCAGGAGGCGCTCGAGGACGTCGTCCTGCCCTTCCCGTCGCAGGAGGTCGATCCGTATCGGGGGTTGAGGCCCCACATGCGGGTGGCCTCGGCCCGTGCCCGCGCGCTCGTGGCGCTGGCCGCGGGGCGCGCCCGCGTCGTCGTGGCGGCGGCCACCGCGCTGCTGCCGCGCGTGGCGCCTCCTGCCGCGCTCGCGGCGCTCGTGCTCGACTTGAAGCCGGGGATGGACGTCGACGTCGCGGAGCTCGCCTCCACACTCGTCGACGCGGGGTTCACGCGCGAAGACCCGGTGGATCAGCACGGCGAGTTCTGCATTCGCGGCGGCGTGGTGGACATCTTCCCGGCCGGTGACGATCAGCCGTTGCGGATCGAACTGGCGGGCGACACCATCGAGAGCATCAGGCGCTTCTCGCCCGAGTCGCAGCGGTCGCTCGTCCTCGTGGATCGGGTGCAGGTGCTGCCGATCACGGACGCGGGACAGCTGGGATCGGGGACCGGGGACCGGGGACCGGTTCGGATCCAGCCCGAAGACTCAGCACGAGAGGGCCCGGCGCTGGTCTCGTTCTTCGAGTACCTCCGAGGGGGCCGCCGGTCGGCATTCGTCGTCTGCGAGCCGGACGAGGTGCGGGACAAGGCAGAGGCGTTTCTGCTGCAGGCCTCGGAGAGCTATCAGACATGGGGGCCGGGGACCGGCGACCGGGGACCAGTTGAGAGAGGCCGCGTACAGCCCTTCGACATTCCAGCCCCGGAAGAGATCCTGGTTCCGTGGACGGATGTGGATCGGCAGATCACCGGCGCGACGCGGCTCGAGGAGCTGGGAGTCGACGCCGCGCCGCCCGACTCGAACCCCGAAGCGGAGGGAACGGGCCCCACCGGGGCCGCCCTGGCAGAACCGGTCCCTGGTCCCCGGTCCCCGGTCCCCGTTCCTTGCCAGCCCGCCCTGTCCTTCCACGGCCGGCTGGGCGACTGGATCGCCGAGGTGCGGGCGGCGAGGACGCGTGACGACACGGTGATCTTCGTGGCCGCCACGCCGGGCCGGGCGGAGCGCATCGTCGAGGTCCTCGCCGACTACGAGTTGCGCGGCGTGCAGATCGACCACGCGGCCGAGACGCTCGGCGCCGCGGTGCTGGTGACGACAGGACTGCTCTCGCGCGGCTTCCGCCTGCCCGACGCGCACCTGCAGATCTACGCGGAGACGGACCTCTTCGAAGAAGAGCGGCGCGGCCCGGAACGCCGGCGGGCCGCCGCGCAGGCCTTCTTGTCGAGCCTGCGTGACCTGAAGCCGGGCGACCTCGTCGTCCACGTCGATCACGGCATCGGCGAGTTCGTGGGGCTCAAGAAACTGGCCGTGAAGCCCCTCGTCTGGGCCGAGCCCGCGTCGCCCCGTTCCGGGGCCGGCGTGACGACGCCCGCCGACACGGGCGGCGACCAGGAGTTCCTCGAGCTGCGCTACCACGGCGACGACAAGCTCTTCGTCCCCGTCTCGCGCCTCGATCTGATCCAGAAGTACAGCGGCGGCAGCCGTCCCGCGCTCGACCGCCTGGGCGGCACGACGTGGGAGAAGGCCAAGACACGGGTCAAGAAGGCCATGCGGGACATGGCCGAAGAACTGCTCAAGCTCTACGCCTCGCGCAAGGCCGTCAACGGCTACGCCTACGGCGCGGACACGCACTGGCAGGAGGAGTTCGAGGGCGCCTTCCCGTTCGATCTGACGCCGGACCAGCAGACCGCCATCGAAGACATCAAGCGCGACATGGAGTCGCCGACGCCCATGGATCGCCTGCTCTGCGGCGACGTCGGGTACGGCAAGACCGAAGTCGCCATGCGCGCTGCCTTCAAGGCGGTCATGGACGGCAAGCAGGTCGCCGTGCTGGCGCCGACCACCGTCCTGGCGTTCCAGCACGTCAAGACCCTGCGGGAACGGTTCGGCGGATTTCCGGTCCGGATCGATCTGGTCAGCCGCTTCCGCTCGAAGCCGGAGATCGCGCAGACGCTCGCGGACCTCGCCGACGGCAAAGTGGATGTGATCGTCGGC
>CAYZYG010000066.1:0-27365 GCA_964481395.1 uncultured Vicinamibacterales bacterium
AGCGCGCAGGAGCACTCGCCGGCGGATGCGAATCACCCCGGGCAACTGCTGCCGTTCGGCCATGGCGTAGATCGCGCGTCGCGTCGTGCGGAGCAGCGCCGCGGCCTCGTCGACGGTGAGCAGGACGGGCAGCGTGCCGGCCGGTTCGTGCCGGCGACCAGGTCCGCGTGCACCCTGTGCCGTGGCTTCGATGGCGGTCGGAACGAGACTCAACATGTGACCTCCGGCGATGGCGTTCTCGTGGAGCCTGTTGACCTGCTGTGGCGAGTTGGGCAATGGAAGAGGCCGGACGCCGCCACGGGGCGGCGTCCGGATGTTCATGACGATCGACTACGACGCCTGTTCTTCCACGGCGTGCTCTTCGAACTCGGCGTAGGCCTGCAGCACCAGGTCGCGGAGGCGATCCTGGGCCGCGGCGTCGACGACGGGGCGCAGCAGCGCGAAGCTGCGGCGTTCGCCGTTGACGCTGTACTGGCGCGCCGGGAACGTGACGTTGCGGCCGGCGCCGCTCCGGCGTTCCCAGATCCCGAAGCCGATGAGCTTCAGGCCGTCGAGCGCGCCTTCGGTGAACTGCAGTTCGGCATCCGCCAGCTTTCCGGGCGGGTTGCCTCGGTCATTGGACACGAACTTGACGATGATCTGGCCCATCTCATTACTCCTCGTCAGCCCGCCGGTCAGGCGGGCGACGGACGTGTGTTACCGCACCGCCGTGTGCGCGTGCCCGTCGACGACGGCGCTGGGATCGACGGGTGCCTTGAGTCGTTGCCACAGCCAGAGCTGGAGCGTGGTGAGGCCGACCATGAGCGGGTCGGCCGGCGCGAGGATGTGCTGGTATTCGCGGCAGCGGGCGCGCTGCCACGAGAGTTCCCTGGCGTCCACGAGCACGAGGCGGGCGTTGGTGCGGCCCTTGCCGGCCTCCTGCGTCACAGATGTAGCGGCAAACCCGGAGACATCCGCCAGGGTGGACAGGTAGAGCGTGAGCGTCGACGGGCTGTCGAGCGACGCCGGCGCGGTCGTCACGAAGGCGTGATAGAGCCGCGTCTGCCGGCCGATCGTGACCGCGATGCTCGGCGTGAACGCGACGTCACCCATGATGACGTTCCTTTCTGGCGCGCGTCTGGCGCGAAATCGGAGGATGAGATCCCGAGGCATCACGTAATGGCCGCCTTCGGGCGAGGCCGACGGTGCCGTCAAGGCCGGCAGCCCCGCTAGTCGGGGTCGACGCGGAGCGGAGAGCCTTGACGGACCGGAGGCGAGCCCTAGATTGGAGAACGTGATGCTCCGGGCGTGGGTGGGTAGGCGATCCAACGTGAACGCCCTGGGTGTTGCCCGGCGCTGGGACTGCGCGGCGACGGCATGCTCGAAGCCCGAGGCGTCGCAGCAGGCGGGAGAGTGCGTCTGGCCGCCAACTGTGGCGAGCGGCCAGCGCGAGGAGCAGTACCTGCGCGAAGTTTACGCGGGGGCGCTGCCGCAGATCTTCGACCAACTCATCGAACGCATCGTCGGTGGGCAGTTCTTCGAGCAGTCCGAGGACGAGCGCCGGCGACCACCGAAGGTCGGCGGTGCGTTCCGCCAGCGCTCTGAGCGCGCGCAGCCGGCCCGTCGAGAGCCAGCGCGCGGCGTCGTCTGGGAGCAACGCGGTCGGCGACGAGACGACGAGTGGGGTGTCATGGCGAGGTGTACGGACCACACAAACCTCCAGCGGATTGCCGCTGGCTCTGGAGCGTGCGGCCGGATGTTCGCGACGGCAGGCGTCGCGAGCGGGTGCGGGTGGCCTGTGCCGGTCCCGCGATATGACAGCGTGGGAAAGGAACCGTGCGGGGATGTGCCCGCACGGCGACGGCCAAGGTCAGTTGACCGTGGTGAGGAGGCGGCTGGCTGCGCGATCGAGGGCGAAGCGGCCGTCCTGCCAGGACGTGTGCTGGCTGAGTCGGGTCAGCCCCTGCACGTAGCCCCAGACCGAACGGGGATTCGGCTCGTACCGTTCCGCCAGGTCGTACGCGTCGACTGCCTGTTTGTGCGGCAGATCGATGCGTCGCACCGCCGTGTCGATCACAGCCTCGCGATTGGGCCCCAACTCCCGGGTCGTGGCGCCGAGGAGGACGGAGCGTTCGCGAGTGGTATCCGCGTCGAGTGCCGCGCGCACGCCCTCGAGCGAGGATGTCCACGCTTCCTGAATCGACGCGCCCACGTGCCGGCGCCGGAAGCCGGCCACGTATTGGAAGCCCCAGATGATGTGGTTGCTGCACACGGCGCGAAACAAGAACACATCCAGGGTCAAGGCGGCGGCGCCCACGTCACTGTTCCGGAGGATGAACCCGCGGAACAGACCGGCGTGCGTGGTATCCGTGGGATCGTCGAGATCGCGGTTGCCGTCCACGAGGAACAGGAACATGTCTCGGTCTCCCAGGTAGGCGCCGGACGGAACCCGTTCGGCACCGAAGACGCCGTCCTTGTAGCCGAGCGGCAGGTGCCACGCCGGGTGCAGGGCCTGAAGGTCGAGCACCCGGGCGGCCAGCTCGTCATGGTGGACGCGTGCGTAGCGCGACGATGTGATCGCGTGCACGGTCCAGGGTGCGGCGTGATCCACGAGGAGCAGGTGCTCGTCGCGGTGTTGCCGCTGCAGCCCGTGATTGATCGCGCTGGACGCGATCGGCGCGGGGAGCGACCGGAGGTACTTCGGCGGCCCGCCGGCGATGGTGGCGAGCTGTTCGAAGCTCCAGTGGGTCAGTGCGGCGGATCGACCCGACGTCTCGTGCAGCACGAGGGCGTCGGCGTCGACCGCCTCCGTCCTGAACTCGCGGGTTTCGATGGTGCGCTCCCCGATGCGGCTGCGTCGTGCGCAGGCCGCCGCGTGGAGTGCCGCGACGCTGTCGTACCGTTCATCGGGCGGGCGCGACGCCCATTCGCGATGCGCGGTGTACGCGGAAACAGCGGACACACCTGTCCCGTTCATGTGAGGTTCCTTTCTGCGTGCCCTGTGGGCGACGAGGTGGAAACAGCTCCGCGTCGGGCGACGTGGAGGGGTAGCCAGGACGGCTACAGAGGAGATGACTACAACATAGGAGCGGTACGGGGTGTTGTCAAGGGCCGGTCAACAACAGGGGCGGTCAAGAACAGGGCGCGAGCGCGGTGCCAGGCGCTATGAGGCGCCGCTTGCGCCAATCATCCGGTGACCGAGATCCGACTGCCTGGCCCTCCTAGGATGCATCGCGGCCCGTAGCGCCGTCCCCATTCGGCTGCAGTTGGGTCTTCCGGAGTTCCTTCGGCAGAAACGCGTCGATCTCCGCGTCCGAGAACGTCATCTCTTCTTGCTGCTGGAGTGACTTCTGAGCCCGTTTGTAGGCAGCAACCGTCGTGCTTGGCGCACCTGCGTAGGCACCGTGAAGCTCCTCCAGAAGGGCGTCGCGCCGCGAACCGGCCTTCTCGATCGACTCCTTGCCAATTCGCAGGTCGGTGATCAGAGCAAGGTACTTCTCGCGGACAAGCCAAAGATCCGCGGCGGCCTGCCTGTGCTTCTGTGCGAGAGCGCCCAAGTCGAAACTCTTGGTGTATGCATTCAGCACCAACAAGGCCGTCGACACCACGGCTCCGACGGCCGCACCGACGGGCCCAGCTCCAAGCATCGCAGCCAGAAACCCGGCCGTCGTGATCGACGAGAGTGTGATCTGGCAGATCTTGATGGCCGAAAGGCGCGCAAGGAGGATGTCGGCGCACTTCTCGTGAGTCTTGTGAGAGTACACCACGCGACCGTAACACTCGCGCACCTGCGCCTCGATAAGTGCCCGCGGTTCCACAGGTGATTCAGTCGGGGAATGTGGTGCCAAAGATCTCCCTCCATTTCTGCTTCGCTGACCACTCCCGGGTCGGCGTAGCAGAGTCGTGGTCGATAGCTTCGCGAGCGATGTTCCAGCAGCGCTTTGCCTTGTATTGAAACTGATCTTTACCCGCGTACACCCACTGTCCGCTCCCGGGCGCCCTCCAGAAGTCCTGGGTCTTGTCTTGTCCTGCCAGGTACTCGAAGAAGTCGCGACACATGAGGTCGTAATAGAAATACGACTTGTCCCGATGTGCCCAAGTGGCGATGAACTGGTATGCAAGCGTATCCACCAGCAACCCGCCGATGGGAACACCCCATGTGCCCTTCCACGCTCTCATCATCCGGCAGAGCAGAGCCAGATTACCGTTGCACTCGGAGTTGCGATCCCGCATCGCCTGGATCTCAGACCTTGGGTTCGTCGTTCGCCACTTGCCTCCATCGTTGGCATCAGGGAAGGTATAGCTTCCTGCGTTGTTAGCGAAAACGGGCACCACTTGGAAAGTGATCCCGTCTGTGAATCCAACCTCTACGACTTGGCCGTCGGCACCGACATCTGATGTCGAGTACGTCTTCTGCATCGACGAGCGAACAGCCTGAAGCAATGCTGACTGCCCGTTTCCGCTGTGGGCGTCGTACCGCTGATACAGGGCCGAAGGCAGCTCGAACACCATGTCCAGGTCGCTGAATCCTTGGATGGCGGTGTTCCTCCCGTATGACCCGACGTAGAGGCTGTGAGATGTATCCGACGTCGTGCTCCAGAAGTCTGTGTTCAGGCGCTTGGTGATGGCCCTATATCGGGCCGAGATGGTCCCGCCATCCTGAACCTGGATGGTCGCACAGAAGGAAGCGAACCAGTCGGCCAGTCCCATGCCGGTCTCCCCGATCCTGTTACTCGCGAATCACGCGCTGCCGCCCATCATACGCCCACGACGGCCAACCACAGCGGTGTGTGCCACCACACTCAGCGGTGAACCGCGAATCTCGAAGTCTCCGGCCGGATGGGGTTGCGATTGGCGAATCGCCTACGGGGAGATAACGAACCACGGTCGAAGCTAGGACGTCAGTCGTGGCGCCACTTCGCCACCTTCAACAAGGAACGCGCGAACTCGCAGACTACCACCCCCCGTCGTCGCCGTTGTGCGTGGACATTGGAGATCCTCCAAGACTGCCGATGGCCTGAGCCAACGGCAGCGTCGGCGGCGTTGGCATTGCGAGATGCAGTGGGCGGTGCTAACCTGCGCCGTGTCTCGAAGCTGGGGAACGACGGAAAAGGCCAAGAGGAGCAGGACGACGGGCCTTTGGATTGGGCTGAAGAGTAGTCGAAGACAGGTCGAACCATGCTAGACGGACCTACATTCACCGAATCAGAGCAGACTCGCTCGGCGCGATTCGTCAAGTTCCTTCGCGGCGCCGTGGCGATCAAGTCGAAGCCCGTGCTCGAGGTGCACCAGTACCCGGAGGTACTCTGGTTCGGAAAGCTGCCTCGAGACCTGACGGAGGTACGCTCGCCGCTCATTACCGACGAGTGGCCGGAGTCCGACCACAGGTGGTTGCGGGTGGAAAGGGTCCGAGAGCCAGAACGACCCGTTCCGCCGGGAGAATGCGCGCCGTGGCTCTCGCACGTGGGTCTCGACGATCCGTTCGTCCCCCCGTCCCTCAATCCACATTACGAAGCCCGAGACGACGACGGCAACCCAACGGACGTACCTGTCACGGCCGAGGCTCAGGAGAGCTGGGACAGGTACCTTGGCCGGCTATGGCTCCCGTGGTCCCGCCAGGCCTCTCTGGCTCGCGAGGTTGGGCCGGTCTACAGGAAGCTCTTCGCGATCCACCAGCAGCTCCTGGGGCACGCCGACAACTTCGATCTCATGGTGGCCGTAGGGCTCTTCGATTCACGGCTCGATGGGCAGCGCGTTCGGCGTCATCTTCTCGCGTTCCCTGCGGAACTCACGCTGGACGACCGAACTGGTGCGCTGACGCTTGGCCCCGCCAGCAGTTTCACAGCGGCCCAGGTCGAAGTTGATTTCCTCACTGCGGCACAGCGGGCAACGGTCGAGAGGAAAGCCGATGAATTGCGGCCAGACCTCGCCGCGCTCGCCGCCGGGCTGCGCGATCGTGTGAAGGTTGCTGATGTGCTGCGGCGCCTTGCCGTTCCGATCAGCGCCGGCACCGAGTACCTCGACACATTGGAGCCTCAGGACGCGCCGGCGAACGGGGCCCGCGTGTCATTTGGAGCCGCTGTTGTATTCCGCAACAGGAGCGCTCGGTCGCTGGACGCGTTGCTGAAGCGGATCGAGGAAGCCACCAGCGGGCCACAACCCGCCGTGGCTCTCGACCAGTTGCCAGTCCCCTGGCGCAAGATGATGGAAGACCGCCGGCTGTACGATGCCGGTCCTCGGGGCGGAGGTGATCACGCTAGGGGAAACGGCCGGGTGTTCTTTCCACTTCCGAGCAACGATGAGCAGGCGCGTATCGTGCGACAGGCCGAGGGCGCCCCGGGCGTTGTGGTTCAGGGACCGCCTGGCACGGGGAAGAGCCACACGATCGCGAACCTGATTGCGCACTACCTTGCCACCGGCAGACGAGTGCTGGTGACCGCGCAGACCTCCCAGGCGCTCGAAGTGCTTCGTGCGAAGTTGCCTGCCGAGTTGCAGCAACTGTGCGTGACGCTTCTGGGCGACTCCCGTGTGAGCGACCGCGATCTTCGTCGGAGTGTCGACAGCATTCTGGCTAGGCACCAACGTTTCGAGCCGGCGGTCGAGGAGAAACGGATCTCGGATCTCGAGGCGGATCTCGAACGCTCGGAAATCGCGATCGCCGACCACGAGCGCACGCTCCATCAGGCCCGCGCGACCGAAACCGAGACCGTCGAACCGGTCCAGGGGCACGGTGGGACACGGGCCTCGATCGCCAGGCGCCTCAGAGGGGAGCGGGACCAGCTTGGCTGGATCCGTGACGAGGTGCCGCACCAATCGGTTTGCCCGACGTACTCGAGCGGATGGGCAGAACTCGCGAAGTACCACCATGCCTTGGATGCAGCGCTGAAGGCGCGACTCGCGCACGAGTGGGTCCCGTTGCCCGTGGCTCCAGATGTCGCCAGAGCGGCGATGGCCGCGATTGCGAGAGCGAAACACGCTCTCGCCCAGACTCCTCCATCCGATGCCGGGGATCCTCCCGCGATTGTCGATGTGGCGGCCCTGACCGCTGCAGCGACCTGGCTCCGTTCGCTGCAGAGTGTCGAGTCCACAACGGCGCCGGACGACGAGTCCTGGGTACGTGAGTTGCGGGCGGTCTTACTTCGAAACGTGGTTTCCTGGACGCAGATGCAGGAGGAGTGTCGCGCGACGCTGCGTCCACTCACCGACTCAATCGTCGCGTCTATCCTCCCGATCGAAGTGGCGGCGAGAAGCCGAGCAGAAGCCCATCGTGACCTGGCCAGGCTGGACACTCACTACCAACAGGGAGGGCGTCGCCGGACGCTTGCGGTGTTCAAGCCTGCGGTCGTCAAAGAGACCGAGTGGGTTGAGACCTCCGTGTCGGTCGGCGGTCTGCCGATCCGTCGGCCGGAGGAGGTGGCGAAAGCTCGTCGCGCGATCGACGGGTGGGTTCTTCTCGAAGCCGCGGTGGCGCCGTGGTCGAGATGGCCAAATGCCCATGCCGTTTCGCCGAGGGCTCAGGCATCCGCACTGAGGAATCGGGCGCGGGCGCTGGAACAGTGGCTGGTCACTGCCAGATCGGCCGACGGGATATCGGACGGACTTCGACGATGGCTGGCAGAGCGACTGGCTGCGGGATGCCCATCGGAAGAACTTATCAATTCCGTGACGCACCGACTTGCGGAAATTGCGCTTGAGGAGGCCCGCCGACGCCGAGACGAGCTAGTGCTCGAAATCCGTCACGCCATCGCGGGCAAGAACGTTGTTCGAGTGTTGACGGCACTCATCGAGGCGCTCCTGGGCGAGGACCCTGGCGCGGTCAGCGCGGCGCTGGCGGGTCTGGAGGCAGAATCTCAGCTCCGAGAGCGCCACAAGGCGTACGCTGACTTCCTGGGCCTCTTGAGAGCTGCGGCGCCGAACCTCGCCGATGCCGTCGTTGCGGCCGAAGGAACTGAGAGCTGGGCGGTCCGGTTTGGGCAGTTCGAATCCGCGTGGGCCCACAGGCGTGTTCAGTCTTGGCTCGACGTCATGCTGTCGTCCGAGCGTATCGAGGCCATACACCGAGCCGTGAAGGACGAGCGCCAGCGGCAGCAAGACCTGCTGCTCGCGTTGACAGCCGCGAAAGCCTGGCGCGAGGCGCTTTCGCGAATCGACGAGCGACGGCGCGCCACCCTGACGGCCTGGGCGAAGGCCGTTGCTCGTATCCCCGCTACCGGGCCCAACGTGTTCTCCCGCCGCGCAGAGGCGCAGGCACTTCTGGCCAGGTGCCTCGAGGCTATCCCCGCTTGGGTCGTGTCGCTGGGCCGGCTATACGAGACGGTGTCTCCTGAGCCTGGTCTGTTCGACGTGGCGATTGTCGACGAGGCTTCTCAGTGTTGGCTGGATTCGTTGGTTCTCTTCTACCTGGCCAAGCAGGTGATCATCGTCGGGGATGACAAACAAATCTCGCCCACTATCGTAGGCGCGGAGGATGCGGAAATCACAGCACTCCGTGGCACTCATCTCGAAGATTTCGGCTTTCGGGCAAGCTATCATCTCGAAACGAGCCTCTTCGACATTGGCCAGGTCCATCTCTCGGCGTCGGTGCCGTTGAGAGAGCATTTCCGTTGCGTGCCCGAGATCATCGGCTTCAGCAATCAGTTGTGCTATGAGGCCAATCCGCTCATCCCACTCAGGCAGGTTGCGCGCGATCGATTGGAGCCCCTGAAGCGGACGTTCGTAGCGGCCGGCTATCGGACACGTGACATCAACACCCCAGAAGCCGTATCGCTGGTTGACGTGATCGCCAAGTGCCACGGGGACGAAGCGTACGACGACATGGACTTCGGTGTGATCTGCCTGCAGGGCGAGAAGCAAGGCGCACACATCGAGCAGATGCTCCTGGACCGGCTCGGGCCTGAGGTCTTCACGTCGCGGAATCTGCGATGCGGCAACCCATACGTATTCCAGGGAGACGAGCGCGACGTGATGTTCATCAGCATGGTCGCGGCTCCGAATGCCAGAAACGCCACCCTGTCGGTCGATGACAGGAAATTCGTGCAGCGGTTCAACGTCGCGATGAGCCGCGCTCGGGAGCAGGCGTGGCTGTTTCACAGTATCCAAGAGGACGAACTTGGGCCGAACTGCCTGCGCCGACGAGTCCTCGGTTACTTCAAGCACCCTCCCGACACCCGCATCGCGGGGTCCTCGCTCGATATCCCTCACCTTCAGCTTCGTGCAGAGCGGGCCGAGCGGCGGACGGAGCGTCCGCCGCGGCCATTCGACAGCTGGTTCGAGGTTGACGTTGCGCTGGCGCTCGTCGCCCGCGGCTATACACTCTCGGCTCAGGTCGAGGTTGCCGAGAAACGAATCGACCTGGTGATTGAGGGCAGCGACGGTCAGCGGCTGGCGGTCGAGTGCGATGGCGATGCGTGGCACGGGGCGGACCGATACATGGAGGACCTGGCGCGTCAGCGGCAGCTGGAACGCTCGCAGTGGACCTTCGTGCGCGTCAGGGAGAGTCTCTTTTACGCTGACGAAGAGCGTGCCGTCCGGCATGTGACCGAGGCGTGCGAAGAACTTGGGATCTTCAAGGGGGCGCAGCGAGCTGGTGGTGACGACGCAGAAGGCGCCGGCACAGCTGGGCCTACAGTGAGTGCTCAGGGCGATTGGCCGCCGCTCGGTGTGGCGGATGCAGGTGCGTCGAACGAAGAGCCTGACACCGAACCTGAAGAAGAGGGGGACTCGGACGATGTGGACGCTGAGCCGACAGAGCAGCGGGACCGAAGTCTCAGTCCGACAGGTGGTAACGTCGGGCGCGACTATCCAGATCCGCGGACGGCCCCGCCACCGAACGTCCGAGAGGCAGTCTTCGACATCGTCCAAACCGCTGGTCCGGTCACGAAAGCGGCGATCTACGGCCTCTACCGAGATAGGTGTTCCCAAGTCGCCCGCGCGGGCAAACACCTGCGACATGCTGTGAATGTCGCCCTCGCCTCACTGCAGCGGGCCGGCAAGGTCGAGGCCAGAGACGAGGGGCGTCGCCGACTAGTCGACGAAGTTGTCTTCCGCTGTCCCGAGCAGCCTTGGATCATGCCGCGCCCAGATGCTCCTCGGTCGCTCGACGACGTACCGCTGTCGGAGTTGGCGGCCGCCATCCGGGCGGCAGTCGCGCCTGGGCAAGCCGAAGGTGATGTTCCCGACGCGCTCCTGAAGTCGATCGCCCGTGAGTACGGCGTGCAACGGTTTACCGACCAAGCCCGCGTGCGCATGATCGCCGCGGCCGCTATCTCCCTCGATATCGAACGAGCGGAGGCTCTTGGAGTCTTTTCAACCACGCCGGGCCGGACACGATTGTTCAACTGAGAGTCGCGGCCCCTCGACTAGCGCCGGCTCATAACATGGCCGAGCACGCTCCCGATCCCACCAGCACCGGTCGCTCGCATGCGCCCGTTAGCCTTCGTGTTCGGTCGCGTCAATCAGGTAATCCGCGGGATCATCTCCCGTTTCAGCCAACATCCCAGCGATCGCCGCTTCCACCACGTCCCCAACCACGCCATGGGCGGCCAGAATTGCTGGAATCAGATCCGTCATTGGCACCGCCGTGTCACGGTCGGGGGAGAGCGTCAGAAACCATCTTGACATCGCGTCTGCTGCTGCTCGAAAGATCCGATCGAGTTTCTTCTCGCTACCGAACTCGACGAAGACGGCCTCAGTTACGTCAGGATCGTCAAGAAAGGCCTCGAACGGTTGAGGATCCCAGTGGAATCCGATCTTGTCGCGAACCTTCAAGAGGACGTTCCCACCGATGTCCGGGTGAGTCGGTGAGAGCAGCGCCCTCGCTTCGGTGACGGATGTCGACATGACGAATCCGTTGCTGACACCCGCGTCTACCATCTGCCAGAGCCTGGCATCCCAGCCCTCCCTTTCGATCATCTTCACGATCTCACGGAGGTAGCCAACGGCGGCGAATACCGAGTGTGCGCGACCGAGCTTGGCCGCCGGAGAGTCATCATCCTCCACGAGTGACAGCATAAGCCTCAGCGACGCTTCCATCGCGTTCACGCCAGCGGCGATCCGCAGCAGCATTACCGCGTCTGACCTGTGCTCATTGACGATATGGCTTGGCAGTGCGAAACGGTGCGGCATTTCCCTCCTTGGCGATTTCAGAAGCTGAACGTCGGCGCTCGCCCGCCGGCGCTCGCCTGACGTCCCATTCCGGCCGTGCACAGCACCTTGTTGTGGCCATCTATTCCGTCTCACAGCGCGAGCAGCGATCTACGTGTCTCTTTCGTGCCGTCCGGATTCCGCCAACTCCACCGCGCCGGGAACGAGGTGCCCATTCCCATCGTGATTGCCGCCCACAAGGGGACTCGATTGCCTGGGCCCAACTCGTGAATCGGAAGCTTCTCGTCGTAGTCTCCCTTGACTAGAGGGCTTGCCTTGCCTGGTTCCAAGTCCAGATCGAACGACACGTCGCAGGCTGGCACATTCCCCCAATTGGTGATGAAGAACTTGAACTGACCCCTTCCCGTTGTCTCAAGGTCAACCCTAACGTCAGCTCTCTCGGTGGGCGCAGCCGAACTGGTGTTGGAGGAAGCCAACTGCGCTTGCTTGCGAAGTGCCTCAAGCTGAAGATCCGTCAGTTCCTCTTGCTTCTTCTGCAGCCTCAGTTGCTGGTCCTGTACCCGGCTCGTTCGGCGTAACGACACGACCGACACGATGATCGCGAGGAGAGCGGTGGATGCCGTAACTACCTGTGGCCAAGTCAGGGGTTCCATTGACTCGCTCCAGCCTGAGGGACATCCTTGTGCCGGCTGACCATCCAACTGGTAGAAGGCGGCTGTCGGGGATCAAGCGGGACGCCGAGACTGCCAACCAGCAACATTACCGCCTTGCTGCGAGGCGATTATCAGTGAAGGGCTGGCTCAGAGCAAGTGCCGTGCCGGTGAGACGTGCAAGTGGCGAGGCGTTAGCACGGCTATGCTCAGCGGCGCCGGCCGTCCAAGCCACGCAAGGCCGCAACTGCTTTGCGAGAAGCACGTACAGGGGGCGAGAGCTGCTGGCGTTGACCGGCCCGGTGGCACCCGGCCGTCAGGAGTTGTGGCAACGCGGATCCATCGCGGCCCTCGGGACCATCAACCTCTTGAAGTCGCATACTCTCGTCTCAGCACAAACGGCCCGACCTTCTGCGTGACCAGAACGCCGAAAAGCGTCAGAGTGGGCGCCTGCGGCTGCTTCGTCCATGAGAGGCGGTGCGCACGCAGCGTTACCGTTGCGTCCGGGAGCGCCATCTGCACGGACTGAACCACTGCCCATTGCCCGGCCGTCGCCTTGATCGCGTTCGTGCTCACGACAACCAGATCGGCGGGAGAGACGATAACGTCGGCGTATTCGGGGAACGCTCGCAGGTGTGCCTGAAGCCTGTCGGCGCCATCCCGCGCGTACGGGGCGCGGTCGGCGACGGCGGCGAACGCCTGGTCGGTGATCGCTTCGATGGCCTCCTCCATAGGTAACACGCCGGCGGTCTGGCGGGCTTGCTGCTCGGGCTTCCCGTGCACTGCGATCCACTCGGCGATGTAGCGCTTCTTCTCCTCGTGTAGCGCGAGCTGCGTCGCCCGTTCTTGCTGGTTCCTGTCGTGCTTGGCGGCCAGGTCGGCACGAAAGCGGCGATGCGCCTCGGGCGGTACGTCGCGGGCCGGCCCCTCGTCGGTCGCGACGTCGAACAGCACACGGCCCTGATCGGTGCTGACGTAGCAGCGCTTGGGAGACGGGGCTGGATGAACCACCGCACGTTGGGCACGGTCCGTCAGGAACGCCTGCGCGACCTGCAGGCGTCGCTCGTGGTCGGCTTCGCGCTTCTTGGCTCGCGTGACGGTGCGCTCGGCTTGGTAGACGCGCTCCCGCTCGTGGTTGCGAGCGGCCTCCCTGAACAACTCGTCAATCGTCGGCGGAACGTCGTAGGTCGGGGCGTCGTCGAGACGCACGACGCGCTGATTGGCGTCGATGTCATACCTGGGGCGCAACTTGAGCCGCGCCACGCCCTGGACGTCGACGCTGACGAGGTGCATTCGGTTCGCCGAGACCTGCACAGTGATCTGCTGAACGGCACGGCCATCGCCCCCGGCAAGCAGTGACGACTTCCGGCCGGCCTCGGATAGGTGATAGACGGCCGTCACGGTCAGCGCCCGGGCGGATTCCGGCATGGCGACAGGCGCGGCCTCCGTGACCAGTTCTGGACGACGCAAAGCGGATTGGGCGGCGGAGTCCATGACGTGTCCCTTCCTCATTCAGGTTGAAGGCGCACCACCTACGATTTACGCGTCGGCCGAGTGACGCGGCCACGGTCGTTCTGACGGACGCGGGCCCGGGGCAGCGGCCGTGAAGCGGCTGCCCCGGGGCACCAGAGACGGACGGCCTACTCGTGGATCTCGACGCGGCTGTACGCGTCGAGAATGCACTCGCGAAGCGCGTCCTGCGCGCTCGGCTCTCCATTCGCGGAACGCAGGAGCGCAAAGCTCCTGCGCTCGCCGCTGACGGAGTACTGCCGAGCGGGGAACGTCACGTTCTTCCCTCCATCGCGACGTTCCCAGACGGCGAAGCCAATGAGTCGCAGCCCGCTGAGCGGGCCAGCACTGGCCTCGAAAACCACCTCCGCGTCGGCAAGCTTCCCTGGGGGACGACCTTGCTCGTTCGGGATGATCTTCACGGACACCAGATCGCCGTTGTGCTTGGACATTGGAGATCCTCCAAGACTGCCGAGGGCCTGGGCCGACGGCAGCGGTTACGTTCACCGGATCGATGTGGATGCCGGCGAACAGGGTGAGACGCACGGCCGTGTGGCGCGTGCGTGGTCGACGAAGCTCGAAAGATGCTGGGCTCACACACCTCCTGTGAGCAGGCCGCCGATCGGCTCCCGGCCATAGCGCTGCGCGTGATCCAACTTGGCCAGCAACTCACGCTCGGTCCACGGCGGATCGCACCGCGCATTCCACTCGGCGAGCAATCGCAGCGCGTCGCCCGGGCCCAAGCCAAAGCCACGTGCCAGTCGGCAGCACACCTGAAACGTCCGCACGTCGCCTCGTTGGCCGGAAACCGCAGCCGGCACCGCCGCCATGTAGCGCTGGGCCCTCGCGATCACGTCGGGCGGCGTGGATGGCGTCGTACCGCCGCTTGTCCAGCCCCTTGATGGCTCAGTCGGCACGTCGCGCACGGCCGGGTGCGGATCTGCCGGAGTAGGGAAGTCGCCGGGTTCGAACACCCCGCTCGAGTCGAACACCCCGCTCGAGTCCCCGTAGTTGCTGCCCACGGCCACCGGCGGCGTGTACTTCCAGTTCAGGAATCCCGGAACGCGCATGGTCTGGGTGCACGAGGTTGCGGCCAGGTCAGTCCCGAGTTCCCTCGCGAGCTGCTTCTGCAAGCGTTCCACTCGTTCCGACGAGAACCCGTGCACGCGCCAGAGCACCTGGACCCGTCCAGGCGACGTGTGAAGAACGGACGACGGTGTCGGCAGGTCGTGCCGGCCCTCCAGGTGGCGCACGACGTCCGGCCCGCCGTCGTCGGCATCCAGGAAGACGTGCCTCACCGCGTGCACGGCGTCCTTCCTCCGCCTGTGCCGCCCGGGCGTGATCGCATTCACGCTGACGTACACGTTGAAGCGGTGGACGTTCATCACGCGTAGCCACGTCTGCCACCGCGGCTCAGTAAACACCGCGACAGGTGCGACACGCTGGCGCGTGTGATCGGTGTCGTATGCCTTGAGGAACACGGCCACCCAGTCGTCTGCCTCGAACATCGTTCGCAGGAAGTGCGCGGCGTTGTCTTGGCTCATGACGGGCACCTGAGACTCCCTCAGCGCTTGGTCAGCACGATCCGGCCGGTGAACGTCATGTGGTTGCAGTCCACACCGGTGAAGTCTGCGTCGATTCGCGTCGCCTCTGCCGTGCCGGAACTGCCGAATGTCCCGCGACAACCGCGGGCGGAGTCGTACGACCCCTGCGTACTGATCTGCGTCGGCGGCACGTTCTGCGGCACCAACGTCGTCGTGCCGGTCATGGTCGTTGGCAGCCACGGATGCTGCGACCGCAACGTGCTCGAGAACGTCTGCAGATTGGTCTGCGCGACCACCTCGAACGTCCATTCGGTCGTGCCCGTCGTGGGGAGCGGCGCACCGGGGTCCCCCGGGTTGACCTGGATCGTGATGGTGCCCTGCCACGTACCTGTGAGAAACGACTGCGGAGTCGACGGGGTGCTGGGCCCGCTGGGCGTCGTCCCGCCACCGCAGGCGGATAGAGCGAGCCCTGCGACCCACACCACACCCGCGCCCCAGAGATGCCATGGCCGACGGTGTCCATTCACATGCCTCATGACGCCGCTCCCGGGTTGGTATCTGCCGTGTAGCGCTGTTCGAGCAGGAACCGGTCGGTTTCACCGTCGTACCCGCGCACGGCGACCAATTCCGTGATCCGTCGTCGCCCGCCCACTCGGGCGACGTGCGCGACCAGGCGGATCGCCAGTGCAATCGCCTCGCGAATGCTGCGGTGCGGCAGGCCGACGTTGGCGGTCAGCACACAGTGCGCAAGTCGAGTCAGGGCCTGTTCCGCGGAGTTGGCGTGAATCGTCGTCAGGCTCCCGAGATGACCGGTGTTGAGCGCCTGCAACAGGTCGAAGGCTTCGGCGCCCCGCACCTCGCCCACGAGGATGCGATCCGGGCGGTGGCGGAGGGTCGCACGCACGAGGTCGGCTATCGTCACAGGCGGCAGCGGCGCTTCGTGCCCGAGCGGGGCCTGCGCGCGCCGCGCCTCCAGACGCAGGAGGTTCGGTTTGTTGAGGTGAATCTCGGAGGTCTCCTCAATCACCACGATGCGCTCGGCATCGGGAATGCCGGCCGCGAGCGCATTCAGGAGTGTCGTCTTGCCGGTGCCGGTTCCGCCGGAGATCAGGAGGTTCTGGTGCGTCGCGACGGCCTGGGCGAGTTGTGCGGCTAACGCAGGCGTCATGGCGCCGACGTGGACGAGATCCTCCAGGCTGTACCTCCGCGTGAACTTTCGTATCGTGAGCGCCGGGCCGGCCATGGCGCAGGGCGGGAACATCGCTGCCACCCGTGACCCGTCTTCCAGCCGCGCGTCGAGCAGGGGCTGCGCCTCGGAGATCTCGTCGCCACACGCGCGGGCGATGTTCTTGATCGCCACGGTCAGGTTGCGCGGCTCCAGCGACCGGCCGACCACCGCCTCCAGCGCGCCCTCCCGCTCGACGAAGACGTGCCGGCCCCCGTCGTTCACCATCACCTCGGTGACAGACGGATCGACCAGCAGGTCCTCGATGGGCCGGAGGAACGGCAGGATGCGGTCCAGGCTGCTCACAAGGCCCCCTGCGCGAGGTGGTCGAAGTAACTGGTCTGCACGTCGAGGTAGTGCGGCTTCAGATAGCAGAACTGCGGCGGCAATGGGTTGAAGCCGTCATACGGCAACGCGATCGCCTGGGCGTTCTGGAGTTCGGTGAACACGCGCGGCGGGAAGATGTAGTCGTTGTGCGGCGCGTAGCTTTTGCTCGTGCTGAGCGTTTGTTTCGCGGCGGCCGCCCGTCCGGTCAGCAACGACACGTGGGCGCTCTGCCCGGCCTCCGACAACGTGTAGTGGGCCTTGAGGCGGTCGCGCTTGCCACACAGTTCGGCCGCCGTCCGCGCAGTGAATTCGTCGCTCGTGGCCAGGAACAACTTCGTGCGGAAGCACTGGAGCAAGGTGCGCCAGCTCTCCTCGCCCGGCAACGCCGACCGCAGCGAGCTGATGCTCTGTGTGGCGACGATCGGGATCAGCCGGGCCTGGCGGGACAGCGCGAAGGTCCGTTCGTCACCGGTCGGGTCGGTTTCGCCGACGGTGGCAAACGCGTGGTACTCGTCACAGACGAAGAGCAGGTCGCGCCAGATGCGATCCGGGCTCGCCGAGATCCGGGGAATCCGCTGGAGCACGGCGCGCTGGAAGTCGAGCTTGAGCATCACCCCGAGGGCGCGTGCCAGTCCTGGGTTCATGCCGACTGGGAAGTTGAGGGCCAGGACGTGTCCCGTCTCGAGGAGATCCTCAATGGGCGGCAGGGGGCGAGGTGAACCGGCGACAGGTGGATCGACGTAGGCCGATCGTGGCGGGCAGAACGTCCGGTGGATGGCCTGGTTGTCGTCGAACAACGACAAAAAGACGATGACCCCCTCGGTGATGGACGATCGCAAGCGCGCGTCGAGGCGGCTCCACCCGTGCAGATACCAGCGTTCGACGGCATCGAGTTGATAGCGACGCTCGGCCCATTCGGTGCCTTGTGCCTGTCGCACGACGTACGACACCTGGCGCGCATCCAGGAACGCTTCCAGTTCGCTTTCGTACGGGTGCGCCATCTGGGCCTGGCCTTCAGCAAACCAGTGCGTCCACATCGTCTGCGCGCCGTGCTGGCGGTAGTCTTCGAGCGACACGACCAGCACTTCGGGCGGCTCCGCCAGCGTCCCTTTCAGCCGCCGGATGTCCCGATCGATCTGGCCCTCATCGAGCACGTAGCGGTAGACCTCCGAGAGGGTGGTATAGCCGTCGCTGAGCCGGCGGAGCAGGATGACGAACTTCAGGAGGTCGGTGTAGGCCTGTTGCCAGAACGGTTCCTTCGACTTGCCGAACAGGTTGTTCAGCAGCGAGGCGATGGCATACGCGACAGCGTACGGGTCGAGATCGTTGTGGAGCGGGTTGTAGCAGACGTCGCCGCCCACCGCGATCTCCAGGTAGTCGTCGGCGCGTCCCGCTCGCGTGAGCATCGTGCGCACCTGCTTGCAGAAGTCGCCTTTGACTTCGAGCAGCAGGCCGCCAAGTTTCCGCTCGGGATCGTCCGCCCGCCAGCGGAGCAATTGCTCGACATAGGGATACATGCAAGCGGACGTCTTGCCGGTGCCCACGGCGCCGAGAATCATGACGCCCGTGTACAGACCCCGTTGCGGGATGGTCAGCCAGGTTGGCGTGGGCGCGCGCCCCGCCGAGGTCGGGTAATGGGCTTCCCCCAGTACCAGCAACGGTGCCGGCCGGTGTTCGGGGGCTGTGTACGGCGGCAGCGCGTGAGATCGGGTCGTTCGCCGGCGGCGGGACTCAGCGATCGTGGCGAGCGACAGCAGGGTGGAGATCGCGAAGAAGGGCGTGCTGAACCACAACGTCGCGTACCCATACGTCAGCACGTGGAAGACCACGGGCTTCCGCGCGAAGATCATCTGCAAGAAGAGGTCATCGCCCAGTCGCACGGGGAACTCGTGCAGTCCCCAGGTTCCGATGGCGACCGCCACGCAGATTGCCAGCACCGCGCGCACCTGGACAATGGCATGCAGCATGGTCGTGCCTGTGGCTACACCCGTTCAGGGACGGAGACATTGCTCGCCGAACGACCGCGCCGGCGGCTCGTGGTGTGCGGCACCCATGACTGCCGGTGGTCGGCGCGCCACGTAACGTAATCCTTGTCCTTGGCCAACACCGTGTCGACCAGTTGGTTGAGCACGTACTCGACGGGCTCGCCCAGGAACTGCGCGTAGGCGTAGAGCGCCTCGTTGTTCTCACGGTCGAGCCGCGTGATCAGACGGACCATCTGTTTCCCGCGCGTGCGTGGCTTGATCAGTGGCATGACGGACCTCGTTGACGGGTACTTGTCGACGGGTACGGCACCGTGGTTCCGAGCGCCATGGCGCAGCAGATGTGCGGTGCATTGCGGGCAGGATGGCGGGTCGCAACGACGCCGCCATCACCGGCCGCCGAGACGAGACGTTGGGACAGGGACAGCCGGGGCGTGAGCGACCCCCGGGCCGGGGGCGGGGGCCCCCCCACCCCCCCCACGGGGGGGGCCACACCCCCCCGGACCCCGGGTGGCCAGCGTGGGTGGGGCCCCGCGGGCGGCACAGAACGCCGCCCGGGATCGACGGCTGGCACCTGCGCCAACCCGCTGCGAAGACAGGGGCTTACGGCTCGACCAGTTGCGTCCAGCGCGGCGAATCCCCGACCGCCGGTGACACGGTCAGTGACCTTCGGGAGGGGGGAACAGTGCGCTTTGGGACCCGTTCCCCCACCCGTTCCCCCTCGCGCCACATCAGGCGCTGCCAACCAGGGGAGTGAGATGCAGGTACCGGTGGGCCGGCACGTCGCATTCCAGGCGCCCTGAATGACGGGCCACGCTGTCGGCCAGCGTGGGTGACGTCGTCGCGTGCAAGACGCGGTCACCGTCGCGTTGCCAGGCTCGGTAGAGCGCGCGATAGCGAGATGCCGCGAAAGCCCGCTGGGCCGCCCGCAGCCGGAGGCCACCCGGCTCCGGGACGGCTCTGAGTTGCCGGAAGTACCAGGCAAGTTCATCGGCGACGGCTGGGCGCAGGGGCTGTGCGAGTTCCTCATGAAACGCCTCCCGATAGGCGGCCGTCGAGGCCGTCAGGTGACGTGGAATGAGCAGGCGAATCTCCCACTCCGGCAGCGCACGCAGCAGCTCGGCGTGGCGATGCAGGAACGCCCGAAAGTCGAGCGGGACATCCTGGGTGACGAGATACACGAACACATGCCGCCGCCCATCGCTGGACACGCCGATGGGCAGCTTGTCGGAAAAGTAGCGCGTGGTCGTCGTCCCGCTGCCGGTGAAGGTCAGCGCTGGCAGTTCCTCACGTCGCAGTGTCGTCGTGCGGGCGAAGTGCTCGACCTTCTCGTGTTCGCCGGCGAGCCAGCGCAGCTCCCGATGCCCGAGCACGTGGTCGAGGATCATCAAGCGCTCGACGGCCCGGGCCACGGCCAGCGGCTTGCGGAATCGTGCGTCAGGCTCGCCGATGGCGGCGTAGAGCTTCTTGTGGTGCACGTGATAGACGTGTGCCTGACGCGAGCCGCCACGGTGCGCAGTGGCGAAACGCCGGTTGACCAGTCCACCAAAGAAGTCGTGCGTCTTCTGCCCGCGGACGATGCCGGCGTAGGTGCAGTACTGCCTGGCGAGGCAGACACCCGCATTCCGCATCACCTCGACGAGAAAGCCCGCCTGGCGTGTGGTGAAGCCGAACGGCACGACGGCCTGGACCTGCTCGTCCTGCGTCATGAGAACAGCTCCTCCGCCACGCGCGGGTCGAAGGGGCGGCTTCCGGACCGGCCGTGGCCTCCACCGAGCCGGCCCCGCCCGCCGGCGTGGTAACAGCTGAAGCCTGACCGTGCCTTCGAGGCGGCGAGCGCTCCGCGGTAGTGGGGCGTGACCACCTCCACGTTCTCCACCTCGCGCCGGCCGTCCTCGCGCTCGTATTCGATCTGCACGTCTGGGAACCGCACGTGTCCGTCCTCGACGGGCAGGTCGTGGTCGCGCGCCCAGTCTTCGACCGTTGGCACCGGGTGCTCGGTGTCGTGATGTGGTCCACGGCGCGCCCGGTTGCGCTGGTGCAGGAAGCGCTGGTAGTCGCGTTTCAGCTCGTAGTCGAGGGCGACGCGGCGGATGTCGGCGCCCTGACCAGAGAGCCGTTCGGCCGCGCGTAGGTACGCGCGATAGGTCTGACTGTCGTGCGTGAGCTCCCGCGGCTTCAGAGCGCCGGCGTAGAAGACCTGCGCGCGTTCGTCGCCCTGGATCCGGCGGCTCTCGAGCAAATCCCGGCCCCGTTCGGTGAGCACGACAAGACTGGTCCGGTGTCGCCCGACGAGGTATGGGATCGTGCGGATGAGACCAGCTTCGCGAAGGTGGTACAGGTCTCCCGTCCGCGCGTCCTGGCGAGGACTCGATTCCGAGCGGAGGTCCTCTGCCGGAATGACCCGAAACGCACCGACGTTGGCGAGCGTCCGCACTTCCGAGCCGCGGAGCGCGTAGGTCTGCGTGTGGACCTTCACTCGCTCTCGCGCGCGGCCGCGTGGCAGGTCGAGGCCTTGGGCGACCACGTCTCGCGGCTCAGGCCGGCGGACGTCCCGACCGCCCGCGCCGCCACTCCCGCGCCGGAGTGCCGGACGGTCCATCGTCTGCTCACGAGGGTCCAGGTCTCGTTCCATGCGAGTGTCCCGCTAGCGAATGGGCCGCTCACCGAGGTCGTCGAGCACCGCGTCCGGTGTCCCGAGTTGGCGATCGAGGTGCTGGAGTTTGCGTCCCGTATCCCGAAGGAAGAGCCACCGGGCGGCCGCGTAGTAGACGCCGAACAGATTGAAGAAGACGAGCAGGGCCCCGAGCGCCAGGTCGGCGCCGTGCTGCCGAAACAAGGTCACTTTGAAACGGGCGAGGAAGCTCAGTTCACCTGCCAGCCAGGCGGCGAGCAGGAACACCGTGAGCGCTGCGAGGAAGGCCGTGTTGGCGATCATTAGCGGGCCTCCTCGAAGGCTTGGTCCACGCGGAAGTACCGAATCTCCAGGCCCAGGGGATTCACGCGGACGAACTCATTCGGGACGTGCTCGCGGAACACGAAGTCCACCTGCGCCACGAGTGTCTGACGGTTGCGTTCGTGCCGGGTCCCGGGCGTGTAGATGACCCGCTGGAAGGTGATGGCGGCTTTGTACGGCGACTTCGACAGCTCGCTGAGGCTGACGTTCTGGACGACGATGTCGACCTCGTCTGTGGACCGGCTGGCGAGGAACGTCTCGATGGCCCGGCTCTGCTGGTCCTGCGCGATGGTGGCGTCGGCCAGCGATTGTTCGAGGAACAACAGCGAGTCGGGGTACTCCCGTTGCGCGGTCGCGCGGATCCGGCTGAAGTGCTTCACGACGAACTGCGTCAGGAAGTACCGAATCTCCGGAGCCTGAGGCTGGTAGGTCGTGGCGTCATACTGCACCGCTTCCGCCCGTCCCACGTCGTCGATCCGGACCACGAGGGGCCTGACGCGGGAGTACTTCGAGGCCGTGTGGAAGTTCAGCGCCAACAGCCCCAGGGCGAGCAGCGAGACCAGGAGGAGGGCGATCTTGAGATACGTGTTCATGACCAGGGAGGAGCCATACAGCTCCACGAACTGCCGCTTGGCGTTCTCGAGCGTCTTCGGGGGCAGGTCGGCAACGGTCATCTCCATGGCTCACTCCTCGTCTCCGGGAACGCCTATCGCACCAGGAGGTGCCAGGCGATCCAGACGACACCGCAGAGCAGTCCGATCAGTCCGGCGATCCCGAAACCGACGAACAACAGCCGGGAGAACTCCGGCGACGCCGTCGAGTCCTCTTCGTCTTCTGGTGTCAGCGGACGTTGGTGTGTCATGTGCTTGTCCTCAGCGGCGGCCCAGTGCCCGAGTGATGCTGACGCGGGTCGAGAGCGCGCTCTCGCCGCTGCGTCCACCAAAGATGGAACTCGTGAGTGACGGCACCAGCAGCATGCCCACGCAGAAGGTCACGACGACGGCCACAGCCTGGAGGGCGTAGATGCCGTATTCCGCGGACGTGATGGCCGCCGGCAGCGTCGTTACGTACCGGTAGACGAACTGCTCGAAGATCATCAGGAACGCCACGGCGACCACGGGAATGAACGAATACTGGATGAGCGACTTGAACCATCCCCAGAACAGCCAGTCGAGCTTGGGCACGATGAAGAACGGGACGAAGATCGGGCCGAGGAGCGTGCAGACGGACGTGGCGATGAGCCCGAAGGCAATCACGCCGAGGGAGAGCGCCTTGGCAAACGCGATGAGCAAGAGCACCGTCCAGTAGATCAGGTTGGCCAGGAGCGACCACGCGTCGGGCTGAAGGAAGTGGTCCGAGAGGTCATCGAGGTGGTGGTAGAGATTGTCGAACGCCCGCGCCTCGAGCACGCTCAAGAAGTAGTGCGCCTGGTCGGTGATCAGGTTCGTGAACGACACGCCGATGCCGGGCAGCGGCGCCTGGTAGAACGCGATAAACGCATACCCGAACGACACGAAGAGCAGCAGCTTGGCGAAGTCGAACATCTGCTCGCCGAGTCCCTCATGCGAGAACATCATCCGGATGCCCTGCCAGGCGATCACGATCGTGGCGAACGCCAGGAACAGGCGATAGCCGAAGCTGAGGAACTCGGGTTCGTACACTGTCAGCAGGCTGTCGATAGCCTGTTGAACGGTCGGGAGCAGATTGAGCGATGGCTGCGGCTGCACGTGTGCCTCCAGACTCCTCCGGCTACCGCTGACGCCAGGTGCGAAGAGCGTCGCCGCTGCCCGCCACGAACGCGTGGTTGGCGGCCTGGCCGTCTCTCCACTGGACGAGTTGCATGTTGAGCACGGCGGTCTCGGTGTCCCTGGACCGCTTGCTGTCCACCAGCAACTGTTCGAGCAGGCCGGCCAGCAACTGCGCGCGGGCCTGCCGCTGGCGGCCGCCGATCAGGATGGCGCCGCTGAGCTTGTCCAGCACCGCGGCCGTGCTCTGCTCCTCCGAGGGGTTCACGACATCGGTCTCCAGCGCGTCAATCGCGGCCAGCTCGCGCCGGCCGTTGTAGCGGAGCTGACCGGTCTCGTTGGTTGCCGCCATACCCGCGGCGTCCGCCACGTCGAGCGTGGCCAGACGGGCCAGGACCACTCGCCGGGCGGCCGGGCTCAGACGAGCCAGAAGCGTCGACACGGGCGTCACGGGCACCGTGGCGGCCGCCCACGTGGCCCCGCTTGCATCCCCGTAGTTCAGGGCCGCCGCATAGTCGCGGGCGATCGCGAGCAAGTCGGGACTCTGGAAGTCGTGCGTGCGCCAGCGCGGTACATCGGGCAACACGTACCGGTTGAGCGGCGTGAGGACGCTCAACCGCTGCGCCATGCGACGGAGCTGTCGCCGTTGCTCGCGTTGGGTGTTGACCAACGACTCCTTCAGCGCCGCCGTGATGGCATTCCGGAGCGTCACCGACGGGTCGTTGACGACGAGTTGGGCTCCGGCCGGAGCGCTACCGAGCACCACGCAGACGAGGGCGAGCATGAGAGACGTAGGGCGCATCATCCACCTCCCGCCGGCTACCGCTGCCGCCATCTACGGAGCGCGTCACCGGTGCCCGCGACAAACGCGTCGTTGGCCGCCTGGCCGTCCCGCCACGTGATGATCTGCATGTTGAGCGTGGCCGCCTCGGTGTCCCGCAGGCGCTTGCTGCGCGCGAGCAATTGCTCGACCGCGTGGGACAGGAGCTGGTTGCTGGCCATGTCCTGGCGGCGTCCCAGCAGTTCGCCCGCGGAGATCTTGTCGAGGATGGCCGTCATCTCGTGGTAGCCCCGCTGGGTGTTCAGGACATCGCTCTGGAGCTCCTGCACGACTTGTTGCAGGCGGTTGTGGTACCCGCGCACCAGGGCCACCTGGTGGCCGCCCATCATGGCGACCGAGTCAGTGATCTCGACCGTGGCATACCGACGCTCGAACGCCTGCCGTGCGGCGAGTGGCAACTGCGCGAGCCTGGGATCGAGGCGTTGCAGGGGTAGGGCCGCCGACAGGTAGAGTGCCCCCGTGGCGTCACCGCTGTTGAGCGCCTGAATCCACGGGCGCCCGAACTCCCACCGCGCCGGGTCGTGGCCGGTGATGGCGATCACCGGCACCCGGTAGCGGTCGAGACCGGAGAGTCCCTGCGCCATCCGCTGGATGATCCGGAACTGCGCCACGAGTTCCTCGTAGTGACGCTGTGTACGCTCGGCGATCAGCACCGTCTGGGCGAGGTTGGCGGGGTCGATCACCGCCAGTTGGGCGTGGGCGGCTGAGGGCCCCATGGCCAGGAAGAGCACGCCGAGCCAGAGACGACGGCACATGATGTCCTCCCTCAGTAGTCCGCCACGCCTGGTCGGTAGACCGGCAGGTCGATGTCGCTGGTGATGTAGACACGGACGCGGTGTCCTTCGCGAATCGTGACCGTCGGGAGCCGGTTCAAGAACCGGTTCATCACCTGGAGGCCGGCCTGGGCGGTGGCGTCCGTCGCGCCGCCCGCGATGACCACCGTGCGATCGCCCGACCTCTGGTTGATGCCCGCCGTCCCGAGGTACTGCGCCAGGCCACTGATGAGCCCCACGGCCGCCGCGGCGCCAAACGTCGAGAGGTAGTGGTGGTTGACGCGGTCTCGCAGGCCGGCGTCGCCAATCTGGTTGAGGCCGAGGAATCGGTTCAGGCTGATCGTGCTCCCGTCCGGCATGATCAGCCTGTGGAAGGCAACGGCCAGGCGGGTCTCTCCCAGCGCCTGCACGGGCTTCGTCTCGCCGAGGAGTCGCGCGCCGGCGGGAATCAGCACGAGCCGCCCTGTATGCGAGTAGACCGGGTTCGTCACCAGGCAGTTCACGGGTGCCGCGGTGCTGCCGTCGAGTCGGTTCGTCAGGGCCGTGTCGATCAGCGTGCCCTCCAGGATGCGATGCAGCGGACCGTCGACGGTGATGGCCCCGGTCCGGACGGGAGCTACCGGGACGCCGCTCTCCGAGGGGGCAGTCGCCATCTGGAGCGTTTGAGGCGCACCCGTCGCGCCACCGGGATTCACCGCGAGTCCGCCCGCCCTGGCCGTCGCGCGCATGGCCGCATCCGCAATCTCGTCGATCGACGGGCTGCCCGACATCGCATCGCGACTGCTTGGGCGGACCGTCGCCATGGCCTGCGTGCCGTCCGGGCGTTCGTCCGCCGGGCGCCGGCTCATCACGACGTTCCCGGCGAAGAGGCTCTCGTAGTCGCGGCGCCGGCGTTCGGCGACGATGGGGTCTTCGGGCCGCGACCCGCCGACGTCCTGTGGCTGAGGCGCGGCACCGGGGACCGGAGCCGTGAGGGCGGCCTGTTCTTCCAGCGTGGCTTGCGCTTCGAGCGCGCGGAGTCGGTCCTGGTATTCGCGCACGCGATCGGGATTCGGCTGCTGCGTTTGAGCCGTGGCCGGGGTCCGGTGCTCCGGCGCCTCGGGCCTGCCGGCGACGACGATGATCACGAGCATGCCGAAGGCGAGCCCCACCATCAGCCACGTCTGGATGCTCCGCGGCAGCGCGGGCCGTGGCACGGGCCGATGGTCGGTGACGGGCGGCGTGCTGGATGGTGGAAGCGGTGCCTCTGGCATAGGGCTACCGTCCTTGCTGCCCGAATGGCAGGCGCTCGTCTCCAAGCGCCAGATACCCGCGTTCGATGACCTTCGGCACGACGTAGGTGCCGTTGTGCACCTGGAAGTTCACCACGGCCGGCTTGCCGTCCAGCAGTTCGTACAGGGCCGGCAACTCCTTCGCGTCGGTCTTGAGGTACGTGAACTGGCCGTCGTGCCAGATGGCCCGGACGAAGAAGGGCTTCGTGTACTTCGGTGCGCCGTAGACGAACTGCAGCCGCGAGGGGTACTGCTCCTGCTGCGCGGCCAGCGCCTCGGTCGTGCGACGCTCGGCGGCGGCGACCGCCGCTCGCGCTTCGGCCACCTCGGTCTGAAACCGTGCCACGTCGCTGGCGCTGTAGAACCGGCGTTGCACGGGAGACGCGTCCGGGTCGGCCGTCACATAGACCTTCACGTCTGGCGTTGACGTCCCGCCGCGTTCATTGAGCAGGAACGAGTACACGGTGCCGCTGGCGGTGACGAGATTGAGGTTGGTGGCAGCGCCTTCCTTGGACGGCTTGATGTGGGCCAGGTTGTGCGTCGCGCTGATGACCCAGAAGTCCTTGTCCCCGCAAATCACGTCCAGGATCTCTTCCCCTTCCGGCAGGACAACCATCGTCGTGAACCGGAGCCGCGTCTGGAGCTGAATGACCGATCGGTCCGATGCGGACACGTCCCGCACCCCTGGAGTCTGGGCGGACGCCGAACCGCTCACGAGTGGCATCAGACACGCCGCCACGACAACGCCGACTATCCACGACCGCAGGCGCATACCACACCTCCCTACGCGGACGCCGCGAGCCGATCGAGGCCCGCGTGAAAGCCGTACTCGCGAAACATGGACGCCACCCGCTCGTTGTCGACGGGCGTATTGGTGTAGAGCCAGTAGCTCTTCGGATCGACGGTGAGGTTGAGGACCTTGGTGAGCCCCGGTCGCTTGAGCAGAATCTGCTGACGCGGCATCAGGCCCGTGAGTAGATCCAGCTCCGTCTCGTTCAACTGGAACAGCTCCGCGTACTGCCGGCGGTCGAGGGCCGGGTTGGCCAGCAGCAGCTTGGTCGGGCAACTCTCGACGATCGTGCGCAGCAGTTCGGCCGACGCGAAGTCCTCCACGGTCTGCGTCGCCAGAATCATGGCGGCGTTCCGCTTGCGCCACGTCTTGAGTCCCTCGTGGATGTAGGCGCGCAGCGTGGGGTGCTGGATGAAACGCCACGCCTCGTCCAGCACACACAGCTTGGGCGTGGCGGCTTCCGCCGGGTCCTGCACGCGGGCAGTCACGCGGTGCAGGACGTAGAAGAGCAGTGGCTCGAGCAGCGAGGGGTACGCCCGCATGGCCTCGAAGTCGAAGACCTGCAGCCGCTCGAACGTGAGCGTGTCGTCGAGATTGTCAAAGAGGCTGGCGTAGCGCCCGCCGTCGACCCACTTGTCGAAGTCGGCGACGAGTGCCTCAAGGTAGTCGC
>CAYZYG010000067.1:0-25920 GCA_964481395.1 uncultured Vicinamibacterales bacterium
CCGGTGGTGACACGCCTGGACCGAGGATCACAGACGGGGTATCGAGATGCATAGATTCGAGACCAAACGGAGCGGCGCCCTGCTGGCGTTGCTGTTCGTGCTCCTGGCCCCAGCACAGAGCTGGGCCCAGGTGACGGCCCGCCTCGAAGCGACGGTCGAGGTGTTCGACGAGGTGACCACCATGTCGGACAAGGCGATCCCGTCGGATCTCCTCAAGAAAGCCGAATGCGTCGCCATCGTGCCCGGCCTGAAGAAGGGCGCGTTCGTGGTCGGCGCCAAGTACGGCCGCGGGTTCGTGTCGTGCCGCCAGGGGACGGGGTGGTCCGCGCCAGCGGGGATCATCGTCGAAGGCGGGAGCTTCGGCTTTCAGATCGGCGGCTCCGAGATCGACGTGGTGCTCACGGTGATGAACAAGCGGGGCGTCGGCCGGCTGCTTTCGAGCCGGTTCACGCTTGGCGGAGACGCGACCATCGCCGCGGGCCCGGTCGGCCGATCGGCCTCTGCCCAGACCGATGCCATGATGACCGCGGAGATCCTGTCCTGGTCACGATCGCGAGGGATCTTCGCCGGCGTCGCCCTCGAAGGCGCGACGCTGCGCGGGGACGAGGAAACGAACCGCGATCTCTACGGTCGCCGCCTGTCCGTGCGGGACATCGTTACGGGCAGCGAACCCGTGCCACCGGCCGCGCGCCCGCTGCTCGAGCGGCTGGCAAAGTACTGACCCCGCGCGTGCCGAGGCGGAAGCCGCGACTCACTCCCCGAACGTGAGCCGCGTCGAGCCGACGACGACGATGTCGCCGATGCGCAGGCGCGCTTCCGTCACGGGCGCGCCGTTGACGCGCGTCCCGTTGGCGCTGCCGAGGTCCCGCAGCAGGAAGCCTTCGGCTGATGCCACGATCTCCGCGTGGCGGCTCGAGACGCCGGGATCGCGCAGCACCAGCGCATTGTGCTCGCCCCGGCCGATGGTCGTGTGCGCAGCTGTGACTGGGAACGTCTTGGTACCGCCGTCGGCATAGGTGACGTGCAGGCTGGCGCGCACCTTGATCGCGGGCGTCGCGGGCACAGCCGTCCGACGCTTCCGTAAGACGACGATGGCTGCGACGAGCACGGCGCAGCCCCCGAGCAGCAGAATCGCCGCCATCCCTGCCGTGCTCAGCCCTGTCGTCGGCAGGACCGGGCCGCCTCCGCCGCCACCTCCACTGCCGCCTGGCGTGACCAGAGTCGCCTGTCTGATGGCCGACGAGAAGGCCTGGGTCAACTGCGCCATGTTCTGCGCGGTGCCGGAGATGCCGCCGCCGGCCTGGGCGATGGCATCGAGCGTCTGCTGCTGGTCCGGCGTGACCTGGAACCCGACCGTCGAGACGGTGATCGGAATGTTCTGGCGGCCGGGCGGAATCGGATCCGACATGTTGATGGGGACGAAAGTCGGTGCCGAGACCGCCTGATCGGCGGCGAAGAACGGCGCTGCGTGCACCGCAGGAATCAGGAGGAACCGCGTCGGCCAGAGCGATCCTGACCGGCTGCCCGGAGCGGCGGAGAACTCGCGCTTGAAGATGCTCTCGGCGGCCTTCACCGGGTTCTCGGAGCAGTCGTTCTGCCCGTCGCAGAGCAGGATGATGGTGCCGGCTTGGCCGCGGCCGTACTGCAAGATGGCGTGTCGGGCCTGATAGAGGGCCGGCGACATCGGCGTACCTCCGCCCGCTGAAAGGCTTTCGATGGCGGACTTCGTGGCGACGGCGTCGTACGTGAACCCGAAGAGCCCGAACGCGCTGCCGCAGCTCCCTGAGTACGGCATGATGCCGAACTCCACGTTGCCCGCGGCCAGATTGGGTACGACCGTATCGCTCGCGATCTCATCGAGCAGCTTCTTCAGATCGTCCGGCAACTGGACGCTCTGCGGGTTCTTGGCGTTCTCGATGGCCCGCCTGATCTCCTCCTCGCGCGCGTCGATGCGCTTCTGGATGTCGTCAGCCGTGAGCCGCCGGCCGCCCAGGAAGAAGGGGATGCCTCCGGCGATCATCTGCTTGAGCGCGGCGAGTTCGTCGGGGTGCATTTTGTCGACGCGCTCCGAGAACTCCCGATCCCGCTTCTTGCTCTCGCCGACCGCGGCGATGAGGTTGCGGAACATCGCCCATTTGGCCTTGTAGGCGTTCTCCATGGAGGCGCCGTAGGCGGAGCCCTGCCACATCGGGTTCTTGTCGAGCGCCCACTTGCCGAAGGCGCTCTCGAACTCCCGCTTGTAGAACTCGTACTCGCGCAGCGAGAGGCCGCCGCTGTTGGGGATGAAGAACCGGCCCTGCGGGTGCGTCGTGAAGTGCGGATCCTCGTACGGCAGCTCGTCGAGCGACCGGCGCTCGTCGCCGGTGAAGTCCCCCCGATCGACCGCGTCGTTGAACTTCCCGCGCATCACGTTGAACATTTCCTGCAGGCGCTGGTGCGCGATAATCTGCGCCTTGGGCACGGTCGTGGTTTCGTCCCGCTCGACCTCGATGTACTCCCCGTGGCCCATGCGCTGGAGCCGGCTCACCTTCTTGGTGAGCGTGACGTTCCCGTTGGCATCGAGCCCGACGGTCGTGTCGCCGACGGTCCCCGGCTTGATGACCGACATGATGTCCGCGTCCGTCCGTTGCGACCCGAGGGCCTTCAGCGCGCCGCCGTCGGCGTAGTGCTGGGTCCCATCGGCCGAATACCCGGAGAGCATCTGGAGCGTCATCTCGTCGACCTGGGAGCCGATCATCCAGTTCGCCGCCATATTCCCGGCCATGAACCCGCCAAGGGCGGACAACGTCACCCAGCCCCCAGCGCCGGCCCCGAACTTCGACGACAGCACGTATTCGGTGGCGTAGGTCGTCCCTTCGATGCCGCCGTACGTCGCCGCTGTCTTGAGCGCCTCGGCGTCCTTGCCTTCACGGACCAGCGACAGCACGTCGTACGCCATCCAGGCGTACCCGCCGTACTGGGCGAACTTCGCGAAGGCGTGGCCCGGATGCTGCTTGATCTGCTGCCAGAGACCTGTCGAATCGGTGATGACCGCCTTGGGGGGCGGCGGACCCGCCGCGGCGGCCGGGAGCTTGCCCTCGGCCGCCAACTGCGTCCGGGCACAGGTCTCGAGACCCGCTTCGCCGGCGACCCAGGGCTGGCCGGTGAGCCGCTGCGCCACCGTGTCGCCAAGGCCGGCGTTGGCGGTGCGCATCTGCGTCACGAGGTCATCGGCGAACGACCCGGGGTGAAGCTGCTGGTAGTTGTGCAGCGCAGCCTGGGTGTCGTCGAGAATCTCCGTGGCCTTGGCTGTGAGAGCCGCCCGGGTGGCATCGTCGGTCGCACCCGCCAGTTGGGCGCTGACCTGCTGGTACTGCGAGACCTGATTGCGCAGCGCCGCCTCACGGGCCTGCTTCGCGAAGTCATCGAACCGGCGGACTGCGGCCTCCTCGGCAGCCGAGAGCGTGGCGCCCCCTTTGGCCTTCTTGCCGATGGCCACGATCTCGTCGACGTACTGCTGCATGTCCGGCGGAACAGTGCCGCCGGACGCTTGTACCACTTCGAGGTAGCGCGGCCCGTACTTGGCCTTCAGCATCGCGTCGTCGGCTGCGTCCAGAGTGCCGAAGGTGAGGCCTTTCTCGAGCGCATGACGATGCTGGTTCAGCGCGAGCTGGCGCTCGAAGTCCGACATCAGCCCGAGGTTGTAGCCAAGGTCCTTGAGCGCCCGACGGTCCATGGTGACACCGAGCGCCCGCAGTTCGTCGTCCGTATAGGAGCTGAGCTGCTTCATGTACGAGCGGTTGGGATCCGCGGCGTTGAGCGGACTGTCGAGATCCACGACCGTGCCGGCCCGGTCCACGTACTCCTGGACCCACTTGCTCCCGGAGGGCGACCGCATCCAGTCCAGGTTGCTCTGGGGGCCGGTGAACTTCTCGAACGTCCGGCCGAACGGACCCTCAACCCGTTCGAGCGTATAGCGGCTGGCCTCGAGGCAGCTCTCCGTCGTCTTGGCGAACTCGTCGCCGAAGATCATCCGGCTCAGCTCCCGGTGCAGGTTTCTGGCCTCCTCGGACTTGGCACCGAGGTAGATCGCGTCGTGATCCGACTTCTTCAGCGTGAAGAGCCCGCCGAACTCGGGATTGGAGGGCGTCTTTCCCGGGAGCACGTACTTCAAGCCGCCGCCGAGCTGGTCGTTCACGTAGCCCGCCAGCGAGTAGTGCATCTTCTCGACCATCGGGGAGAGCCGCTGCATGAGCGCGCTCTTCTGCTCGAAGGCCAGCCCCGACATGAGCGCTTCGCAGCGCTGCAGAATCTTCCCGAGTTCCCGCGTTTCGGCCTTCGAGACCCAGGCTTTCATGTCGGGGCCGAGGGCCTGCTGCAGCGCGTCCATGGCTCTGAGGTACTTATCGAACTGCTGCTGGATGCTCGGCGGAATGCCGGGAATCGGGACCGACGTGATGGCTGACGGGCCGAGCCCCGTGCCCGCCACGGCTGGCGTGCCAGCCCCCGGAAGGACCATCTGGGGGCCCGCGCTCCAGATGGCCTGAATCGCGGCCTCTTTGGCCTGGGCCAGCTTGTTGTTGCTGCCCATGCTCCCGGAGACGTCCATCAGGAGCAGGATGGAGAGCTTCGGGGCCTGAACGGGCGCGCCCGGGCGCGGCTGCGCGGCCTGCGCCCCGGCCGCCGTTGGCTGCGGTGACGTGGCCGTCGATCCCTGGGCCGCGGCGCCCACCGTGCCGGCCGGCAGCATCAGGCTGGCTGACGCCAGCAGCAGACCACCAAGGAGGATGACGAGGATCGCGGGGCGCGGGCGGCGGGTGACCGGTGACATACCGACCTCCTGGCATCCCGCGCACGGTCTTCGGATCGGAAGACGGATGGCGGGGACTCGAGGATGCCGGGATTATAGACCCGACCGGCGGCGCGGCGAGCTACTGCGGCTCGGCCGGCTTGAAGTCGAGGGCGGCCCCGTTCGTGCAGTAGCGCAGGCCCGTCGGTCTGGGGCCGTCAGGGAACACGTGCCCGAGGTGACCGCCGCAGCGGGTGCAGTGAATCTCGATGCGCCGCATGCCAAGCGAGCGATCGTCGCGCGTCCCGACGGCGCCCTCGACGGCATCGTAGAAGCTCGGCCAGCCGCTGCCGCTCTCGTACTTCGTGTCGGACGTGAACAGCGGCTGCCCGCAGCCGGCACAGTGGAATACGCCGTCCCGGTGCTCGCCGTTGAGCGGACTGGTTCCTGCGAACTCCGTGTCGTGCAGGCGCAGCACGGAGTACTGGAGCGGCGTGAGCTGGGTGCGCCACTCCTCCTCTGACTTGATCACGGGGAACGGCGAAGACGACTCGTTCGACATGGGGTCTCCGGTTCGAGGTGCCCGGGTCGCCATCAGTCCCAGGTACGCCGCAGGCAGGACGGCGAATGCGATCACGAACGCGGCGGCAAGCTGGGCGCGGGACATGATACTCAACCGGCGGTATCGGCTGCCCCAGTGGCTCACCGCCTGCCTGTTAAGACGCCACGGGCCGAGCCCGGGATTCCGGCGGCCCGGCCGTCCGGCGCCAGTCGTGGGATAGTAGGATGACTCGGTTCCCGATCGACCGATGAGCCAACCGACCCGCTATCCCGTTCCCGCCGGCACGCATCGTGTCGAAGAGGAGATCAAGCGAAGCCGCTTCATCTCCACGATCGGGCGCGCGTCGACCGTCGACGAGGCTGCGGCGTTCGTGCGGCGCATCGGCGCCGAACACCCGGATGCGACGCACAACTGCTGGGCGTACGTGGTCGGGCCGCCAGGTTCGACCGGACGTATCGGCTCGAGCGACGACGGTGAGCCCCACGGGACCGCGGGACGGCCGATCCTGAACGCGCTGCTGCACAGCGGCGTGGGAGATATCGTGGCGGTCGTGACCCGCTATTACGGCGGGACGAAACTCGGCACCGGCGGACTGGTCCGGGCGTACGGCGGCGGCGTCCAGCAGGCGCTCGTGACGATGCCGCGGGCCGAGCGCATCGAGTACGCGTCGGTCGCCATCGTCCTCGACTACGCGAGATTCCCGGCCGTGCAGCAGTTGTTTCCCGACTTCGAAGTCGAGGTGCTGACGCAGGACTTCGGAGCCGAGGTGAGGCTCGAGCTACGCGTGCCGGCCGAGCGCCTGGATGGCTTGCGTTCGGCCGTTCTCGACGCGTCGCGCGGGCAGGCTCGCATCAGCCTGGAGTAAGCTGCTGGCTGATGAATATCCTGGACGAACTCGAGCGGGACACGGACGCGGAGGCGGGCGCGGCGTTCATGGGCCTCGTCGCCGACTACTTTGCGGCCACACGGGCAGGGGAGGGCCGGGTGTCGACGCCGGTGACCGCCGCGGAGCTGGCGGCGCGGTTCGACGAGCCGGTTCCGGACCGAGGCCGACCGCTGGCCGATGTCGTGGCCCGCCTTCGCAACCAGGTCGTGTCCGACTGCAACCACCTCTGCCATCCCCGCTACATCGGACACCAGGTGTCGGCACCGCTCCCGGCTGCCGTGTGGAGCGAGGCGCTGACGGCCGCGCTGAACCAGTCGGGCGCGGTGTGGGAGATGTCGCCGGTCGGCACGGTCATCGAGCACCGGGTCATCCGCTGGATGTGCGACCTCGCGGGGCTCGGCCCCGAGGCCGGGGGCGCGTTCACGTCGGGCGGGACCGAAGCGACGTTCATGGGGTTGCTGGCGGCGCGCCAGGCCGCGCTGCCAGACGTCTGGACGCGCGGTGTCCCTACCAACCCGCCGGTTGTCGTGTGCGGCGAGCACGCGCATTACGCGGTCGGGCGCGCGGTGGGTGAGTTGGGCCTCGGGACCGATCGTCTCGTGTCGGTGCCCTCGCGCGACTACGTGATTGACGTCGCTGCGCTCGAACGCACGATCGACCGTCTCACCGCGGAGGGTCGATCGATCATGGCGGTCGTCGCCACGGCGGGCACGACCGCGACAGGGTCGTTCGACGACCTGGATGCGATTGGACGCCTCTGCCAGGCCAGGGGCCTGTGGTTTCACGTGGATGGCGCGCACGGCGCGTCGGCGCTCTGGTCGGCCGTCCACCGGCACCGCCTGGCCGGCATCGACCGCGCCAGTTCGATCGCGTGGGACCCGCACAAGATGATGCTGCTGCCGCTCACGGCCAGCGTGGTCCTCGTGCGCCGCGAGCGCGATCTCGAAGCGGCCTTCAACCAGAAGGCGCCGTACCTGTTCCATGGCGGGGGCGGCGGACGCGTGTGGGACCAGGGTACCCGGACGGTGCAGTGCTCGCGCCGCGTCGACGCGTTCAAAGTGTGGGTGGCCCTCCAGCGCTACGGTGCCGGGGCGTTCGGGACGCTCTACGATCACCTCTGCCGGAGGGCGAGCCAACTCCACCAGCTGATCCAGAACCGGCCCGCCTTCGAGACGCCGCACGCGCCGCAGTCGAACATCCTCTGTTTCCGGTACACCGGCGGCGGTGCTCAGCCAGACGAGGCGCTCGACGCCATCAACCTTCGCCTGCGCGAGCAGCTCAACACGTCGGGCGACGGCTGGATCACCACCACCCTGCTCGGTGGCCGCCGCGTCCTGCGCGTGACGGTCATGAACCCGCGGACCACCGAACGCGATCTGGCCGGCCTGCTCGACGATCTCGAGCGCCTGGCGGCCATGGCTCAGGCGGCCCCGGTCCCTGATCCCTGATCCCTGATCCCTGATCCCGGGTCTCGGATCCCCGTCCTTCCCTGTCGCCCGTCGCCTGTCGCCTGTCGCCTGTCGCCCGTCGCCCGTCGCCCGTCGCCCGTCGCCCGTCGCCTGTCGCCTGTCGCCTGTCGCCTGATCCCTGTTTGTAGTAGAGTTCCCGCACCGGATTCTGGAGGCGAAGAGACGATGCGTCTGCACCTGGTTCTGGCGGTAGCGGTGGTCGTGGCGATCGGGGTGGTGGCGAGTGCCCAGCGCGCGGTAAAGCCCGTCCTGCACGGCCGCCACTGGGTCGCGATTACCGGAAAGCCGCTCGGCGCGACGGCCGGCGCGATGATCTTCAACAAGGGCGGCAACGCGGTCGACGCGACCTGCGCCATGCTGGGCGCGGTGGCGACGATGTGGGACACCCTCGGATGGGGCGGCGAAACCCAGGCTCTCATCTACAACCCGAAGACGAAGAAGGTCATCGGGATCAACGCCCTCGGCGTGGCGCCCACCGGCGCGACGCCGGAGTACTACAAGGGCCAGAAGATGGACTACCCCCCCGAGTACGGGCCGCTCGCGGCGGTGACCCCGGGGACGCCGGGCGGGCTGATGGTCATGCTGGCCGAGTACGGGACCATGAGCCTCAAGGACGTGCTCGAGCCCTCCATTCAGATGGCGGACGGGTATCCCATCGAAGCCTCGGCGGCGAACACCATCGAGCGTCAGAAGGCCGAGATCAAGAAGTGGCCACCGTCCGCGCGGGTGTTCCTGACGCATCCCGGTGAGAAGCGTGAAGCGCCGGAGCCGGGCGAGATCTTCAAGCAGCCCGATCTCGCGGCGACCCTGCGCAAACTCGTCGAGGCGGAGCAGCAGGCGCTCAAGGCTGGCAAGAACCGGAAGGAGGCGATCTACGCCGCCTACGACCGGTTCTACAAGGGGGATATCGCGCGCGACTTCGCCAAGGGTTCGCAGGAGCTGGGCGGGCAGCACACTTACGAGGATCTCGCCACCTGGAAGGTGAAGATCGAAGAGCCCGTGATGACGAGCTACAAGGGCATCGACGTCTACAAGCTCACGGTGTGGACGCAGGGGCCGGCGATGCTCCAGGCGCTCAACATGCTCGAGGGCATGGACCTGAAGGGCATGGGCTACAACAGCGTGAAGTACATCCACACGCTGTACCAGGTGATGAGCCTGGCCTTCGCGGACCGCGACTTCTACTACGGGGATCCGGACTTCGCGCCGGAGGAGCCGGTGAAGGGCCTGCTCTCGAAGGAGTACGCGCAGGCGAGGCTCAAGACGATCGACTGGGAGAAGAACGATCCCGACATCAAGCCTGGCGATCCCTATCCGTTCCAGGGCGGCACGAACCCGTTCACGAAGTACCTGGAGGCCTGGACGAACACCGATACCGGACCGCGCCGCAACGACCAGGATCGGATCATCCGCACCGCGGACGAGGGCTTCACCGCCGGCACCACGGCCATTCAGGCGGCGGACGCCGAAGGATGGGTCGTGTCGGTCACGCCCAGCGGAGGCTGGATCCCCGCCGCCATCGCTGGAACGACCGGCATCGGCATGAGCCAGCGGATGCAGAGTTTCGTGCTGCGGCCCGAGGACGGCCCTTACAACGTGCTCGAGCCGCGCAAGCGCCCGCGCGTCACGCTGACGCCGACACTCGCGCTGAAGGACGGAAAGCCGTTCCTGTCGTTCAGCGTCCAGGGCGGCGACACGCAGGATCAGAACCTGCTGCAGATGTTCCTGAACGTGGTGGAGTTCGGGATGAACGTGCAGCAGGCGACCGAGGCGGCGAACATCAACTCGTATCAGATGCGCAGTTCCTTCGATCTGCACCAGATCCAGCCGGGGCGCCTGACCCTCGCAGATTCGACGCCGCAGGACGTGCGAGACGCCCTGACGAAGATGGGCTACCGCCTGAACTACACGCGCCTGACTTCAGGGCCGCTGATGGGCATCTGGTTCGACTGGAAGCACGGGTCGTTCTGGGGCGGCGCGAGCACGCACGGGGAGGACTACGGCATCGCGTGGTAGAAGAACGGGGACCAGGGACCGGGGACCAGGGACCAGGAACTCAGTGCAACTCTGGCCCTGAGAGGATGGGACCGCGCGCGCTTCCGAATCCCGAATCCCCGGTCCCTACCTGATCTCGATCTCGTACACGAGCGTCGTGTTGGGGCTGATGACGAAGCGCTTCTGTCCGGGCACGTCGCGCGCGGTGAAGCCTGACGTGCCGTAGCCGAGCGACGCGGGGGCGATCACGGTGCGGCGCTCGCCGCGGCGCATGGTCGCGACGGCCTCATCGATCGCAGGCGTGACCCGCGTCTTGCCGACCTCGTACGTGAACGACTCCGCGGTGCCGCAGAACGCCGGACGACCGGCATCCGCCGTGCTGCAGAAGCGGCGGCCGTCGAGGAAGCGGCCGGTGTACGTGACCGTGACCTGGTCTCCGGCCTTCGGCGGGTCGCCCGCTCCTTCGCGATCGACCGCATACCGCGCACCAGCGGGCGAGCGCTGCGCCGCCGGCCACTCCTTCTGGATCTGCGTCTCTTCCTCGCGGGCCTTGCGCTCCTCGGCAGCTTTCACGCGTGCGGCAACGTCCTCGCTCATCGCGCGGAAGTTCGCCGTGTCGGCCTTGAACGCACGTGCCTTGTCGCCTACGCGCAGGATGCGCACGTGGTTGACGATGTCGCCCTGCACGATCACATTGACGACGTCGAGCCCCGAGACGACCTCGCCAAAGAGGGTGTAGTTGCCGTCGAGATACGAGCGGTCGCCGAGCGTGATGTAGAACTGGCAAGTCGCGGTGTGCGGGCCGGCGTTGGCCATGCCCAGCATGCCGGGCCGGCCGTGCGAGAGCGACGGCTCGATCTCGTTCGGGATGACGTAACCGGGCGAACGGGTTGCCGCCCGCGGCATGCCGGCCTGGATGACGTGGCCGGGGACGACGCGGTGGAACATCGTGCCGTCGAAGAACGGCACGCCCGGCCCGGTCGCGCGGTTCTCGATCGTGCCCTCGGCCAGTCCGACGAAGTTCGCGACGGTCATGGGCGCCTTCTCGAACTCGAGCTGGAGCAGAATGTGGCCTTTGGTCGTGGACAGGTCGGCGTAGAGGCCGTCGGCGAGGTTGGGATACAGCTGCACTCCCGACCGAACCAGATACCAGGACTCCTGGCGCGACACGAAGAACCGCCAGCCCTCGTCCGTCAGATACACCGGATCCTCCGCCATCACCGTGACGACCTGCCCGTCCCACTCGGGGATGGGGGTCTCGGTGTTCAACTCCATCGCGAGGTACGAGCCGAGGCGAAGGAGCTTCGGGGGCTTGCCGGCATCCCGGGTGGCGGACCGTCCGTCAATCGACGCGCCGAGGGCATGTCCCTGGTGTCCGAGGGGGTGCGAGTAGATGCGGGCCGCGATTCCCTTCCCCTTCATCTCGGCCATCGTCTCGTCGTGGACTGCCCCGGCGGCCTTCCCGGGACGTGAAATCCGCGCAAGCGCGTCCTGCAGAGCGTTGGTGTTGGCCATCGCCCGCTTCAGGCCCTCGGGCACGTCCGTTTCGCCGTCGCGCAGCACGTACGCCATCTTCTGCCAGTCGCTCGCGAAGCCGAGGTAGTTGACGCCGAAGTCGAGATGGACGACGTCGCCCGGTTCGATGACGACGGCTTCCTTGGCGACCGCCAGGAACGTGCGCGACGTCTCTGCCGTGCCGCCGCGGCGCTGGATGCGGAGGTCCGGCTGGAACCACGGGACGAGGCCGTTCGCGTGCGACTGGTCGAAGAGCCAGCGGCGCACGTCGCCGACGGTGGTGACGCCAGGCGTGATGACTTCGTTCGACAGCGCACGCCTTGCGAGGTGCCCGGTCCACTGGACCAGCAGCGTGTAGTGCGCGGACTCGTCCTGAGACCGCGTGTCGAGCAGGTCTTCGATGAGCGGTTCGGCGGGGACGATGCGCGCGGCTGCCTCGGGGCCGATCGCCGAGACGATGAACGCGTGCGAGTCGTGGGTGAGGCTCCGGGTGACGCCTCGCGTCCCGTTGATGCCGAGGGCGATGGTCTTCGGCTGGTATTGCGCGACCAGGGACGCCAGCACCTTTTCGGGCGGCGCCGGCTCGCTCGGCGAGTCGAAGTAGCGCTGGACCGATTCCTCCGAGTATCCGGTCGCCGCGATGCGCTTCAGGCCGGCCTCGCCCGCGTCGATGAACACGAAGACGTCGCGTCGTCCGACGTACGGCCGCGGCGGGGCGACCAGCCACGTCAGCGGGTCGTCGTGGAACTCCTCGTTGACGACGATCCACATGCCCACGTTGTTCGTCCGCATGAGGCGCAGCAGCAGGTCGTAGCGCCGCGGCAGCCAGCTCTCGCGCAGGGCAATCTGGGCGGACATCGAGAGGAGGGGGGGCGGGGGACCGGACACCTGGGCGTCAGCCGCCCGGGGAGCGAGCGCCGCGACGGCAAGGAGCAGGGAGAGCGCGGAGGTCGATCGCACGATCTTCCGCTGCCCGCGGGATCTGACGGAATGAACGTAAGCAGCCATCGAACGCTCCTCCAGCGGCGGCGCGCGCCAAACCCCGGGCGGGGAGCACGGCAGGGCTCGTGTCAGGCGGCTGCGGCGGGGAACCGCTCGCCTCCGGCCACGCGGCCGCGGACCATTCTACACACCGGGCGTCATGTTACAGTCACCCGGCAGGCCCAGGCGAGGCCCAGGATCGAGGATTCGGACATGAGCAGACTGACACGGTATCTCTGCGCGCTCGCGCTCCTGCTGGCAGGGCCGGCGCATCTGTCCACCCAGGCCAGTCCCGGATCGGTGCAGGCTGCCCGCCAGCCGCAGCCCACGGCGGCCGCCAGCCTGCCCAGTGCGACTCCCGAGTCCGTCGGCATGTCGTCCGAGCGCCTCGGCCGCCTGAAGGCCGTCATGCAGGAGTACGTCGACCGCGAGCGCATCGCCGGGATCGGCACGCTCATCCTGCGCGGCGGGAAGCTCATCCACTTCGAGACCTACGGAAAGATGGATCGTGAGCGCGATCTGCCGATGCGCAAGGACGTCATCCTCCGCATGGCCTCGATGTCGAAGGCCGTGACGAGCGTGGCGGCGGTGATGCTCATGGAGGAGGGGAAGCTCCTCCTCGGCGAGCCGGTCTCGAAGTACCTCCCGGCATTCAAGCAGACCACGGTCGCCGTCCCCGCCGCGCCCGGCACCCCCGGCGGCAGCACGCGCTACGGGGTGGTCGCCGCCAGGCGCGACATCACCATCCGCGATCTGCTCACGCACACCGCCGGCATCTCGTACGGCACCGGGCTGACCGCCGACCGTCACAAGGCCGCGGGCATCCAGGGCTGGTACCTCTCCGACCAGAAGGACCCGATCGGCGTCGTCATGGAGCGGCTCGCGGCCATCCCGTTCGAGGCGCAGCCGGGCGAGCGGTACATCTACGGCTACAACACGGACATCCTCGGCGCCGTCGTCGAGAAGGCATCGGGCCTGACCCTCGACGAGTTCTTCCGGAGGCGGATCTTCGAGCCGCTCGACATGACGGACTCGAGCTTCTTCCTGCCACGTGAGAAGCGCGACCGTCTCGCGACGGTCTATTCGCTGGTCGACGGGAAGCTCGTCCGCGCGCCGGACGGTGGAACCGGACAGGGCGACTACGTCGACGGGCCACGGGCCTGCTTCTCGGGCGGCGCGGGCCTGCTCTCGACGCCAACCGACTACGCGCGATTCCTGCAGATGCTGCTCAACGGCGGCGAACTGGACGGGGTGCGGCTCCTCAGCCCGACGTCGGTGGAGCTGATGACGGCCAATCACGTGGGCACGCTGTACAACGACGGCGCGATGGGTTTCGGCCTGGGCTTCGAGGTGATCGAACACCTCGGCCGCGCGTCACGCTACGGCAGCGAGGGGGCGTACGGGTGGGGCAGCGCCTACTTCCAGCGGTACTTCATCGATCCGCAGGAGCAGTTGGTGGCCGTGTTCTACGCGCAGCTCATCCCGGCCGGTGGGCTCGACCTCCAGGACAAGTTCCGCTCCCTCGTCTACCAGGCCATCGTCGGGCCCGTGCCCGCCGCGGGGGCGCGGCCCGTGCGGTAGGAGCGGAGACGGCCCGGGCGCGGCGGCGGGCGTCGATGCTCCACCGGACCGCGCCCGAGATCGTGTCGAACCGACCGCTACTTCCCGACGGTGAACTCCACCCAGGCCGTCGTCTTCTCCCACCACATGGCGAGCGCGCCGCCCGTCTGGGTCATGTTCACGAAGCCGATCGTGAACTCATCCATCGAGATCGGGTGCTCCGAGAGCTTCATCGGGACGCGCACGAGGTCGAACTTCGGGTCGTAGTTGTAGTTGCCCCACGTCGCCGCCTTGTTCTCGCGGTCGTACTTCGTCTGGTAGGGCTGGTTCGACAGGATGAACGTCCAGGCGCCTTCCTTGAGCTCGACGAAGACGCTGTACTCGCCGGCGGGGATGGTCTTTCCCCCGAACACCAGGGGCACTTCCGTCTTCAGCAGCGTCGTCTGGTTCGCGCCCGCGCGCCACACCGGGGTGCCGCCGCTCACGGTCTTGCCGTAGTCCGCGCCCTTGCCGAAGATGTCGGTGCGGCCCCGCAGGATCGGGCGGCCGTAGTCCACGGTGATCCACTTGCCGTCCTGGTAGCGGGGTGCCGCGCCCGGCTTCGGCTCGACCCATCTGCCGCCCACCTGCGTGGCGGCGGCGCCGCGCGGGCTTGCGGGCATCGGCGGGGGCGCCGGGGCCTGCTGGGCGGCGGGGGTCGCAGAGGCCGCCTGCGTCTGCTGTGTGTGCGCGGCGCCAAGGGCGGCCGCGGCCAGAATGAACATACCGAAAACGGACAGCGTCTTCTTCATTGCTCCTCCTGCACGGGTTCTGGGGGCACGCCCGGAATGCAGGCGCGCCTGATGCTCAACGGGAAGATTCCATGATAATCCGAACCGGGAGCCGGGGTGGAAGGGCCAGACCCGATCCGTGGTGGGAGCTTCCGCAGCTGCCGCGGAACGGATGCCGGGTCGGGATGTCCGGAGCGCACCATGGATGATGTCCGCTATTTCTTCGCCCTGGTGCTGCTGCTGTTCATGCCGCCGGCCGTCGGGCTCTGGTACGTCATCCACCCGCTGGCCCGCTACTGGCGCAGGCTCGGGCCGGTCTGGACCTACGTCGTCCTGCTGCCGCCGGTGTTCGCTGGCATCTACGCCGTCTACCTCGCGCGGGGCCGGCTGGTCGGTGCCGATCTCGGGTTCAGCTGGCTCGCGACCGTCGCGGCCCTGGTGCTCGCGGCCGCAGGCATACGAATCGCGCTGGCGCGGAAGCGGCACCTCACGCACAGGATCCTCACGGGCGTGCCCGAACTGTCCGGGACGAACCCCGGCGTACTCCTCACGAACGGCATCTACGGCCGCATCAGGCATCCCCGATACGTGGAGATCGCGTGCATCGTGCTCGCCTACGCACTCTTCGCGAACCACGTCGGGGGGTATGTGGTCGCGGTGCTGACGTTCCCGGCCCTCTTCCTCGTCGTGATACTCGAAGAACGGGAGCTGCGCGACCGGTTCGGGACGGCCTACGAGGACTACTGCCGCAACGTGCCGCGCTTCATCCCCCGGCGCCCCAGGCGCTGAGGCCTCGCCGAACACCCCCGTTCTAGCGCGGGTCTCATCCCGGAGTTGCCCCGGAGTAGACGCGTTGCAGGTCTGGAAGGGGGGTGGGGACGTCTCCCGGAGTGATTGACGCGGGTCCGAGTCCGTAGCGCCCGGCCCGGCGGCCGTACTGACATAATGGAGGCTCGCTCCGTGTGGTCCAGCCAGTTGAGGGGAGTGCCATGAAGACGAGGATCCTCTGTGCAATTGCCGTCATGTGCGTAGCAACAGGATGTTCGCAGACGCGGTATCAGTACCCCGAGGCCAAGAAGGTCGACCAGATCGACGACTTCCACGGCACGTCGATTGCCGATCCCTACCGGTGGCTCGAAGATTCGGACGCGCCCGACACGAGAGCGTGGATCGACGCGCAGAACGCCCTCACGAACCAGTATCTGCAGCAGATCCCCGAGCGCGAGCGCATCAACAAGCGCCTGACCGCGCTCTGGGACTACGAACGCTACGGCACGCCCTCGCGCGAAGGCGACTGGTACGTCTTCAGCAAGAACGACGGGTTGCAGAACCAGTCGGTCGTCTACAAGACGAAGGACCTGGCGTCGGACGGCGAGGTGCTGATCGATCCCAATACGCTGTCGGAGGACGGGACGGTCGCGCTGGCAGGCGCCTCGTTCTCGGAAGACGGCAAGTATCTGGCGTACGCCGTGGCCGTCAGCGGGTCTGACTGGCAGGAGTGGCGCGTACGCGACGTGGCGACGAGCCAGGATCTGCCGGACGTGCTCAAGTGGTCGAAGTTCAGCGGGGCCACCTGGCTGAAAGACGGATCCGGCTTCTACTACAACCGCTACGACGCGCCGAAAAACGGCAACCTGCTCCAGGCGGTCAACAAGAACCAGAAGGTCTACTTCCACGCCGTGAACACGGCCCAGGAGAAGGACCCGCTCGTCTACGAGCGTCCCGACAAGCCCGACTGGGGATTCGGCGCGGAAGTGACCGACGACGGCGGGTTCCTGCTCGTGTATCAGACGGAGGGCACGGACAACCGGAACCGGATCTTCGTCCGCGACCTCAAGAATCCGAAGGGGACGATCGGACCCTGGCTCGACGCCTTCGACGCCGCGTACACCGTGGTGGGGAACGACGCCGACACGTTCTACGTGCTGACGAACCAGGGCGCGCCCCGATACCGCCTCGTGGCGATTTCGCTCAAGGACCCGCAGCCGTCAGCGTGGAAGACCCTGATTGCCGAATCCACGGGCCGCGACGTGCTCGACACGGTCACGATGGTGAACGACCAGTTCGTCGCGACGTGGATGACCGACGCCCACACGGCCGTGCGCATCTACGGGCGGGACGGGAGCTTCCTTGCCGACGTGCCGCTGCCCACGATTGGCACGGTGAGCGGCTTCAGCGGCAAGCGCAGCCACAAGGAAGCGTTCTACGCCTTCACGTCGTTCACCTATCCGACCACCATCTACCGCTACGATTTCGAGAAGCGCGAGAGCAGCGTCTTCAAGAAGCCCACGGTCGATTTCGACGGCACCCAGTACACGACCGAACAGGTCTTCTACGCGTCGAAGGACGGGACGAAGATCCCGATGTTCCTCACGTACCGGAAGGGGCTCGAGCGCAACGGCCAGAATCCGACGCTGCTGTACGGCTACGGCGGCTTCAACATCCCCATCACGCCGAGTTTCTCGTCGGCCAACGCGGCCTGGCTCGAGATGGGCGGCATCTACGCCGTCGCGAACCTCCGCGGCGGCGGCGAGTACGGCCAGGACTGGTACGACGCCGGGCGTCTGAAGAACAAGCAGAACGTCTTCGACGACTTCATCGCCGCGGCGGAGCACCTCATCCGCGAGAAGTACACGTTGACGCCGAAGCTGGCTATCTCGGGCGGCTCCAACGGCGGGTTGCTCGTCGGCGCGTGCCTCACGCAGCGGCCGGATCTCTTCGGCGCCGCCCTGCCGGCCGTCGGCGTCATGGACATGCTCCGCTACCACAAGTTCACCATCGGCTGGGCCTGGAAGTCCGACTACGGCGACCCCGACACGAAGGAGGGGTTCGACATCAACATCAAGTACTCGCCGCTGCACACCATCAAGCCGGGTACGTCCTATCCCGCGACGCTCGCCACGACCGCGGACCACGACGACCGTGTCGTCCCGGCTCACAGCTTCAAGTTCATGGCGACGCTGCAGGCCGCGCAGGCGGGTCCGGCGCCGACGCTCATCCGGATCGAGACCAAGGCCGGCCACGGCGCGGGCAAGCCGACGACCAAGCAGATCGAGGAGCGCACGGACGTGTACGGCTTCCTCGTGCGGGAGCTGAAGATGACGCTGCCGGAGTCGTTCGGGCGCTAGCGACGGTTCCGCAACCGAGTGTCGGAATGCCAGCTGCCGGCGTATGATGGCGGGCCATGAAGAAGGCCCGCCATCCGTTCGCACACCGGTTCGTTCCACTCGCCGCCCTCGCCACGGCTGCCGGCCTGCTCATCCAGGGCTCACTGGAGGCGGTCCGCCCACTGCCCGAGCGCGTCGTCATCCGCCGCGACACCTTCGGCGTCCCGCACATCCTTGCCGACGACGAGGAGGCGGCGGGCTTCGGCCTGGGCTACGCGCAGGCGGAGGACCACGGGGTCGAGCTCGTGACCCGCCTCGTGCGTTCGCGCGGAGAGATCAGTCGGCATCTCGGTCCCGAGCACCTGGCCTCCGACCTCGCGATGCGGCGCCTCGACAACGCCGGCGAGGCCAGACGGGCCCTGCCGGGGTTGGGGAAAGGGTTTCGCCGCGCGCTCGCCGGATTTGCCGCCGGCGTCAACCTCTACGTGAGGGAGCACCGGGACCGCCTGCCCGCCTGGATCCCCGAATTCACGGCCGCCGATATCCTGGCCAATACACGCAACGCCGCCGTCGAGGCGATCGACTCTCCCGCTCGGCTGCGAGCCCTGACGGCGAAGTACCCATCGAGGTCAGGCGGCGCGGGCGTCGGGCCAGACCCGTGGGATCCAGAGGGCCTCTACCCTGGCGACGAACCAGGCTCCAACGCACTCGCCATCAACGGCCGCCGGAGCGCGAGCGGCCGCGCCATCCTCCTCGGCAATCCCCACCTGAGCTGGTCGTCACGCTACTGGGAGGCGCACGTGACCATCCCGGGGCGGCTCGACTTCTACGGGTCGACGCTCGTCGGCTTCCCGTGGCTGCGCGCCGGATTCAACGCGCACCTCGGCTACGTGCAGACGAACAACGCGCCTGACCTCGAGGACGTCTTCGCCGTGCCGCTCGACCCGGTCCGCCCGGACCGCTACGTGTTCGATCGGCAGTCGAGGTCCATCACCCGATCGTCCGTGGCCGTCCCGGTGCTCCAGCCGGACGGCACGACAAAGACGGAGTCGCGCGAGTACGAGTCGACCCACCTCGGACCGGTGATCCACAGGACCGACGACAGGGTCTTCGTCTGGCGCTCGGTGTCGCTCGGATCGTGGCGTTACTTCGAGGGATTCTTCGAGCTGAGCTTCACGCGGAATCTGCGGGAGTTCCAGAAGGTGCTCGGCCGTCAGTACATTCCGACGTCCAACTTCACCTACGCCGATGCCGACGGCAACATCCTCTACCAGTGGAACGCGAGGCTGCCCAAGCGGATCGACGATGGGACGAGCTACGCGCTGGATGTGCCGGGCGACACGAAGAAGTACGTGTGGAGCCGGCTGCATCCGCTGCGGGGTCTGCCGCATCTGCTCAATCCGCCCGGCGGCTACATCCAGAACGCCAACAACCCGCCGTGGTTCGTGTCGCTGACCGATCCGCTGGATCCGCAGCGATTCCCGCCGTACGTCGAGCGGGGCGAGCTGGCGCTGCGCCCGCAACTCGCGCTCCGGATGCTCGACGCAAAGGCGTCCTTCACGGTCGATGAGGTGCGCGCGCTGAAGTTCTCCACACGCCTGCTGCTCGCCGATCGGGTGAAGCCGGCGCTACTGGACGCGGCGCGGGCTGTGGCAACACCCTCGGCGGATCTGGCGGCCGGAATCGCGCTGCTCGACGCCTGGGACAGCACGGCGTCAGCCGAAAGCGTGGGCGGCGTCGTGTTCCAGCGGGCCTGGGACCAGTACAGCGCGGCGGTGAAACAGCCGTTCGCCCAGGCGTGGGACCCCGCCCGGCCGGCCGACACGCCGTCAGGACTCGGCGATCCCGGGCAGGCGGTACGCGCCCTGGAGGAGGCTGTGCGTTGGGCGCGCGGTACCTACGGTACGGAGCGCGTGGCCTGGGGCGAGGTCCATCGCTTCCGGTTCGGGGATCTCGATCTGCCCGCGGACGGGGCGAGCGGCCAGTACGGCGCGTACAAAGTGCAGCGCTTCGACCCGGCGGCTGATGGAAAACGCATGGCCGGGTGGGGCGACGAAGCCAAAGGGCAGGATCTCGTGGGCTTCGGAGACGCCTGGGTGCTGCTGGTGCACTTCACGCGGCCCGTGCAGGCGATGTCAGTGCTCGCCTACGGGCAGGCGCGCGATCGCCAATCGCCTCACAGCCGGGATCAGATCCGACTGTTCGCGGCCCACGAGCTGCGGCCCGTGTGGTTCAGCGAGGCGGACGTGGCGGCACACACGGAACGCGTCTACCGGCCCGGGCAGACGAGGTAGCGGAACAGCGGAACACCCCCGGTATACAGCGGGTCTGGTCCGGGAGTGGTCCGGGAGTCGATCGCGAGTCGAGCGGGAGTAGACCGGGGGTGCCTCCTCCCGCCAACCGCTACCCGCTGGGGCATCACTGGCGGACGAACTGCCCCCGCATCACGCCCGTCTGGCTCAGAGCCGAGTAGAACGCGATGTAGAACCCGGCCGGGTTGGCGCTGATGGCGTCACCGACGGCCTGCGGGATCTGGATCCCCGTCAGTGTCACGAACACGCCGCCCGTCGGCGTCAGAATCGGGGCCGTCTGCGACAGGCCCAGTGTGGCGACGATCGGACCGAGCTGACCCGCGCCGCCCTGGTGAATCAGGCCCGCGACGAGGACGCTCCCCGAATCCAGTGGAGCCGGGAGTAACCCGGACCGGACCAGACCCTGCGCCTGGACGGTGATGCTGGCGACGTACCCGCCACCGGCCGGCGACATCGTCATCTGAATCTGTCCCGCTGCCCCCGCTTCCAGCGGATGGACCGCCGGGATGTTCTGGCCAGCCGTCAACTGGGACGCGAGCGAGACTGTGCCGGCGGTCGGTCCGGCGGGCGCGAGTTCCTCGTCGCAGCCAGCCGTCATCATTCCGAGGCTCAGCACCAGAACCAGTACCGCGAAACGCTTCATGCGGGGACCTCCAAATGGGTTGCCGGAAGCAGGCATCATACCGCGACGAGGCGGCCGAGGGAAGCAGGAAGGCAATCGGGTTACCGGCGGCTTCTCTCGCCTCATGACGGACGTCATACCCCTCCGGCGCGGCTGTGCGGATGATGGGCGAGGCGGGGATCCTCGTCGGGACCGGGGAGCTCGACCCGCTCGGACGCCGAGGTTCGGGCGTCGCGATTCGGGATTCGCTGCCGCTCGGCACCAGCGCCTGGGACGGGCGACGACAGGGCCGGTCACGGACGCTTGGGGCAAGGATCACAGACGAGCCCCGCCGCGGCCTGCGGCCGGAGTGGACGAGGGTGTGATCCGACGGGAGTCGGGAGTCGGGAGTCGCGATCTGGAGGCCGGCCCTTCAGGGCCGGCAGGTCCGCCGGGGCTGAAGCCCAGGCCTCCAGCGGACACGCGTGCGCAGCCGCCGAGGATCACAGATGAGGACATCACGATGAGTGAGTTGATTGACAACGCCACGCAGCGCCGGGAGACGCTGAAGCACGTGATCCGGCAGCTCCATGCCGGAGAGGCGCCGGATCAGGTACGGGCCCAGCTCATCCGGTTGCTGGGACAGGTGCCGTACGGCGACGTCGTACAGGCCGAGCAGGAGTTGATCGCAGAAGGCGTGCCGACGGAAGAGATCCTGCGGCTGTGCGACCTGCACAGCGCCGTGCTCCAGGGGCGGATCGACGTCAGCCAGGCGCAGCAGGCTCCTCCGGGACACCCCGTGCATACGTTCCAGCAGGAGAATCGGGCGCTCGGCTGGGAGAGCGCGGAGCTGAAGTCGGCGCTGGCCGCCGTCGAAGCGCTTCCAGCCGACGGCGATCCTGGCGACGTCTTCGCCGCCGTCCGCCAGCGCTTCAACAACCTGATGGACGTCGAGAAGCACTACCTCCGGAAGGAACACCTGCTGTTCCCGTACCTCGAGCAGCACGGCATCACCGGCCCGCCGAAGGTGATGTGGGGTAAACACGACGAGACGCGCGCGCTGCTGCAAAGCGCGATGCACGTGCTCGGCGGGAGCAAGCCCGGCACGGCGGGAGAGTTGCTGGGCGTGGCTGCGCTCGTGCTCGTGCCGGCGGCGAAGGCGATCGCGGACATGATCGACAAGGAGGAGCAGATCCTCCTTCCGATGTGCCTCGACACGCTGTCGGACGGCGAGTGGTACGAGATCGCGCGGCAGAGCGCGGAGATCGGCTTCTGCCTCTACGATCCGCCCGACACCTGGAGGCCGGAGACGGTGGATGAACCAGTCGAGCAGACGCTCGACACCGGCCGCGTGCGGTTCCCCTCGGGCAGCCTCTCGCCGACGGAGCTGCTGGCCATCCTGAGCACGATTCCGTTCGATCTCACGTTCGTCGACAAGGACGACACGGTGCGGTACTTCACGCAGGGCCGCGAGCGCATCTTCGCCCGGAGCCGCGCCATCCTCGGCCGCAAGGTCCAGTACTGCCACCCGCCCTCCAGCGTCGGTGTCGTCGAGCAGATCCTCGACGCGTTCAAAACCGGCGCGCGGGACCACGCGGCGTTCTGGATCACCATGCGCGGGCGGTTCATCCACATCGAGTACTACGCCCTGCGCGACCCGGCCGGCGCCTATCTCGGGTGTCTCGAGGTCAGCCAGGATCTCACCGAGAAGCGCGCGCTCTCGGGCGAACAGCGACTGCTGTCGTGGACTGCGGAAGGAGCCTCCCATGTGCAGTAAGCAGACACCGTGCACCATCACGCCGGACATGACCGTGGCGCAGTTGCGCGAGCACTTCCCGGATGCGGAGCTGGCCCTGCGGTCCCTCGCGCCCAGCTACGGAGCCCTCAGCTCCGAGCAGCTGAGGACGGTCGTCGCAGGAGCCCTGACGCTGCAGCAGATGTCCGAGCGTTCGGGCGTGGGCCTTGGCATCCTGATGACCGAACTGCGCAAAGCCGCGGGGATCGGCGACCGGGCTGCGGAGAGCGAAGCCGCACCGGCGTGGGTGTCTGCCGATCGCGTGGTTGCCCGCCTGGATGCCCGGCCGATCCTGGCGTCGGGCGCGCACCCGGTGCCCCAGGTCATGAACGGCGTCGACACCATCGGCGACGGCGTGTACGAGCTGGTGACGCCATTCGTGCCCACGCCCCTCATCGACATGGTTCGGGGGAAGGGTTTCGAGGCCTTCACGCGCTGGGAAGGCGACGACGTCCACACGTACTTCAGGCGGGCGGGGTAGGCGAGAGCAGTTTCCGAAGTCGGGCGTCGGGATTCGGGCGTCTGGATTCGATCCCGCTACGAACGCCTCCCGATGTTGTACTTCTGCAGCGCGGCGATTTGGGCCAGCGCTGCCCGGGCGCGCTCGGCGGTGGCGGCATCCGGGCCGAGGTCCAGTGCGTCCAGGAAGTGCTGGTACGCGGACGCCACCTGGCCCTGGTGCTCGAACTGGACGAGACCGAGTCCGAGATGGGCCGCTGCGGCGCTCTGTCCCGACGGATAGTCGCGCAAGTGGCGGCGGAAGACGACCGTTGCCGCCTCGGGGTGATCGTTCGCCGTCAGCCAGTTGCCGAGCGCGATGGAGGCCTCAGGCGTGAGCGCCCGGCGCGTCTGCTCGGAATCGAGCGCGAAGTACGCACGGGCGGCGGTTTCGAAGTTGCCGGCCTCGATGGCCTCGGAGAGCGACGCCGGTTCAGCCCTGACGGTACGGTACTCGGCCGGCTTCGCCGAGACCTCCTTCCGATTGAGCACCCAGGCAATGCCGAGCCCCGCGATGAACCCCCCGATGTGGGCGCCGTGCGCGACGCCCCCGCCCCCGCTCGACGACAGGAAGAACGGCAGCAGGTTGTCGATGACGAGGTAGATGCCGAGGACGATCCGGGCCGGGATCGTCACCACGTTCATGAAGATCGGGAACAGGAACACGAACATCCGCACGACGTTGCGCGGGAACCAGAGGAAGTAGAAGCCGAGTACGCCCGAGATCGCACCCGACGCCCCGACCAGCGGCGTCAGCGACCCTTGCGCGAACAACGCGAAGAACAGCGTGGCCGCGACACCAGTCACCAGATACCACAGTAGAAAACTGACGCGGCCCAGGCGGTGCTCTACGTTGTCCCCGTAGATCCACAGGAACAGCATGTTGCCGAACAGGTGCATGAGCCCGCCGTGGAGGAACAGCGAGAACAACAGGTCTGCGAACTGCGGCGCGCCGGGCTTGTACCCGTGCTCGAACACGTAGAGGTCGTACGCCGTCATGTTGGCGACGACGGCGCGGAGCGGCACGTCGGGCGGAAGCGAATCGCGAATGACGTCGATGTACGCGATGAACGCCGGGTCGCGCACGTTCGGCGGCTCGAAGCCCAGCGGCAGCGTCACCAGCACGTAGACGGCGACGTTGATGGCGATCAGCAGGTACGTGACGACGGGTACGCCGCGGGGGTTCGGCGCGTCGCTCAACGGCAGCAGCATGAGACCCCCTCGGCCGATCAGTCGACCGTCAGCGTCTTGCTCAGGTTGCGCGGGAAGTCCGGATCGAACCCGCGTGCCACGCTCATCCGGTAGGACAGCAACTGCAGCGGGATCGTCGCGACGATCGGATTGAGCATGGCGCCTGCGTCCGGTACGGTCACGATGTCGTGGGCGTTGCCGTCGAGGCGCCGGTTCGGCTCGGCCACGGCGATGGCCCGACCGCCCCTGACGGTGACCTCGTTGATGGCGCTCACGAGCAGCCCCACGTCTTCGGGCCCGACGACGAAGATGACCGGGTAGCCCTCGTCGACGGCGCTGAGCGGGCCGTGCTTGAACTCGGTGCTCAGCATGCCCTCGCAGTGGGCGTAGGTAATCTCCTTCAGTTTCAGGGCGCCTTCGAGGGCGACGCCGTAGGTCAGGCCGTACCCGAGGATGTAGAAGTCGCTTCGGTCCCGCACGGCCGGAAGGACCCGCTCGACCTGGGGATCCGTGTTGGCGATGGTCTTCGCCAGCAGATCCGGCAGCCCGCGCAGCATCCCGGTGTCGCGCCCGCCGAGGCGCAGCGCGACGTAGAGGAACGCGATGACCTGGTTCAGGAACGTCTTCGTTGCGGGGACGCTGATTTCGTACCCGCACGCCAGCGGAAGGTAGACGCGGCTGCGGTGTGCGAGGGTGGACCCCAGTACGTTGACGAGGCCCAGCGCGCGCGTCCCAGCCGCCTCGGCCGCCTCGAGCGCGTTCAGGACGTCCTTCGTCTCTCCGCTCTGGCTCACGAACACGGCGGCATCATCCGGGCCGAGCGCCGGGGCGTACTGCGCGATGAACTGGGGGGCCAGCACCGGCACGGCGGCCCTGCCGGCGAGCCGTGCGGCGTAGACGGCGCCGACCTGGCATGCGTGGTAGCTCGTGCCGCACCCCACGAAATACAGATGGCGGGCCTCGCGCATCGCGGAGACGAACGCGTCGACGTGCGGCGAGGCGTCGAGCAGGTGCAGGAGATCGCCGGCGACTTTCGGCTGCTCGTGGATCTCCTTCAGCATGAAGTGGGGGTAGCCGCCCTTGACGGCGGCGTCCATACCCTCGGTGAACACCTCGACGTCACGATCGATCCGCGAACCGTCGGCCACCCGCCACAGCGTAGCCTCCGCGTCGGTCAGGCAGACCATCTCGCCGTCGTACATCCGGAGGATGCGGTTCGTGAGCGGCAGGATCGACGGCAGGTCGGACGAGCAGCACGTGAACCCGTCGCCCAGGCCGACGACGAGGCCCGAGCCTTTCTTGAACGCGTAGATCCGATCGTCGTGGACCGACGCGATGACGAAGGCGTAGTCGCCCTCGAGTACGTCGTACGCGCGTCGGATCGCCGCGAGCAGATCGAGGCCCTGGTTCACGTACCGTTCGACGGCATGGACGCAGGACTCGCCGTCGTTGGTCGAGCGCACCGTCAGGCCCTCGGCGATGAACGCCTCGCGCAGCTCCACGTTGTTGACGACGTTGCCGTTGTGGGCGCCCACGAGATCGCCATCGCTGTCGAGGTGGGGCTGGGCGTTGACCTGGGACGGCGCGCCGAAGGTGGCCCAGCGCAGCTGGACCATGCCCCGGCGACCTCGCATCCCGGTAAACCCGAGGCGGGGCGCCACCTCGTCGACCTTGCCGACGTCCTTCCGCAGATCCACGCGGCCCAATCCGTCGACCGTGGCCATCCCGACCGAGTCGTAGCCCCGGTAGGAAAGACGTCTGGCCGCGCCGAGCAGCGTCTCGCCCAGCGGCTGCTCCTCCCTCGTCACGATCCCGAAGATTCCACACATATAGCCGTCCCTGCCGCCTGTCGCCCGTCGCCTGCCGCCGCCCCTGTCACCTATCGCCGCCCCTGCCGCCTGTCGCCCGTC
>CAYZYG010000067.1:26020-27320 GCA_964481395.1 uncultured Vicinamibacterales bacterium
GCCGCCCCTGTCACCTATCGCCGCCCCTGCCGCCTGTCGCCCGTCGCCTGCCGCCTGTTCTTAAACCTCGTGCTTCTTGATCTGTCTGTTCACCCCGTGGATCTGGCGGCGGACGGCCTTGAGCTTCGCGTGGTCGCCGGCCTCGATGGCCGCGTCCCGGTCCTTCTTCAGGGCCCGGATCTTCGCCTTCAGGGCAGGTTTGTCGATCCCGACGACGTCGTGGTGTTCGTGGATCGGGATATTGAGCGCCTTGCAGATCGCGACCAGCAGGTGCTCCTTGTTGAGCTGGGTGTAGCCTTGTACCGCCTCATGTTGGATGTCCTTGGCGATGTCACGCAACTGGCCGACGTTCTTGTCCTTGAGTTCGTGGAACGTGTACGCCATGACCTGCCTCCTGCCAGAGATTCTACCCGAGCGTTCAGGACGTTTCCCCCACCAGCGCCGCGCGGGCCGCAGCCAGTTCCTTCCGCTGCGCCTCGCCCACGGACGGGAACGAGAGATTCAGCCCGTCCAGCGTCCTGGCGATGGCGCCGGCGACGACGAGACGGGCGAACCACTTGTGATCGGCCGGTACGACATACCACGGCGCGTGCGCCGCCGCCGTGCGGCGGATGGCGTCTTCGTACGCCCCCATGTAGGCCGCCCAGTGCCTGCGCTCCGTCACGTCCGCCGTCGAGAATTTCCAGTTCTTCTCCGGTTCATCCAGGCGGTCGAGAAACCGCTGCTTCTGCTCGGCCTTCGAGATGTGCAGGAAGAACTTCACGATCGCGTAACCCTGCCGAGCCAGGTACCGCTCGAATGCGGAGATGTCCTCGCACCGCTCACGCCAGACGCCCTTCGAGACCAGGCCTTCCGGCAGCCGCTGGGCATCGAGGAATCCAGGATGGACGCGCACCACCAGCACCTCTTCGTAGTAGGAGCGGTTGAAAATTCCGATCCGGCCGCGTTCGGGGAGGCAGCACGTCGTGCGCCACATGAAGTCGTGGTCGAGTTCCTGCGACGAGGGCGCCTTGAAGGAGTAGACCTGGCATCCCTGGGGATTGACGCCGGACATCACGTGCTTGATGGCGCCGTCCTTGCCGGCCGCGTCCATAGCCTGGAAGATGAGCAGGACGCCCCACCGGTTGTGGGCGTACAGCGTCTCCTGCATCTCGGCCAGATAGTCGATGCCGGACTGGAGCATGCGCTCGGCGTCGCGTCTGGACACGCCACCCGTCGTCCCCGGATCGAGGCGGTCCAGGCGGAACCGCCGGCCGTCGGTGACGCGGTACGCCGTGACCAGTTTCTCCAGGCGCTTCCG
>CAYZYG010000068.1:0-27199 GCA_964481395.1 uncultured Vicinamibacterales bacterium
ATGCTCGCCGTCGCGGCCGGCCTCGCGCTCCTGGCCGCCGCCTATCCTCGCGCCGAGGCCCAGGACCCCGGCATCCTCCAGGTCCAGCCCAAGCCCGCGCGCAAGATCCTCTACCTGATGCCCAACTGGCTGTACTTCCGCTCGTCGAGCGACGCGACAATCGCTGCCGAGACCAGTCAGTTGCGCGCGCGGTTCGGCGAGGGTCGGTACGTCCGCGTGGGCTTCAACCTGTACATCTTCATTTCGATGGAGAGCTGGGAGGTCGACACGGCGAATCCCGCGGCCGTCCGCGCCGAGCTCACGTCGACGATCGCCCAAATAGACGATGCCATCGGGAAAGCGCAGCGGGCGAACGTGCCCATCTCGCTCTCGCTTCTGACCGCGATTCGTGAGCGCACGGATCCCGCCCAGGCCGCGTCCCAGCGCGCCGACCGCCGCAACATGCAGTGGTACCAGGACAACGGTCTCGCGACCGGGTGGTGGAGCTTCTCGCGCTACGCTCGCCGGCAGCGCGTCGTTCTCCAGGCGTACATGCAGGAGCTGGCGAAGGTCATCGCCAACCGGATGGCGAAGTATCCCGCGCTCGTGGTCGCCGCCACCGGCGACGGCGAAGTGGAGATGAGCCGCGACCGCGCCGGTCCACCCGTCGTCATAGCCGACTACTCGCCGTTCGCAATCAAGGAGTTCGCCGACTGGCTGCGGGCAGCGGGGCTGTACGCGCCGGGCCAGCCGTACGCAGGCCAGGCCTACGAGCACGCCTCGCGCTACGCGGGCGACGCCTCGCCTGCCGTCGACACCAACGGCGACGGGCGCACGCTGAACAACGACTTCGGCACGAACTTCACCTCCTGGTCGCTGCGCTATTTCGACTGGAGCCTGGACGACGACATCCGTGGCGACCCGCGCACCATTCCTGCGACGACGTACGAGGGGTCCGGGTGGAATCCGTTTCCCGACGCCGGCGCCGGCCTGTTCGACGCGCCGCGCCATGCCCAGGACACCGCGTGGTGGAGCGTCTGGACGCTGTTCCGCCACACCATGGTCCAGCACTACAACGCCGACTTCGCTCGCTGGATGACCTCGACACCCGACCCCGAAACCGGGCTCGCCATTCCCGCGGAGCGCTGGTACTCCGATCAGATCCCGACCGACTACCTCTTCGGCCACCCGCCGCCCGACGGGGGACACCGGCTGACGACCTCCGCCAGCCCCTGGTGGACCGCGTACGTGGCGCCGCACGGCGCGCTGGGCATCACCTCGTTCAACGTCTACGCGAACGGCTTCCTGTTCCCGACCCTTCGGAACGTCGCGCCCGTGATCGCGCAGCAGAACGTGCGCTGGGGCATCATCGAGTATCACGCGTCCGTGCCGATCGCGCCGAACATCGAGTTCTACCGCCAGGACATGGACGTCATCGAGCGCTACAAGCCCGGCCTCGTGATTCCCATCTACTGGGGCGACCCGTACTATCAGATTCAGAACACGCCGTTCGAGACCGCGCTGCGCGAACTCGTCAGCCGCATCAAGGACAACCCGTCGTTCGGCGAATCGCCCGTGGACCTGTCATCGCCGCCGCTGCCGCTGCCGGAGCAGCCAGGTCCCGGCGTGCGCTTCCCGGGCAGCGCCGAGATCGATCGCCTGCTGCGCGACCGCAAGCTGCCGCCCGAAGAGCGCGGCCTGCGCGATCGCAAGGACCCGCGCTGGATTGGCAAGCCCCCCGGCGCCGGCGGGTCAGGCGCAGGAGCCGGGCAGTGATACGCGGGAGGCTCGCCGAACTGAAAGCCAGCGCTGTGGTCCGTCGCGACAGGCGCGCTTCAGCGCGCACAGGGAGTGTTTCGAATCCCGAATCCCGCCTGCCTCGACGAAGCCGCGCCCTTCGGCTGGCTCAGGGCGTGGTGAGCGTGTCGAACCACGCGGCAGCGCGTTCGGCGGAGTCGGGAATCCCGACGCCCGGCCGAGCAGGGCGTGCGTCCAGTGTTCTCGCCGCCCTCGCCCTGCTCGTGCTGGCCGCCTCCTGCGGCGGCGGGTCCTCGAGCCCTTCGTCGCCGTCGCCGCCGCCCGCCCCTCCCCCGCCCAGCACGCAGTCCGTGAACTTCAGCGGCACCGTGCCCGCGTACGACATCGCCTCACACGCGCTCGCCGTGACCGTGAGCGGCACGCTGACCGTCGATCTCGCGTGGACCAACGGCAACGTCGATCTGGATTTCTATCTGACCGCATCGACCTGCACTGGCTATCCGCCCGCCGACTGCGCCATTCTTGCGCGCTCCGTCGCCGAAACCGGCACCGCCGAGCAGCTCACCCGCGCCGTTCGAACCGGCGAGAACTACCTCCTCTGGGTCGACAACCTCAGCGTGTCCACCGCCGCGGCCTACACCATCACCGGCACCGTGCGGTGAGTCCCCGGCTGTAAGCTTCTGTGCAACCGTGTGCAACGCTCCCGGCTGCGCCTATGGACGGCGAGCAGCGCCGGTGCTACACTTCAGCCGCATAAGGGTCCCCGCAGAGCGCCATCGTTCCTCTGTTTCCCGGGCGGAGGTTCCGGCGCTCGGCGGCGCACGGGCAAGGGAGGACAGACGACGAGGAGCGAAAGGGCATCTCGGGAGGACAAAGGAGCGCGTGATGAAGCGATACTGGAAGCCCGTTCGATCACGGGTCGCCCTGACAGCGGTGGCTGCTGCAGTCCTGCTGTCAGCACCCCTGCTGCTGCCGGGGGGAGCAGGCGGGCTCACGCCCGACAGTGCGGTGGTTCAAGCCACACAGACGCGGAACCTGTTTGCTGACCGCCTGGGTTCGGCCGAAGTGGCGGTTGACGCGAAACCCAGCAGCATGATGGCGCACAAGCGGAGCCGGCTTGTCGACGTCAATCTCGGCGTTCTGCCGGAAGCGGCCGACCAGAATCCGGTCGATCTGAATCTCTTTCCGGACATGACCGTGCGAGCGTATATCGACTCCGTCGATCGGCGCGGGGACGACAAGGCCACCTGGATCGGACACCTCGAAGGCGCGGATCCTGCCAGCTTCCTGCTGGTTCAGGAAGAGGCGAGCGTGGCCGGAACCTTCAGGACCGCCGACGGCCGGCTCTTCCAGGTTCGTGACGTCGGCGGCACACACACGATCCTCGAGCTCGACCAGAGCCGGTTCCCGGGCGACTGCCCGCCGGGAGGCCCGATCGAGCCGCGCGACGCGAAGTCGAACATCGTTTCCGCCGAGCCGGATGCAGCCGCCGTCATGGATAGCGGCCAGTACATCCACGTGATGGTCGTGTACACGGCGGCCATGCTGAGCGCCGCCGGCAGCCAGTCGGCACTCAACGCCCTGATCGCGCTGGGCATCGCCGAGACGAATGCCGGCTACGCCGCCAGCGGGATTAGCACTCGCGTGCAACTCGCCGGCATCGGGCAGGTGTCGTACACCGAAACCGGCAACATCTCGACCGACCTCGGCCGTCTCCAGGATCCCTACGACGGCTACATGGACAACGTGCACGACTGGCGCTACATGTACCGGGCCGACCTGGTGAGCCTGTGGGTCGCCAACGGCGGCGCGTACTGCGGCATCGCCTACATCCAGACCGTTCCGTCCAATGCCTTCGCGCCGTGGGGATTCAACGTCGTCGACGGCAACGACTGCGCGACCGGTTACTACTCGTTCGGTCATGAGATGGGCCACAACCAGGGCGCCCGTCACGACCGGTACGTGGACAACACGGACAACTCGCCCTACGCGTTCAATCACGCCTACTATCCCGGCGCGCCGGCGTACAACGCCGGTGCCACGTGGCGGACCGTCATGGCGTACAGCAACGGCTGCGGAGGCTGCGGCCGTGTCAACCGCTGGTCGAACCCCAACCTCACGTACAACAGCGCCGTGACTGGCCTGGTGGACGCGGCCGACGGCGGGATCTGGTCCTCGAACGCCGCCGACAACCGGCGGACGCTGAATTCGACGACGCCGTTCGTCGCGAATTTCATGATGTCCTACCTGCAGCCGCACGTGTCGGCCGACTTCAACGGCAACAGCGCGACTGACGTGGCCGTCTACGAGGCCGGCGGCAAGTGGTACGTCCGCGGCAACAGCAGCATCCAGAACATCCAGTACGGAGGCTCCTCGTACGTCCCGGTGCCCGGCGACTACGATCACGACGGTGACTTCGACATTGCCGTCTACAACAAGTCGACGGGAGGCTGGTGGGTCCGCAACAACTCGGCCATCCAGAACGTGCTCTACGGTGGCACGGCCTGGCAGCCGGTTCCGGGCGACTACGACGGCAACGGCGGAACCGATATCGCCGTCTACAACAGGTCGACGGGCAAGTGGTACGTGCGCGGGTTCTCCGGCGTCCAGAACCTGACCTACGGCGGCACGGCCTACACGCCCGTGCCGGGCGACTACGACGGCGACGACGACACCGACGTGGCCGTGTATTCGGACACGGGCCGCTGGTGGGTCTACGGCAACGCGCGCATCCAGAACCTCCTGTACGGCGGGGCCAACTATCGGCCGGTTCTCGGTGACTTCAATGGCGACGGCAAGACCGACATCGCCGTCTACGACATCACCAACGGCCGGTGGTGGGCGTACGACAACCCCGACATGCAGGGCATCGTGTACGGCGGGCCGGGATACACGCCGGTCCCCGGTGACTACGATGGCGACGGCACGACCGATATCGCCGTCTACCACCAGGCGACCGGCCGCTGGTGGGTTCGCGGCATGTCGAACTGGGTCTACGGCGGGTCGGCCTGGTACCCGGTTCCGGTGTTGCCGGGGCTCGACACCTGGACCTGCCCGGCGTGCGACGCGTCTGCCAAGTAGCGCGGCGGCGCGAAGACCGCCCTCTGAGTTGAGGTGCGGGTGACCGAGTATTGGGGCCTCCTCGGGTGGATTCCTCGCAAGAGGGAACCCGAGGAGGCCCCAGTCGTTTCCATGGCCGTTCCCCGCGTTGAGCCCCGGTCCGGCTTCCTTGACAGGCGCATGCCTCCCAGTAGAATCATTTCTGCGACACTCCCCGCGGTTCCGATACGTGCCGCGTCCCAGGGGAGAGGTCCACTCGAGTTCAGAGGCACGCCCTCGCTGTAACTCACGGGGCGGAGCTTTGCGCGATGCCCCAGCACACCGGCGGGAACACCACCTGACTGGCACACCACAGCACCCACGGGTCCAACCTGCCGTCGAGCCGGTCGCGGTCCTCGTCGCGTCATGGGACGGCTACCGCGACGTCTGGCCCGCCTTCTTTCACTGTTTCTTCAAACAGTGGCCCGACTGTCCCTTCGATATCTTCCTTGGCACGAACACCGTCGAGTACCCGGACAACAAGGTCACCACCCTTCGGATCGGACCGGATCTGGACTACTCCCGCAACCTCCGCGCCATGCTCGCACGCGTCCCGCACGAGTGGGTCATCCTGATGGTGGACGATCTGCTCCTGTCGGCCCGCGTGGATACCCCGCGCGTTCTCGACCTCATCGGCCAGGCGCAGCGGGCGGGCGCTACGTCATTGCTCCTTCACGACACGAACGCGCTCCACATCCTCCGGAAACACACCGGCGCGATTGCCCGTTTTCCAGCCTCGAACCCCTATCTGACCAGCCTGAATCCGGCCGTTTGGAGCAAGCCCGACCTGCTCGGCCTGCTCCGCGACGGCGAGGACGCCTGGGCGTTCGAAACCGCCGGCACGCGGCGCGCCGCCGCCTCGTCCTGCGCGTTCTACGGCGTCACCGGACAGGGCGGCGGACCGCCGCTGACGGCCGTGAACTCACTGGTCAGAGGCCGCGTCACTCCGGAAGCCCTGGACCTGATGCGGCATGAAGGCTACGACGATCCCTTCCCCGGTCGAGCGCGCATCTCTCGCCGATGGCTGTGGTACCGGCGGCTGCGCCCCTGGATCCCCGACTGGCTGATGCGCGCGCGGCACAGGCTGGCGTGACGGAGACACGCAACACATGCGACGGGCGGTCGGCATCGGAGGGGAGTTTCCACTGGAGCCTCCAGCGTTCAGGGAAGGCTCAGCGCCCTCCGAGGATCACCCGCCCGCAGCAGGCGCCTGGCTGTCGAGCGGCCGCGCGGCGATCCGCCTCGCCTTTCAGCGCGCGTGCGTCCTCGCCGGCGAGCGACGCCGCGTCCTGCTGCCGGCCTACCTCTGCCCGTCGGTCCTCCAGCCGTTTCGGGAGGCGCGCGTTCCCGTGACGTTCTATCGCTTGGACGAGCGCCTGAACGTCGATCTCGACGATCTGTCGGAGAAGCTGACGAGCGACACGGCAGCCGTCCTGCTGATCCACTACTTCGGGATTCCCCAGTCCGCCGACGTGTTCAACGTCGCGCGCGCCGCCGATCCGCCCGTCGCCATCATCGACGACGTCAGCCACAGCTGGCTGTCGGGTGACGGCATTGAGGCGCCTGCCGCGCCTCGAACCTTCCGGATCTGCAGCCCACGCAAGGTCGGAGCCCTGCCGGACGGCGGGGTCCTCGCGGCATCCGACGGCTGTCTGGAGCGGGATGCGGAACCGGCGCCGCCACACCGGCGATTCGTCGCGGCGCGCACGTTGGGCCTTCATCTGCGATGGTGTTTCCAACAGACGGCCATCCCCGGGGTGAATGCTGCCGCATACCAGCTGCTCGATCGTGCCGAGCGTCTGCTCGATGCCGACACGCTCGTACGCCGGGGCTCGCGCCTGTCGAAGCGGCTGTTCGCCGCCTGGCCCCGCAAGGCCTTCGCCGCCCGGCGCCGCGAGAACTACGAGATGCTCGCCCAAGGCCTGTCCGGAGCCCACGATCGCATCCGCCCGCTGTTCCCGGTGTTGCCACCTCGCGCGGTCCCGCTGGGGTTTCCCGTCGTCGTGCGCGACCGGGAGCGTGTGAAGCGCGGCCTGATCGCCCGGGGCATCTATCCGCCGGTCCACTGGGCCCTGCCCCAGGAAGACGGGATCGCGCGCTATCCTCACCTGGTCGACGTGTCCGACCGCATCCTGACGATCCCGATCGACCAGCGATACGGGCCCGCCGAGATGAACCGCGTGCTCGAGGCGCTGAACGCGTGCACCGCATGATCCGTCCCCTCGTATTCGATCCGAGTGCGGGCCTCGACGAGTCCCCCCGCTGGACCACGGATGTCATTGCCGCCAGCGATAGCCGCCCGTGGAACGAGGTCGTCGCCGCGTGCGGAGACCACGACATCTATCACCTGGCCGAGTACCACCAGATCGCCGAGGAACAGGGCGAGGGCGCCGCGCGGCTGCTGGTATTTCGCGAAGGCCCTCGAATCGTCGCCTGGCCGTTGTTGATCCGGCCGCTGTCCTCGGTGCCGCACCTCAACCTCCCGGCGACCGATCTCCACGACGCCACCTCGGTATACGGCTATCCCGGCCCGCTGTCGACGCCGGCGGCCCGCGACGACGAGCGGTTCATGGAGCGAGTCGTCACCGAGTTCTCGCGCGTTGCCGGAGACATGCGCCTCGTGTGCGCCTTCAGCCGTCTCAACCCGCTCCTGGCCTGCGGGGCCGTCTGCCGCCTGGTGGGACGGCTGGTGGAAACGGGCACGACCGTGTCGATTGATCTCTCGCTCAGCCACGACGAGCGCCGCGCGAAGTACCGGCACAGTCATCGCTACGAAATCCGGCGCGCCCTGAGCGCGGGTGTCCACGCCTACAGGGACGAGCGCTGGGAGCACTTCGAGGACTTCTTCCGTCTGTACCGCGAGACGATGACCAAGGTCGAGGCCGCGCACCACTACTTCTTCGACCGCAACTACTTCGCCAGTCTCCGCAGAGCCCTCGGCGACAGGCTCAGCCTCTTCGTCGCGACCGTCGGCGGAGACGTCGCATCGGCTGCGTTGTTCACCGAAACGCCCCGTATCGTCCAGTACCACCTGTCGGGCTCAGACGCCCGGTTCAGGAAACTCGCGCCGAGCAAACTGGTCCTGGACGAAGCTGCCTCGTGGGCGAAGGCCGAGCACGCCCGGGTGCTTCATCTGGGCGGAGGACTCGGCTCCCACCACGACACCCTCTTTCTGTTCAAGGCCGGCTTCTCGCACACGCGGCACCGCTTCTTCGTGTGGCGCTGGATCGGTATGCCCGACGTCTACGACGACCTGGTGGCCCGCACCGTCGCGGCCCTGGGGCCCGAGGCCGCCAGCCGGATCACGTCCGGGTACTTTCCCGCTTACCGGGCCTAGTCTAGAGCGCATGCCGAGAATCTACCTGTCACCGCCGCACGCCTCGGGAGACGAGTCCACGTGGGTGGCCGAGGCCATCGCCTCGAACTGGATCGCGCCCCTCGGCCCGCACGTGGATGCCTTCGAACGTGAGATCGCCGAGTATGTGGGGGTCACGCACGCGGTCGCGCTCTCGTCCGGGACGGCAGGCCTGCATCTCGCGTTGATCCTCGCGGGCGTGGTCCGCGGCGATGACGTCCTCTGTCCGACCCTGACCTTCGCGGCGACGGCCAACGCCATCACGTACCAGGGCGCTAGGCCGGTGTTCGTCGACGCGTCGCCGGAGACGTGGACGCTCGATCCGGAGCTGGTCGAAGACGAACTGCGCCGCCGCGACCGCGAGGGCCGCCAGGTGAAGGCCGTCGTCACCGTGGATCTGTACGGCCAGTGCGCCGACTACGGACGGCTGCAGCCGGTGTGCGACCGCTACGCGGTCACCCTGATCGAAGACGCGGCCGAAGCGCTCGGCTCGACCCACCGCGGCTCGCGGGCGGGGTACTTTGGTTCGATGGCGGTCTTCTCGTTCAACGGCAACAAGATCATCACCACGTCAGGAGGCGGGATGCTGGTGTCGAACGACGGGGAGGCCATCGCGCGCGCGCGGTTCCTGTCGACGCAGGCCCGGGATCCGGCGCCCCACTACGAGCACTCCGTCGTCGGCTACAACTACCGGATGTCGAACATCCTCGCGGCGATCGGCCGGTGTCAACTGCGGTCACTCGAGGACCGGGTGAGCGCGCGGCGCCGGAACTTCGAGACCTACAGGGAGCTGCTCGGCGGCCTGCCTGGCGTCGAGTTCATGCCGGAAGGGCAGAACGGCACATCCAATCGATGGCTCACCTGCCTGACCATCGACCCCGACCGGTTCGGCGCGAGCCGCGAGGACGTCCGGCTGGCGCTCGAGGCGGACGACATCGAGGCCAGGCCCGTCTGGAAGCCCATGCACCTCCAGCCGGCGTTCGCCGACGCCCCGCAGATCGGCGGAGCCGTGGCGGCGCACCTGTTCGAGCACGGCCTATGCCTGCCGAGCGGATCGGCGTTGACGGCCGGCGACCTGGAGCGAATTGCCTCAATCGTCCGCCGCACGGGCCGGTTCTGACGTGCGGTCGGGATGTCCCGTCCCGTCCCCGTCCCGCGGCAGCCGCACGATGCTCTGCAGGCCGACGACCAATCCGAGGGCACACCAGAAACATGCGCCCACCTTGGCGCCGAGCGGGATGGCGTCCGTGAGGCCGAACACGAATTGCGCGGCGAGTCCGGCCGCGAGGCCGCCGGAGACGAGGCGCAGCGCCGGGTCGGTAGCCTGGCGGGCCGCACGGACGAGCAGCGTTCCGGCCAGGACCCAGATCGCCAGGTACGACACGAGGCCCGGCAGCCCCAGATCGAGCGCCGCCTGCAGCAGATGATTGTGAGCGTGCGCGATGTCGGGAGCCGACGCCACAGGAAACAGGGCGTAGCGAGCTGGCTGAATCGCGCGGAAGGCGTTCATGCCGATCCCGGTAAGCGGCGCGTCGCGGATGGCCTCGACGGCGTTCGACCAGAGTTCGGCCCGCAACAACACGTGGTTCGCGATTCCCTGGTCTGACGGCCATCCGCCTGACTCGCGCGCGGGGTCGAGCCCGACGGCCAGGCCCACGAGGATGGCGAACGCGCCGGCGCCCAGCACGACCCGCCGCATCCGCCGACCCATCCACGCGAGCAGCACGAAGCCCGCTGCGCCGAGGCCGGCCCAGGCGCCGCGCGACTGCATGAGCACGGCTGCCAGCGCCGTGACGACGAAGACCGCTCCCTGGCTGGCGATCAGCCATCCGCTCGCGCGCCGATCCGGCGAGGGCCTGAGCCAGCGCAGGCAGGATGGCGTGAGCAGCGCCAACTGCAGCGGCAGGAACAACACGAGCGCGCCTGCGACGGCATTCGGGTTGAATCCGTCTTCCGCGCCGGGCAGGCCCCGCACGATCATCGGGATCCGCGCCGCCAGATCGACGACCGTCTGGAGGGCCGGGAACTTCCTGGCGCCCTGCGTGCCGAGCAGGCCGATTGCCGCGAGTCCCGCCCCACCGAGACTGAAGCACGCCACGGCCAGTCGCAGCCGGGCAGGGGTGACCGTCCAGCGCGCGAGCGCCCAGAAGAGCGCGACACCCAGCGCGACGCCTGACACTTTTCCCAGACTGAATCCGACATCGAACGTCGCCACCAGGCTGATGCCGACCATGACGAGCAGGAGGCCGAGCGCCCAGTTCAGCGGGGTGCGAGGCACGAACCGGCCCGTCGCCACCCAGGCGCAGGTCCACACCACCGGGACCAGCGCGCCCGCCGCGACGCGCCCGCCGGACGGGAACATCAGGAGAGGCGCAATCGCGAGGACGATCGGCAGCTCGGCCGCCGTCACGATCGTGGCGATCCGGGTGAGCACGGCTGCTGGCAAGAGGAGAGCATTCTAGCACCGTGACCTTCAACGTCCGGCTCGCGCGCTTGCTGCTGGGCATGGCCCTGCTGCTGGCCGTCGTGCCTTCCCGCGTCGTGAGCGTCGTGCTGACGGATGCCGGCACGCTGCACCTGAACCGGGCCGCCGGCCTGCCGCCCGATCCAGGCGCCACGCGCTACGAACGGGCATTGGTGCTGGGCGCGCGCGCGATCGACGCCGATCCGGCCAACAGTCGCGCGCTGTCCGTCATCGGTCTTGCCCAGGCCGCTCTGGGCAACGACGAGGCGGCGGTGGCGGCGCTCGAGCGGGCGGTCGCCGCGGAGGCGCGCAACCGCACGGCGCACTATCGCCTGGCGGAGATCCTTCACCGTCGGGGCGACGTCGCCGGCGCGCTACGGCACTGGCGGGCCGCGGACGCGGCGCCGTCCCTCGTCAGGCGCGGGCTGGCGGCCATGCAGGCCGGGCGGCCGGTGCAGGCGCAGCAGGACTTCGAGCTGGCGACCGCGATCGATCCGGACAACTACGAGGCGTGGCTCGAGCTCGGGGCTGCATCCGCCGAGCTCGACCGCCTCGACGAGGCCAGGACGACGTACGAGGAGGCGATCCGGCGACACCCGGAGCAGTCCGAGGCCTACCGTCGCCTGGCCGGTCTCTACTACCTCCGCGTCAAGGACCTTGCGACGGCGGCCGCGATCGTCGAACAGGGGATCGCTGCCGCACGCCACCCCGGTGACGGGCTGTATGCCATCCGCTCGCGCCTGGAAGCCCTGCGACACGACTACGCCGCGGCCGAACGCGACGCGCGCACGGCCATCGAGCTGAGTCCTCGAAACGGCGCCCACCTGACGTGGCTGGCCGATCTCTATGCCGACCAGAACCGGCACGCAGAGGCGGTGGCGCAGTATCTCGAGGCGGCGCGGCTGGCGCGAGGGACGGAGTGGGCCTGGATGGCCCGTGAGCGGGCCGGCCGCGTGTACGCCGGTCAGGAAGCGTGGGATAAGGCGGTCGCCGAGTACCGCGCGGCTGTGGCGATCGTCACGGCACAGGGCACAGCGCCAGAGACCGTGGCGGCGATTCACGTGGCGCTCGGGGACGCCCTGCTTCACGCTGGCCGCCGCACCGAGGCGCAGTCAGCCTACCAGGAGGCGCTCACCCTCGATCCGCGCAATGCCGCCGCCGCCGCCAACCTCGCCTCTGTCGTGACGGGAGCCCAGAAGTGAGCGCGCCGACCGGGCCAGGCCGCGAAGCCGACGCGGGCGCGGCGGGACGTCGCCTGGTCGCTGATACGGTCCGCTACGGCGTGGCCAGAATCGCCCCCGCCGTCGTGGGCGTGGCGACCCTGCTCGTCGCGACGCGCGTGCTGAGCGCCGACGACTACGGGAAGTACACGCTGGTGCTGGCCACCGCGATGCTCGTCAGCGCATCGCTCTTCGCGTGGCTGCGCCAGGCCATCTTCCGCTTCGTGCCGCGATACCAGCACGGCCGCACGCTGGCCGCCGCGTTGCCGCAGGTCACGTCGCTGGTCCTGGTCACGAATCTCGTCTCGGGCGTCGCGGCAGCCGCCATCCTGTTGCTTCAGGGCGTGCCATGGCACCTGGTTGTCTTCGGTGCCCTGCTCGTCGTCGCGCTCATCACCTACAGCTTCTACGGGACCCTGCAGCAGGCGCTGCTGCGTTCGAAAGCCTTCATCGCGCTCTCGGCCACGCAGGCCGGGCTGCAGGGGCTGCTGCTGGCGGCCTTCGTCTGCAGGCCGTTTCGTACGGCTGGCACGCTCGTCCTGATCCTCGCCGCGTCGAACGTCGCGGCGGTGATCTGGTACGCGCGATCGGCGCGGCAGGAGGCGGGCGGCCGATTCTGCCGCGCGCCGGCGAGGACCCTGACCGCCGAGTTCCTCGCCTACGGCCTGCCGATGATCGGATGGTTCTTCGTCACGCAGGTGCTCAACGTCGGCGACCGCTACGTCATCGGCTACTTCCGCGGCGACGTCGATGTCGGCGTGTACGCCGCCTCGTACAACCTCGCCACCACGGCATTCGCCCTGCTGACCACGCCGCTCCTGGTGGCCATGCACCCGCTCGTCATCCAGGTCTGGGAAAGGAGCCGGGGCGCCGAAGAGACGTCCAGGGTCCTCGAACGGACCGTGCGGATGTACATGGCGGGTTCGCTGCCGATCCTGGCGTTCGCCTGGGTCATGTCGGCGGACGTCGTCCGCGTGGCGCTCGGGTCCGAGTTCTGGTCCGGCAGCCCGGTGTTTCCCGTGGTGACGCTCGGCCTCTTCGCCTCGGGGCTGTCGAACTACGCCCACAAGGGGCTGGAACTGCACAATCGCACGACCACCATGTTCGCCCTCGCGGCCACGAGTGCGGCGATCAACGTGGTGCTGAATCTCCTGCTGGTTCCCGTCTTCGGGTACATGGCCGCCGCGTGGACGGCCGTGGCGTCGCAGTGGCTCTATCTCGTCCTCGCCTTCGCCGGTTCGCGCCGCTACGTGAAATGGTCGATCTGGTCCGCGAGCGCGGCCAAGTCTCTGGCGTGCAGCGCGGCCGCCGCCGCCGCCGTGATCGGCTTACGCCTGTACGTGCCGACCGCGAGCGAGCACGCGCTCGCCTGGGTCGTCGGGGCGGGAACGCTCTTCGCCGCCGTCTATACGGGAGGCCTGCTGGCCTCAGGCGTGATCGGGCGTGACGCGCTGCGGGAGGGGTTCAACGAAGTCCGCGCGTCGGTGAAGGCGGGAGCGCCCTGATGGGTGAGGACAGATGGCGGGAATGACGCCGGCGCTCCTCCCGGCCGCGACGGCCTGCGCGGTGCTGGTGCTAATTGCGGTGCTGTCGCGGAAGCTGTTCGACTCGAACGTGTCGCCGCCGGCCTTCTTCTCCGGCGTCTGGGCGGTGCCCCTGGCGGTGCTCGCCCTGTGGGGACACGAGTACTTCTTCTCCTGGCGGGCGGCCGTCGTCGTGTGCGGCGTACATCTGGCCTTTTTCGGGGCGTCCCTCATCCCGCTGCTCATCGCCGGCGCGCCTGCCCGGCCCGACCCGCCTCAGCGGAACCTCGCGGAACCTGCCGCCACGGATCCGGGAACCGAGCCGGGAGCCCGCTCCGGTCGGGTCGGCCTGCTGCTGGGGCTGACCGCCGTGCTCGGAAGCCTGGGCGTGCTGGGGTCGCTCCTGCTGCTGTTCTTCATCGCCGGCAGGTACGGATCGGTCATCGCGATGTTCAGCCTGGCCGACCTCGTCCGCGAGGATCTGACGTCGACCGGCATCGCCCTTCCCCGCATCGTGCGCGCGCTGGTCCTCTGCAACCACCCCGCGGCGGTTCTTGGAGGCGCGCTCCTCGCGATCAACCCCGAGCGCCGCGCTGTCGCACTGTTGCCGATTGCCGGCGTGATCATCGGGGACTTCTCGGGGTTCGGCCGGGCCGGATTCGTGCTGGCGTCGAGCCTCTACGTGTCGTCCTACCTGCTGGGCCGGCAGGTTTCTGGCCGGCCGGTCACCGGCCGCCAGCTCGCGGGCACCGCGGCCGTCGTCGCGGCGGCCGGCATCACCTTCTTCACCGCGATTCAGCTCGCGCGCTTCCAGGGGCGGATTCCCCTGCGCGAACTGGCCGAGACGCTCCGGGCGTACTACTTGAGCTACCTCTCCGGATCGCTTCCGGGGTTCTCCGCGTACCTCGACTTCCCCGGCACCGCACTCGAGTGGGGCCGGGCGGGGTTCACGTCGGTCCTCGAGAGCCTGCAGGTGCTGGGGTTGCCGGTCGACACCACCTTCGACCACTACTACTGGCCGACGCTCGTGGGAAGCGGCGGGGTCACCATCAACCTCTTCACGTTCCTCCGGCCGATCCGGGAGGACTTCGGCCCCGCCGGCCTCGCGATGTTCTTCTTCCTGCTCGGCTTCGCTGGCTCGTCGCTGTTCGTGTTCGGCGTCCGCCGCGGCAATCGTCCATCGGCGTTTCTCCTGGCCGGCGTCTACAGCTACCTGGTGTACGGGCTGATCACGAGCGCCGCGTTGTACGCGTCCTGGCTGGCGGCGCTGGTGCTCCCCGCGGCGCTCTACGTGTCGGCGAAGATCCTGTTGCCCACCGACGAGCCAGGCGAGGATGCGGCTTGAAGGCGCCGACCGTACACGTGTCGATCGTCATCGGTTCGGACGAGACGCTCGTGTTCGGCTGCCTGGACTCGATGCTGACGGGCACCGCTCGCGCCGCCCTGCGCATTACCGTGACGGCCAACCCCGCCACGGCCGACACCGTGACTGCCATTCGCGATCGCTACCCGGACGTGGAGATCGTGCAGAACGCCTCACGTCTCGGTTTCGCCGCGAACCACAACCGCGTGATCGGCGAGTCGTCGAGCGACTACGTGCTCGTGCTGAACGACGACACGGTGCTGCATCCCGGCGCGATCGACGAGGCCGTCGGGTTCCTCGACGCGCACGACGACGTGGCAGTCGCGGGCGCCCGGCTGCTGAATGCCGACGGGTCGTACCAGAACGGCGTGTACGCCGAGCCGCAGGTCTGGCAGACGCTCTCGGTCTTCGCGGTCAAGTTCTTTCCTGCCCTGCGGAGCCAAGCCGGCGAACGGCTGTACCGGCGGGCGTACAAGGGGCGGGACGATGCCGCGGAGGCGACGGAGCCCAGGTTCGTGCACAGTGTGAAGGGCGCGTTCATGCTGGTCAGGCGGGCTGCCGTCGAGCGCGCGGGCTACATGGACGAAGTCACCGACGTGTACGAGGAAGTCGAGTGGCAGCACCGGTTCGGGCAGTGCGGGTACCGGATTGCCTACGTGCCGGCCGCGGTGGTGACCCACTACGGCAGCGTGACGATTGGCGGATTCGACCGGGCCCTGGTCAACCAGGTGAAGGCCGCGCTCAATTTCTACGAGAAACACGGCAGACCCGTCCGCTGGCTGTTGTTCAGGGCGGCGCTGATGGGGCTGCTGGCCGGGCGTGGTCTCATGGCCAGGGGCTTGGCCGACGGTGCGGCGCAGCAGGTGCGCACGGCGATCACGTGCGTGCTGCGTCCGTCGACGTGGCTGCAGGCCGGCCGCCGCTGGCATGGCCGGGCGGGCTGAAGGCCGGGCTGGTTACGGCATGCGGATCCTCTATCTGCACCAGTTCTTCGCCCTGCGGCACTTCCCGACGGGCACGCGTTCGTACGAGCACGCCCGTCGCCTGGTCGAGAAGGGCCACGACGTGACGATGATCACGTCCTCGGCGGGTCTCGGCGACGAGTGGGCGCCGGGCCGGGGCTGGGCCACCCACGATATCGACGGGATCCATCTCGAAGTCGTGTGGGTGCCGTACGCCAATGCCATGTCGGCCACGGCGCGAGTCCGCGCGTTCGTCCGCTTCGCCCTCCTCAGCATCCGGCACGTCACGCGGTTCCGCGCCGACGTGGTGTACGCGAGCAGCACGCCGTTGAGCATCGTCTTCCCCGCCCTGGTCGCGAAGTGGTGGCACCGGGTCCCTCTCGTCTTCGAGGTCCGGGACCTGTGGCCCGATCTCCCGATCGCCGTCGGATCGCTGCGCAATCCCCTGGCGCGGGCGGCGGCCCGCCTGCTCGAGCGGATCGCGTATCGCGAATCGACCCACGTCGTAGTGCTCTCGCCGGACATGCGTGCCGCGCTCGAAAGACGGGGCGTTCCGGCCGCGAAGATCACCGAAATCCCGAACAGTTGTGACGTCGATCTGTTCGACGTGCCGGCCGACAGCGGCGCCGACATCCGCCAGACGCTCGGCCTTCGACCCGGTCAGCCGCTGATCGTCTATGCGGGGACGTTCGGGCGCATCAACGGCGTCGCCTATCTGGTTCGGATTGCCGCGGCCGCCCGGCGGATCGCTCCCGAGATGGCGTTCCTCCTCGTCGGGCGCGGCGCCGAAGCGGCCTATGTCACGAGCGAAGCCGAGCGCCTCGGCGTGCTGGGAGCGAACCTCTGGATCTGGCCGCCCCTGCCAAAATCGGACATGCCCCGGCTCATGGCCGCGGCCACCGTCGCGACCTCGGTGTTCGTCCCGCTCGAGGCGATGTGGGCGAACTCGGCCAACAAGTTCTTCGACGGGCTTGCCGCCGGCAGGCCGGTCGCGATCAACTACGGGGGTTGGCAGGCTGACTTGCTCGCCCGCAGCGGCGCTGGTATCGTGCTCCCGGCCGACGCGGCCGACGCGGCCGCGGCTGATCTGGCGGCGTTCGTCCGCGACTCGGCTCGGGTTCGGCGCGCCGAACAGGCCGCGCGCCACCTGAGCCGGTCCGTCTACAGCCGCGACGCCATGGCGGAGCGGCTCAGGCAGGTCCTGGAGACGGTGGTGCCCGGCGAGGCGAGGACGGTGACAACATGAACTACCCAGGAAAGGTGATTACGCTCCGGGCCATCGAGGAGGCCGACCTGCCCCTCCTGCACCGCTGGTCGAACGATCCCGAGATCTGCCCCCTGCTGGGGGGATGGCACTTCCCCTCGAGCATGCAGGACCAGCGGAAATGGTTCGAGTCGATGCACCTGCGGAGCGACGACCAGCGGTTCGCGATCGAGGCCCCCGACGTCGGGCTGATCGGCATGGCCAACCTGGTCAACATCAACTGGAAGGACCGCAACGCCTTCCACGGGATGATGCTGGGGGACAAGGAGATCCGCGGGAAGGGCTACGGCGTCGACTCGATCATGACCATCTCGAAGTACGCGTTCGAGGAGCTTGGCCTCGAGCGGCTGGACGGCAGCATGATCGAGTATAACGAGGCGTCGCTGCGCGTCTACCTGGGCAAGTGCGGATGGGTCGAAGAGGGCCGCAAGCGGAACTACTACTTCAGGAAGAACCGCTACTGGGACATGATCATCGTCGGCATCACCCGCCAGGACTACTTCGACCTGATTGCCAGGAACCGCTACTGGGATACGCCGGCGGACGGCCCCGCGCGGCCGGCGTGACCGGCGGCCGGCTCGATCACGACAGCCCCGTCGATTCCGATGTTCAGGGACCGGCTGAAGCGCCTGTTCGACCTGGCGTGCTCCGTCCCGCTGAGCGCGGTCGCGCTGCCGCTCATCGGGCTCTGCGGCGCGCTCGTGAAGGCCGAGTCGGCCGGCCCGATGCTCTTCAGGCAGACCCGCGTCGGCCGATACGGCCGCGACTTCACCGTGCTCAAGATCCGCACGATGGTGGATGGGGCGGAGAGCATGGGCGCCGGGCTGTACACGGCCGAGCAAGACCCGCGCTTCACGCGGATGGGACTCCTGCTGCGCCGCCTCAGCCTCGACGAGCTGCCGCAGGTGTTGAACGTCCTGAAAGGGGACATGAGCCTGGTGGGGCCGCGTCCCTTGCCGAGGGTCGTGGTCGAGGAGTACCCGGAGGAGTTCGAGACCATTCTGCGCGTCAAGCCTGGCCTGACCGGCCTGTCGCAGGTGAGCGGACGCAACCGGCTCACGAGACGCGAGGCCCTGACGCTGGACCAGCGCTACGCGCGGAGCTGGAGCTTCTGGCTCGACGTGAAGATCCTCGCAAGGACCGTGACCGTCGTCCTGACGGGCTCCGGCCAGGAGAACTATCGGTCGAGGAACGATGTCGAGCGGTAGCCGGGGAGACCTGACCCGATCGTGCTAGCATCCGATGGTGCCAGTCGGTCGTCGCGGCCGACCCCTCCCGCGATTCCCGGTGAGGAAACGTCACCCGTTTCGCCTTGCCGGACCTGAGGAATGGAAGCACGCATGTCCAACGATGAAACCCGACGAGGCCCGGGGCGCCCCGGTGCTGACAGCCCGGCGCTCAGGGGCGACGACGAGATCTCCGTGGCGCAGGTGCTGGACACGCTCAAGCGGCGCCGCCGGATTCTGGGTCTGATCTGGGCCGCCGCCGCCGCGGCATGCCTGGTGGCCGTCGTCGCCGCGTACTTCCTGTACCCGAGGCACACGACCGCGCAGCTTGGCTTCCGGCTGCTCTTCGAAGGGGCCGACCGAGGCAAGTACCCGAACGGCACGCCATTCTCGCCCTCGGAAATCACGGCGCTGCCGATCCTCGAGCGCGTGTACCGCGAGAACGGTCTCGACCAGTACGGGACGCTCGAGCAGTTCAAGTCGTCGCTCGTGGTGCTGCAGACGAGCCGCAGCCTCGAACAGTTGGAGGCCGAGTACAACGCCAAGCTGGCCGAACCCAGGCTGCTCGCCGCAGAGCGCCAGGTGCTCGAGCGCGAGTTCGCCGAGCGGCTCGAGAGCCTGAACAACAGCGAATTCCGCCTGACCTTCATGCTCGACCGGGGCCTGCGCGAGATGCCGCGGTCGCTGGCGTCCAAGGTGATTGCCGAGATCGTCTCGGGCTACGCGGAGTACGCGGACCGCTACAAGGGCGCGTTGAAGTACCGGGTGGCAGTGCCGAGCAGGAACGTCATCCCGCCAGGGCTGGCCGAGGACGGTGACTACGTCGTCAGCCTGGACATGCTCAGGGGTATCGTCGCCACCCTCCAGGAATCCATCACCGAGCTGAAGGAGGTGCCGAACGCCCTGACCATTCGCGTCGGCGCCAGCGGGATGGGGCTGGCGGACCTCGAGGCGCGCCTCATCGGCCTTCGGCGGGCGGAACTGGGCCCGATGATCGAGTTCGCCCGGGTGATTCGCGCCAGCCGGAACACGGCGCTGACGATCCAGTACCTGCGGAGCCAGCAGTTCGCCGTGCGGCTGGATCGTGAGGCCGCCTCGCGGAAGGCGGGCGTCTATCTCGAGAGCCTCCGAACCTATGTCGCCGCCCAGCCCGGCTCGTCGTCGGGGCCAGGCCAGACGCCGATCGGCGGCCGGTCGCCTGGAGATGCCGCCGGGAACATGCCGGCGCTCATTCCCCAGCTCGGTGACTCGTTCTTCAATCGCCTGATGGAGCTCGGAACGAAGGGCGATGACGCGTCGTATCGCCAGAATCTCGTCAATCAAGGCACGGATGTCAGCCTTACGACGATCGAACTCGAGAAGGAGGAGGCCTACTACGACAGCCTCATCAGGTCCTTCGAGAGCGGATCCGGCTCGCCCGCGGCCCAGCGCCAGCAGTTCGACGAGCTGTTTCGCGCCAGGTACCCGGAGATCTTCAAGACCGTGCTGCAGGCGATCGACGACGTGAACCTGTTCTACGACGAGCTGTCGAGGTCGAATCTGAACCCGGTCACGCTGCTGGTGGAGATGACCGAGCCGGTGACCGTCAGGACCGAGGCGTCGCTGTCGTTCCGCCGTGTGGCGCTGGCCGTCCTGTTGTATTTCTGCTTTGTCGGATTGGGGAGCATCGTGGGCATTCTGCTTCATGCCCGGCTCGGCAAGGGAGCGGTGTCGTCACGATGAGGCCAGCCCGGGGCCGTTCGCGCAGCGGACAGCCCCGTTCCGCCCGGGACGTGCGGGCAACACGTTCCGGACCGAATGGGTACCGATGACATGTGACTGGCCCGACAGCGGGCGCTTCTGGAGAGACAAGCGAATCATCGTCACGGGCGGGAGCGGATTCCTCGGGTCGTTCGTGGTCGAGAAGCTGCGCGCGCGCGGCGCGGCCGAGGTGGTGGTGCCGCGGAGCCGGGACTACGACCTTCGGGAGACCGGCGCGATTCGACAACTGTTCGCCGATGCGACCCGCGACGCCTCCGCCGCCAAGCCGCTGATCGTGATCCATCTGGCGGCCCGCGTGGGCGGGATTGGCGCCAACCGCGCGAAGCCGGCCGAGTTCTTCTACGACAACCTGATGATGAGCATCCCGCTGCTCCACGAGAGCTGGCGGGCCGGCGCGGCGAAATTCGTGGCAATCGGCACAATCTGCGCGTATCCCAGGAACGCGCCGCTGCCGTTCCGCGAAGCCGACCTGTGGACGGGGTATCCGGAAGACAGCCACGCGCCGTACGGCCTCGCGAAGAAGATGCTGCTGGTGCAGTCGCAGGCCTATCGGGAGCAATACGGCTTCGATTCCGTTTTCCTGCTGCCGGTCAACCTGTACGGTCCCCGTGACAACTTCGATCTGGGCACGTCCCACGTCGTGCCCGCGCTCGTGCGCAAGTGCGTGGACGCCGCCGAACGCGGAGCGCCGGAGGTCGTCGCCTGGGGTGACGGTTCGCCGACCCGGGAGTTTCTCTACGTGGAAGACGCTGCCGAGGGCATCTTGCTTGCCGCGGAGCGCTACGGCAGCAGTGATCCCGTCAACCTCGGGAGCGAAGGGGAAGTCAGCATCAAGGCGCTGAGCGAGACGATCGCGCGCCTGAGCGGGTTCGTGGGCCGAGTCGTCTGGGACACCAGCCGGCCGAACGGACAGCCCAGACGGAAGCTGGACGTGAGCCGCGCACGCGAGCGGTTCGGTTTCGAAAGCCGCACGCCGCTCGAAGAAGGACTGAGCAAGACCATCGCGTGGTATCGGGCGGAAGGCATGACGCGGCGCGAGGGGTTGGATTAGGATAGGGCGCTCTTTCACATAAGGCTCAGGCACGCATCTTGCGGGATGACCAGGCGGCAAACGGGCAGGGCGGTCGCGGCGTCTTCCAGGGGGCTCGGCCTGGCAGAAGGATGGCGTGAAAACAGCACTCGTCACAGGCGTGGCCGGTCAGGACGGTTCCTACCTCGCAGAGCTGCTTCTGCAGAAGGGCTACCGTGTGCACGGTATCGTCCGCCGCGCGAGCTACCCGCACACGGAACGCATCGACCATCTGCTCCGGGAGCACGACGACAGGGACCCCGACGTGCGGTTCCGGCTGCACTACGGCGACCTGTCGGACGTGTCGAGCGTGCGCAACGTCATCGAGCTCACGCAGCCCGACGAGGTGTACAACCTCGCGGCGCAGAGCCACGTCGCCGTCAGCTTCCAGTGCGGCGAGTCCACCCTCGACTTCAACGGGCTGGGGCCGTTCCGTATCCTCGACACGCTCAGGCGGATGGGCGGCACGGCGCGGGTCTATCAGGCCTCCTCGAGCGAGATGTTCGGCATCTCGCCGCCGCCCCAGAGCGAGACGACGCCGTTCCTGCCGCAGAGCCCTTACGGCGTGTCCAAGGTGGCCGCGTTCTTCCTGACGAGGCTCTACCGGGTGGCCTACGGGATGCACGCCTCGAACGGCATCCTCTTCAATCACGAATCGCCCAGGCGCGGCGTGAACTTCGTCACCCGGAAGATCACGCAGGGCATCGCGTCGATCCTCCTGAAGGAAATGGACGGCCTGCAGCTCGGCAATCTCGACGCCCAGCGCGACTGGGGCTACGCCGGCGACTACGTGCAGGCCATCTGGCAGATCCTGCAGCACGACACGCCGGACGACTTCGTCGTCGCCACCGGCGAGACGCACTCGGTCCGCGACTTCCTGGCCGAGACATTCGGGGCGCTCGACCTCGACTGGCACGACTTCGTCGAGACAACCGACCGGTATCTCAGGCCGGCCGAGGTCCCCGCGCTGCTCGGCGATGCGACCAAGGCGAGAACCGTGCTCGGCTGGAAGCCGACGGTCGGATTCCGCGAGCTCTGTCACATGATGCTGGAAGCCGATCTGGCCCGGCGGGGGATGACGTGGGAACAGGCGCGCCAGCGGGCGGCCAGTCTCGGACCGGCGAGCAGACCCAGGCCCTGACAGGAGGCGACGCGTGACCTCGAGCGACTGGGCAGGCAAACGCGTGACGGTGACGGGGGGCGACGGCTTCATCGGGCGCGCCGTCGTCCGGGAGTTGTGCCGGCGAGGCGTTCCCGGCGACGCCATCGTCGTGCCTGTGGCGCGGCATCTCGACCTGAGGCAGGCCGACGCCTGTCGCGAGGCGGTGACCGGCAGCGACGTCGTCATCCACCTCGCCGCGCGGACGGGCGGCATCGGGTTCAGCCGATCGCAGCCGGCCACGCAGTACTACGAATCCACCCTGGTCGATCTGAATGTCGTCAACGAGGCGCGAAAGGCGGGCGTCGGCAAGCTCGTCGCCATTGGCAATCTCTTCGCGTACGCGGCTGACGCCGCCATGCCTCTCCGCGAGTCGCAGCTCTTCGAGGGCCTGCCCACGGACGCGCACAGAGGGGTCGGCTGGATGAAGCGGAACCTGGCCCTTCTCGCCGATCTCTACTTCCGCGAGTTCGGCTTCCGGATGGTCACCGTCTACTCGGCCAACGCCTACGGGCCCGGCGACTCGACCGACCGCGCGCACGCGCACGTCATCCCGTCGATCATCATGAAATGCCTGTTCGACGACGAGCTGGTCGTGTGGGGAGATGGCAGCCCGACGCGGGACTTCCTGTTCGTGTCGGATGTGGCCCGCGCGCTCGTGCTGGCGGCCGAGAGGCTCGAGGCGCCCGGGTTTGTCAACGTTGGGTCCGGCACCGAGGTGTCCATGCGGGAGCTGGTGGACACCATCGTCGCGGCCACGGGGTTTGAGGGGCCCGTCCGGTACGATCCGTCGCGAAGCGGCGGCGACGCCAGGCGCGTGGCCGACCCGGCGCGTGCCCGGGAGATCCTGGGATTCGCACCGGAGGTGAGTCTCGCGCAGGGGCTCCGTGAGACCGTCGCCTGGTACCGCGAGACGCTGGGGGCCGCGAACAGGTCATGAAGCTGCACCTCGGGTGCTGGAAGCGGCACATCCCAGGATTCGTGCACGTCGATCTGTGCGATCTCCCGCACATCGACTACCGGCACCGCGTCGACCGGCTGCCGATGTTCGACGACGGCGCGGCGGAGCTGATCTACGCGAGCCACGTGTTCGAGTATTTCGACCGCGTGGAAGCGCGATCCGTGCTGGCCGAGTGGCGGCGCGTGCTGAGGCCCGGCGGAACGCTGCGCCTGGCCGTGCCCGACTTCACGGCGCTCGTCGAGGTGTACCGCCGATCGGGGGAACTCGACCGCGTTCTCGGACCGCTTTACGGCCGGATGGAGGTCGAGGGCACGCAGGCCGTCATCTACCACAAGACCGTGTACGACTTCGCGTCGCTCGCGGCGCTCCTCGAGCAGGGCGGATTCGAGCGTGTGCGGCGGTACGACTGGCGGGACACCGTCCACCGCGAGCACGACGACCACAGCCAGGCGTACTATCCCCACATGGACAAGGAGCACGGGCTCCTCATCAGCCTGAACGTCGAAGCGACCCGTCCGTAGTCAACCCGTTATCAGACAGGGCGGCACCCCCCATGACCCCAGACCAGAGCGCGGCCGACACGGCCCGGGCCCGTCACGCGGACCCGGCCGGGCGCGGATTCATCCATCAGATGGAGCCGTGGTTCGACGAGCGCGAGGCGAACGCCGTGCGCGACTACCTGCTGTCAGGCGGCTGGGTGACCGAGTTCACGAAGACGCGCGAGTTCGAGCGCGCGATTGCCGACTACACGGGCGCGGCCTACTGCTCCGTGGTCACCAACGGCACCATCAGCCTGACGCTGGCGCTGCTGGCCTGCGGGGTCGGGCCCGGCGACGAGGTGATCGTGCCGGATTTCACCATGGCGGCGAGCCCGAACGCCGTGCAGCCGACCGGGGCAACGGTGCGGTTCGTGGACATCGACCGCACCACGCTGTGCCTCGATTTCGAGCGCATGTGCGCGGCCGTGGGCCCGTCGACGCGGGCCGTGATGCTCGTGACGATCAACGGGCGGTCGCCGGCGAACATCGACGAGTACGTGCGGTTCTGCCGCGACCGGAATATCTGGCTCGTCGAGGACGCCGCGCAGTCGCTGGGCTCGAAGAGCGGCGGACGGCACCTCGGCACGTTTGGCGACATCGGGAGCTTCTCGTTCAGCGCGCCGAAGGTCGTGACGACCGGCCAGGGCGGGGCGCTGGTGACCGACAACGAGCGGCTCATCGAGGCCGTGCGCCGGATGCGCGACTTCGGGCGGCCGCGCGGCGGCGCGGACGAGTACCTGAGCATGGGGTGGAACTTCAAGTTCACCGACCTGCAGGCCGTCGTCGGTCTCGTCCAGATGGAGAAGCTGGCCTGGCGCGTCGAGCGGAAGAAGGCGATCTATGCCCTCTATCGCGAGTGGCTCGGAGACGTGCCCCAGCTCGCGCTGATTCCCACCAACCTCGAGGACACGTCGCCCTGGTTCATCGACGTCCTCGTCGAAGACGGTTCGCGCGCCGCGCTCATGGCCGCGCTGAAAGCCGCCGGCATCGGGTCTCGCGAGTTCTACCCCGCGCTCCACTCCCAGCCTGTGTACGCCCTGCCCGAACACCACCCGGTCGCGGAAGCCGTGGCGGCGAAAGGACTCTGGCTGCCGTCATCGAGCAAGCTCACCGACGACCAGGTGCGTGACGTCTGCGGCGAAATCCGCCGGTTCTACCGCCTGTAGGGAGTCCCACCGCCTCCCAGCGCCCTCGTTCTGCCTTCCCAGGACGTTCCGATGTAGATGTAGGACCAGGGCTTCCTTGGGTGTTCGTAGCCGCCGTGCGGCGCAGGCCCCCGCCCTGGGCGACAGGATGGGAAGCGGAGACGTCACCGGCGAATCCCGAATCCCGAGTTCCGAATCCCCGTCCAGCGGCCGTCACCGCTCTCCCGGCCGCTGCAGATCGAGCCGTATCATCGCCCTCGCGACCCTGAGGAGCGCGCTGGCCTGCTGCTGTTCCATTGAGCAGTTGCCGAGCGGCAGCGGCTCGAGGTTCGGCATCGAATAGCACTCCGGTCTCTCGCGCGTCGTCGCGGCCGCCGAGAGCAGTCGCCGCTGGCTGACCCAGCTCCCGGTCGGCTTGACCACCGGCTCGTTGCGCTCGCCTGCGAGCAGGTCGACGCCCGTGAAGCGGAACTCCCGCGGGTCGATTCCCAGCAGACTCAGCAGCGTTGGCGCAATGTCCACCTGCCCGCCCACCACCGGATACTCCCGCGCCAGACGGCGCATCGCCGTGCCTTCCGGCCCGCGAGACACAGCGGCCTCCGGCCCGTGAGGGCCCGCCTGGGAACTGGGGACATCCACAACTGATCCCCGGTCCCCGGCCCCCGGTCCCCGCCCTTGAGGCGCCGGATGCAGCGTGGGGGACTGCAGAACTGGCCCCCGGTCCCCGGCCCCCGGTCCCAGTATTCCGAGCGGCACCTCATCCATCGCCACCCGCCTCGCCCGGTCCAGCGCGCTCGAGATTCCCAGGCTTTCGAAGTCCGGTTCGCCCAGGCCCGCGTCGTGGTCGCCGAACACGACCAGGAGCGTGCGTTCCTCGAGTCCCTCGCGCCTGAGTCCCTCCCGAAGCTCGCCCAGCGCCGTGTCGAAGAGTCGCATCGCTTCCAGGTAGTTGCGCGCGGCGGGCGTCAGGCGCCCGTCTGGTGGCAGCGTCCGCAGCTCGTCCGGGAACTCCGTGAACGGGTAGTGCAGCGAGAGCGAGATGAGCCACGCGAAGAACGGCTCGCGCATCGCCTTCATGCGCGGCACCATCTGCCGGAGGAAGTCGCGGTCGTTCAGCCCCCAGCCCACCGTTTGGCCCGGCTCGAAATCCCAGTTGAAGAGGCTGCGTTCGAACCCGTACGTCCGGTGGATGATCGTGCGGTTCCAGAACGAGCCGTCGAAGGGCACCGCCGAGAGCGTCGAGTAGCCGCGCTCGCGGAGGATCGCCGGCAGCGCCGCGTACGCGTTGTGCGGATAGCGGAACGCCACCGAGCCCGCCCCGAGCGGCAGGAGCGACGTGGCGACCACGAACTCCGCGTCCGACGTGCGGCCCTGTCCCGTCTGGTCGTGGATGTGCGGGAACCAGAGCCCCTCGCGTGTCGCGCGATTCAAGACCGGCGTCACTTCCTCGCCGCCCACGCGCAGGTCGATCACGAAGCGCTGCAGCGACTCCGCCTGGATGACGATGACGTTGAGACCGCGGGCCGCGCCGAAGTGGGCGGCCGTCCGCGGGTCGGGGAGTGAGCGGCGAGCGAAGAAGCGGTCCACCTCGTCGGCCGACGCCCGTCGCGCGATCGGCGACTCCGACTCGCCGACCTCCCGCGAGGCGTCCCACGCGTGGTAGCCCAGGACCCCGTAGCGTTCCGCCAGGTAGGCGTAGCGGAAGATCTGCGCGTCTTCGGGGTCTGTGTCTCCCGAGCCGGAGGCGCGCAGGAAAAGGGCCGAGCCGGCCGCCACGCCGCCGACGACTGCGCAGACGGCCAGCGTGCGCATCAGGCGGGACGTCGATCGCAGCGAGACTTCGTGACGGGCGCGCCAGAGGAGGATGGCGCCCGGCAGCAGGTCGGCCACGAGCAGGAGGTCTGACGTGAAGGCCAGGTTGCCGATCGACGCGCCGAGCGCCGGCACCTGCTTCCAGCCCGCCGTGGCGGCCAGCGGCGGCAGGTCGCCGAAGAAGCGGAAGTAGAGGAGATCCGCCCACGCGACGAGCGAGGCGCCGAGCACGACAACGATGGACGCGGCCGTGCGCGTTCGCGCGCCAAGCAGCCAGAGGATCGCCCCTATCCCTGCGGCCGTTCCCGCGCGGGCGACCCATCCCTCCGTTCCCACGTGCATCTGCGCCTGCGCGGCCACGTAGCACTCCCGCGCGAACACCGCCGCCGCGACCCAGCCCGCTGCAAGGAATGGTGCGAGCGGGCTGCCTCGCTGTAGCTCGGCGTGGTGCTCCGAGCGAAGGCGGGCCGAACGCGCCGTTTCCCCAGCCTGTCCCTCCCCGGCCGTCTGTGCCGTGCTGAAACGACTCCCGACTCCCGA
>CAYZYG010000069.1:0-27168 GCA_964481395.1 uncultured Vicinamibacterales bacterium
ATTTATGGCGCGACGATGATCCCCCCGGTAACATTATCAATGGCGCGATACGGGGCGTTGACAGGCCGACGCGCCTTCACTACCGTGTCCTCGGAGCGTCCGGTGCCAACCAGTCTCAGCGGTGAATCGAATCTGCCCGGGTCACCCAGCCCGCCGTCCACCGACGAGCACCGGCAGACCTATCGCCTGACCGATCTCCACTCCCTCTACCCGCTCATCAGGGACGAGCATCTCCGGACGCTCGAGAAGTGCAACCTGCTGCGGCCCGTGTCAGATGCCGACGGGCACCGGCTCGTTTCGTTTTCGGACCTGCTTCTCGTCCGACAGGTGCACGCCGAACTGCAACGCGGCCGGCCGTTCCGCGCCGTGATGCGGTCGTTGCTGGCATCGAAGGCCGGTCAACTCGCGCTCGACTTCCGGATGGACGCCCAGCCGGCCAGGGTCGTTCGCCTCCAGCAGCGGCGCTCCGTCGTTCCGCCCAGGGCAGCGGGCCGGGTCCCTGGGCGCCCGGAAAGCGACCACGTCGCGCGGCAGACCGCGCTGGCGGAGCAGTATTTCATTCTCGCGTCCAAACTCGACGACGGTTCCGCCGCGAATCAGACCCAGGCGGCCCAGGCCTACCGCCGCGCGCTCGAAATCGACCCGGCGCTGGTTCCCGCACTCATCAACCTGGCCAACCTGCACTACGCATGGGACGAGCTGATCGAAGCCCTGGCACTGTACGAGCGAGCCATCTCGGCCGACCCCATGGCCTTCGAGGCCCACTTCAATCTGGGGAACATACACCACGACCTCGGCCACTACGACGACGCCGAGGGATGCTACCGTGGGGCGCTGCAGATCAACGATGCCTATCCTGAGGCCCATCTCTATCTGGCGGTCGCGCTCGAGAAGGCTGGGAGGCCCGAGGATGCCAGACCGCACTGGAGCAGATACCGCGAACTGGCACCGGATGGGGAGTGGGCGGAACTCGCGCGGGAGTTCAGCGAGAGCTGAATCCTTCGACGATCAGTACGCGAACCGGTCCCTCTCCGGTGGCTTCTTGCGGGGGGTTCGCCTCACCTTGTAGAAGGCGCAATCCGGGCACCACGCCTCGGGGTCGAACCCAGCTGTGCCGGTCATGGGGAGCACATCACGGTGCGTGCAATGTTCCGGGATGCCGTCTTCGGCTGGCTGGCGCCAGCGGCACGTCCTGAATCGCTGAACGGCCGGCGACACGTCGGCCGGCGCAGGCTCAGGTGCTCCCGGCGAGAACTCAGGCAGGTCGTTCGGCCGATCCATAACAAAGATTGTGCCACATGCAGCACCGTCCCTCAAGCAAGGGACGGGCCGTCGGGGGCCATGGCGCGCACTGAGGTTTCGACCGTGCGTGCGAGTGCGAGGTAGTTGTCCCCCTCGAGGCGGAGCGGACGGCCGAACACGACCCTGACCGGGCCGACTCGAGGCCGCCGCCAGGTCGCGTGGAGAACCCGATGCACGCCGTCCAGCCGGACGGGCACCACTGGCAGCCCAAGGCGGCTGGCCATCATCCCCACCCCAGCCTGGAACGGACGGATCTCGCCCTCGCTGGTCCGCCGCCCTTCCGGGAACAACAGGACCGAGTAGCCCGCCGCCGCCAGTTCGCCGGCGTACCTCAGCGTGTCCCTCGCGCCGGCCTCCCGCTGCGGGAGCGGGAACGCGTTGAACGCCAGTGCGGCTAGGTAGTACAGGAGGCCGCTCCCCGCGCGCTCGACCCGTGATGGTCCCGATGGGGTGAAGAACGCCGCGAAGAACTCCCGCGCCATCGCCGGTGCGACCCGGTATCGGATCCGGGCCGGCAGCGCGGCGAGGATCACCGGGGTGTCCAGATGGCTCTGGTGATTCGCCGCGAAGAGGACCGGGCCCCGCACCTCGTCGAGGATCGCGGCTCCCTCCACGGACACGCGGGCGAACAGCCGCGTCAACGGCAGCGCCAGCCCGGGCAGGAGCACGCGCCTGACTGCTCGCGCCCACCACGCACGACTCCAAGCCGGGAACGACACGGCCGGCGTCGATGGGCGAGGCCCTGCCGGTTCCGACATCAGCGCGCGGACCTCGCCGAGCGTGCGGGCGCCAGCGAACGCCGCTTCATCGACCGAGGTCTGGAACCGCTCTTCGGCAGCGACCATGAGCTCGATGCGCTCGAGCGAGCTGAGGCCCAGCTCTTCGACCGTGGTCTCGGGCTGCAGCGTACGCCCGGGTGCGTAACGGGCGATCAGGGACAGGAGTGGGTCGTCCTGTACTTTCGTCCGGGTGTCCCCCGCGTCCTGGCCCGCGGCCCAGCGGCGAATCTCGACACGCTTCAACTTCCCGGTACCTTCCGTGCGCGGCAGGTGGGCACCCGGCCAGACCGTCGCGCTCTTCACGCGCTGGGGTTCGGGGAGTCGGGTGTTCGCCTGGCGGACGACCTCCTCGAGCGACGCCCCCGGATCGAGCACCAGCACGGCGTGGACCCGCTCGGCGACGCCATCCGCCACGCCGACGACGGCCGCATCGCGGACGCCCGGTGCGGCGGTGAGGACCCGTTCGACGTCGTCCGGAAAGACGTTCAGCCCGTCGGGTGTGACGATGACCTCCTTCTTGCGGCCGCGGACGTAGAGCCGGCCGGATGCATCCAGCTCCCCGAGGTCGCCGGTCCGAAGCCAGCCATCCTGGAAGGCGGCCGCGGTGGCGTCCGGGGCATTGAAGTAGCCCTGCATCACGTTGTCGCCGCGCACGAGAATCTCGCCGTCCTCGGCCACGCGGACCGACAGGCCGGCGATGGGCTTGCCGACTGAGCCCCGCCGCGCGGCGAACGGGTGATTCAGCGTCACGATCGGCGCCGTCTCGGTCAGGCCATAGCCTTGAATCACGAGAAACCCGAGAGCCGACCAGAATGCCTCCAGGTCGGGATCGAGCGGGGCGCCGCCCACGACGAAACTCCAGAACTTGGCGCCGAACATCCTGTGCGCATCCCAGTGGCGCCACCAGCGCCTGGTCCAGTGCCCGGGAGGGGAAGGCAGGCCCGCCGTGGACGGTGCCTGCGCCCTCACATGCTCACGCAGCACGTCGAGGACCTTCGGCACGCAGACGAGCACGGAGATGCGTCGCCGGCGGATCTGCCGGACGATGTCGCGGGGCGAGAGGCTCCGCATGAATACAGTCGTGCCCGGCAGGATCGGCGGAATCAGCGTGGCCATCGACTGGCCGAACATGTGCGAGAGCGGCAGGAGGTTGAGAAAGCGCAACGGGAAGAACGGCCGGCCCCATCGCCGGTACTTGCGGATCTCCCGCTCGACCGGTACCAGGTTGGCGAGGACGTTGCGGTGGGACAGGACGACGCCCTTGGGGTCGGACGTCGCGCCGGACGTGAAGATGATCTCGATCGGGTCGTCTGGTGCAGCGGGTTCGGGATGGAAGCCGACGGGCTCATCCCAGGTCAGGCTCGACAGGCGCAGGGCCCGAGCTGCTCCAGCTGGGTGTTCCGGTGCCGTTGGGGTGAAGTCCACGTCGTCGCCGACGAAGACCGTCCTGGCGGACACGATCGCGGCGATGCGGCGGACGAACTCGGCGGAGCTGCGATAGTCCACCGGCACGACCACGACGCCGGCGAGGATGGCTCCCCAGAAAGCTGCGATCCATTCGGGCCGGTTCTCGGACCACAGGATGACGCGCTCGCTCCGGGCGATGCCGCCGACAGCCAGCAGCCGGGCGAAGGCCCTGGCGCCGCGCGCGGTGTCGGCGTACGTCCAGGAGCGGGGCCGGAACCCGTCGTCGTAGGCGAGGAATTCGCCCGGCTGGGCGGCGAGGTCCGCGAACACGTCGAGGAGCGTGTCTCGTGCCATGCGTGGCCCTTGCGTCGTCTGTGTCTGAAGTGATACGGATTGATCCGGGCCCGGTTTCCGCGACTGCCCCACCTGCAGTACGCTGTTGTGACAAGGTTACCCGATTATGTTGCGTGTGTTTCTCACTGGGGCGACGGGCTACATCGGATCCGCAGTGCTCGATGCCCTCGTCAGGCGGGGCCATGAGGTGACCGCCATGGTGCGCGAGCCGGAACGGCTCGCGAGGGAATCCGTTGAATCGGTCAAACCCGCGGTCGGCAGTTTGCGTGAGCCGAAGGGGTGGGCCGGGAAGCTGTCCAATCAGGACGTCTTCATCCATACGGCGTTCGACAGTTCCGTTCACGGCCCTGCGGCCGACCTGGCGGCGATCGAGACGATCCTCGCCGAAGCGCGTCGCGCGGCGGCCAAGGGTCGGGCGGTGACGATTGTCTACACGTCCGGGGTCTGGGTGCTGGGGCACACCGCCGAGCCGGCGGGGGAGGACGCGGCGCTCCAGCCGGCCGGCCTGGTTTCGTTTCGGCCGGCCCACGAGCAGGCGGTCCTATCGGCGAGGAAGGATGGCATCCGACCGATTGTGGTCCGACCCGGCATCGTGTTCGGCGGGACGCGGGGCATCATCGGCGAACTGTTCAAGGGCGCGACGGATGGCCTCATTCGCGTGACGGGGTCCGGACGGAACCACTGGCCGCTCGTCTACAACCGGGACCTGGCCGACCTCTACGTGCGGCTGGCGGAACACCCCGAGGCCTCAGGGGTGTTTCATGCGGTGGACGAGAGCGACCAGACGGTCAACGAGATCGTGCAGTCCATCGCAGAGTGCATGCCGGCGATGCCCGACATCCGGCACGTTCCGATCGAGGAGGCCCGGGCCAAGCAAGGGGCCTACGCGGAGGCGATCACCCTTGATCAGATCGTGCGATGCCCCCGGTCGCAGGCGATCGGATGGACGCCGGCACACCGGTCGGTGTCCGCCAACGTGACGCGCCTGTACGAGGAGTGGCGCCGGCGATAGGACGCCCGTCGTCTGTGATCCTCTACGGGATCGTCATTCCGGGGCCGCGCCCTTCGACGTTGCTCAGGGCTGCCCCGAGCGAAGCCGAGGGGCGAAGCGGAGCCAGGAATCCAGGCTGGATTCCCGCTTCCGCGGGAATGACGCTACCGGACCCGCTTCCGCGGGAACGACGCCATGGGATCACACCCTCGCCTATCCCCCGGCCGCAGGCCGCGGCGCCGTTCATCTGTGATCTTCGTGATCAGCGTGGCTTCCGGCCCGTGAGGGCCGACAAGGAGGCCGGCCGTCCAGGCTGGCTCGCCCCGTTCTGTCTCCTGTCTCCTGGCTCCTGCACTCTGGGCACGGCTCACAGCCCTGTCCACTCCGACCGCGGGTACATTGCCTCGCGGCGGCGAGAGCGTCCTCCAGCGTCGTGACCGATCCTTCAATCTGGAGTTCGTAGACGGCCTTCAGCACGCGGCCGACCTCGGGGCCGGGTGCCATGCCGAGCGCGAGCAGGTGCCGGCCCATCAGGATCGGCTCGGGCGGGCGGTGCTCCACTCCCAGCGCGCGGGCCCTCTCGAGGAACCAGTCCATCGCCGAACAGTCGAACTCCCCGGTCCGCCCGAGGCAATCTGCCCGGGCGAGCCGCGACAGCAGCTCGAGATCGACCTTCTGGGCCAGGCGCCTGAACGCCGCGTTGCTCACCGGTGACGGCGACTTGTGCCACATGCCCGGGGCCAGGTGATAGGCGACCAGCCCCACGACGTGGTGGCGCACGTCGAACCCGTCGAGCGTGTGCAGGTTCAGGCGATCGAGCCAGCTGAGGGTTAGGGGTACCCCGGCCGGTTCATGATTGGGCGACCGGATCCGGCCGTCGGCGAACACCGTGGTCGAAGGCTTGCCGAAGTCGTGGCAGACGGCCCCGAGCATCACGGCGAGCGCCGGGCCACGGTCGAGATCGTCGATGAGCCCCCGCGCCTGATCGATGACCATCAGCGTGTGCACCCAGACATCCCCCTCCGGATGCCAGTCCGGCTCCTGCTGACAGCCAATGAGTGCGGCCATCTCCGGGATGAGCCGGTGAATCACCCCGAGGTCACGGCCGAGTTCGAAGCCTCGCGACGGGCGCCGCGGCAGGAGGAGCAGTTTCTCGAACTCCCCGAGGATGCGTTCGCTCGGAAGATCGCCGAGATCGATGCCCCGGCACAGGTCGCGTGTGTCCGGCTGCATCTCGAGGTCGAACCGTGCGGCGAATTGTAGACCGCGCAGCACGCGCAGGCTGTCGTCGGCAAAGGTGGTGGGATCGACGGCCCGGAGGATCCGCCGATCGAGATCCCGACGGCCTCCCGTGGGGTCCTCGTAGGTGTCCACCAGCGGGTCCCACAGGATGGCGTTGATCGTGAAGTCCCGCCGGCGCGCGGCCTCAGCTACGGCCATGTGCGGGTCGCCGCGCACCTCGAATCCCCGGTGTCCCCGCCCGACCTTGGACTCGCGCCTGGGCAAGGCGACGTCGAGGCCGAGGACCTTGTACACGGTGAAGCTCTCGCCAACGGTGTCCACCCGGCCGAATTCGCCGAGGATCTGGCGCAGCCGATCCGCCGGGACGCCGTAGACCTCGAGGTCGAGGTCCTTGCCCGGGAGGGCGAGCAGCCGATCCCGCACCCAGCCGCCGACCACGAACGCCCGTCCCCCCTCGCGGGCCACGGCCCGAGCGACGGCGGTCGCCGCGTCGAGTCCGGTGCGCGGGTCCTCGCCGGCCGCTGTGGGACGATGTGTGGCGTTCATGGGCGTCACGTCTTGCCGACCACTGCGTCAAGCTGAGATGATAGTGTCATTCGAGTGACAAGACGTCCAGCGGGGGAGGGCGGGCCGCCCGCCAGCCGCAAGCCTCGAGGAGAACGACCCGTGCGTATTCGACCCGTGTTCCTCATCGCGCCGGCCCTGGCGGCTGCCGTAACGTCTCTGGTTGCGGGCTCGGGTGTGCCGTCCGGCGCGACCGGGCAGGCGTCGGCCCCGACCGCGAAGCATGTCGACCCGATGGCCGGCGAGCCGCGTCTGGCCGACATCCGCCAATTGACGTTCGGTGGGGAGAACGCCGAAGCGTACTTCTCGTTCGACGGCAGCCGGCTCGTGTTCCAGTCGACGCGGGGCGACCATCCGTGCGACGAGATCTACTCCATGAAGGTCGACGGATCGGACCTGAAGAAGATCAGCCGCGACGGTCGCACGACCTGCGCCTACTACACTCCTGACGGCACCCACATCGTTTACGCGTCGACCGTGAAGGGCGGCCGCGAATGCCCGCCCAAACCGTCGTTCGACCAGGGGTATGTGTGGCCGATCTACGATTCGTACGACATCTACATCGCCAGGGCCGACGGTTCGGACATGCGCCCGCTGACGACGACTCCCGGGTACGACGCCGAGGCGACCATCCGGAGGGACGGGCGGATTGTCTTCACGAGCGTGCGTGACGGGGACATGGAGATCTACTCGATGAACGCCGACGGGTCGGACGTGCGGCGGCTGACGCACCGAGAGGGCCCGGACGGCGGGCCGTTCTTCTCGCCGGACGGAAAGCAGATCGTATTTCGCGGCCGGTCGCTCGAGAGCGGCCGGGAGTTGGACGACTACCGCCGGCTGCTCAAGCTCGGGCTCTGGCGCCCGACCTCGCTCGAGATCTTCGTCATGAACGACGACGGGTCGAACCTGCGGCAGGTGACGAACCTGAAGGCCGCGAGTTTCGCGCCGTTCTTCACACCGGACGGAACGCGGATCATCTTCTCGACGAACGTCGGCGATCCGCAAGGGCGGAACTTCGATCTGTACCTGATCAACGTCGACGGCACGGGGCTCGAGCGTGTGACGACGAACCCGACGTTCGACGGCTTCCCGATGTTCTCGCCGGACGGCAGGACGCTGGTGTTCGCGTCGAACCGCTACGCGACGGCGGAGGGGGAGACGAACGTGTTTCTGGCGGAGTGGAAGGACAAGTAGTCAGGAGTCAGGAGACGGGAGACAGGAGACAGACGAAAGAATCGGTGCGGTCCTTCGACCAGCACGAAACGGCTTCCGCTGTCTCCCGTATTCTGTATGCTGTCTCCTGAATTCTGTCTTCCGTCTGGTCCCCGGTCCCCGATCCCCGGTCCCTGTTCTCACCGCTCTCCGAACACGCCCTTCATGACCCACGCGACGTTGGCCGGGCGCTCACCCAGGCGGCGCATGAAGTACGGGAACCACTGTTTGCCGAAGGGCACGTACACGCGCATGCGGTAGCCGTCGTTGCGCAGCGATGCCTGCAGGTCGCGCCGGATGCCGTAGAGCATCTGGAACTCGTAGCGGTCGTTCGAGATTCCCCGCTCTTTGGCGAAGGCCTTGGTCGCCTCGATCATCTTCGGGTCGTGTGTGGCGATGGCCGGGTAGTTGCCGTCCTTCAGCAGCAGCTTGGTGATGCGGATGTACGCCGCGTCCACGTCGGCCTTGGCCTGATGGGCGACATCGCTCGGTTCCTTGTAGGCCCCCTTGACGAGGCGGACCCGGGCCCCGAGGGCGTTCATCGCCTTCGCGTCGTCTTCGGCCCTGAAGATGGCCGACTGGAGCACGACGCCGGCGCAGCGGTAGCCCTCCGACCAGAGCCCGTTGAAGACGTCGAGCGTCTTGGCGATGTAGGGCGAGTTCTCCATGTCGATGCGCACGAAGAAGTCGTGCTGCTTCGCGAGATCGAGGATGCGCCGCACGTTGACGTTGCAGACGGCGAGATCGACGTCCAGACCGAGTTGCGTCAGTTTGATCGAGATGTTGCGTTCGAGGCCGGATTCGACGATTCGCTCGATCAGCGTGACGTATCCCTGGGTCGCCGCCTCGACTTCGGGCAGCGTCGTCACGCTTTCGCCCAACTGGTCGAGGGTCAGCAGCATGCCCTGGGCCTTGAGCTCGCGGGCTGATCGGAGGGCTTCCTCGAGCGTTTCGCCGGCGATGAAGCGGCGGGCGAAGCTGGTGGGTTTCGCCATCCCGTATTTCGAGGCCATGCGCTCAATGGTTTTGCTCCGGGCCAGCGCATGGAAAAACGACTTCGACAGGGCGTCAAGCATATGGTGTCCTAGCGGGGGTCAGGATTCGAGCAGATGGGCCAGGGATCGCGCGTAGTACTTGAGTACGGCGCGGTCGCGCACGCGCGCTCGGCCGGCCTCCAGGCGAATGATACCCCGTTGTGCGAGAACCCGGACGCCGGCGTCGACGGCCTCGGCGGCGTCTTCGACGCCGAGATTGGCCCCGCGATCGCGCAAAGCGTCCAGCAGCCGGGCCACGCGGGTCTCGAGATCCGACAGGGCCGACGAGGGCCGCATCGCCGAGGCGACGAGCGCGGTCGGCAGGACTTTGTAGAGGCGGCCGATGGCGTCGCGCGTCCGGTGCGCCAGCTCGAGAACGTCCTTCCGGGACTCCGGGTCGTACCCGGCCAACGGGATGGGCTCGCCGAAGACGACGAACGCGCGAGCGCGGTAGCCGACGGCAAGGCGCGCCATCTCGGCAATCTCGCCCGCGAACGGCCGCTGCCGCCGTTTCACGCCCTGCCTGGCGAGTGCCCGGTCCTCGAGCACGAGATCGTAGGCGATGGCCACCGGTACGACGCGGACGCCGCGCACGTCAGAGTGGAGCGCGGCGCGGAACAGCCCGGTCTTGGCGGGCTTGAGTTCTCCGCTGTAGGACCGACCGCCCTCCATGTAGAACAGCAGATCACGGCGCGTGAGCAGGTGAGCCACGTACGCCTGCAGCGTCACGAGGTAGATCGGGTCCTTCGTGTTCCGGCGGATGGGAATCGCGCCGGTCACGTGACGGTGCAACAGACCGAGAGGGCCGCCGAACAGGTTGATGCCCGCCGCAATGAGCGGCGGCCGGATGCCGTTGTCGTCGATGACAAGGGGCTCGACCAGGTAGTCGATGTGGCTGCGGTGATTCGAGACGTAAATGACCCGCCCCAGGGAAGCGGCCCGTTTCGCGCTGTCGACGTGTTCGTGCAGCCGGGTGATCTTCCTGAGGATCGGATACAAGGGATGCTGCAGGGCCCGGTAGAAGGGATACCGTTGCGTGGTACGCAGTTCATCGAGATAGGCCGCCACGCGCGCTTCGACTTCGGAGGCCGTTCCCCCGTGCCCGCCCCGGAGCAGACGGGCGACTTCCTCGCGCTCGAGGATGGCCTGCGTCATGTCATCGAGGAGGTCGGTCGTTGGCATCGGGCGAGGAACGTGCGCCAGGCGGCCTGCTCACTCCGGACGGCGCCCGGCGGACAGCCGACCGGCGCCGGCACTATATCACGCACCCGGGATGCCGCCGAGAGGGGCGGATCCCGCCGTGCCGGAACCCGCGTTCCAGCCTCCACATGCTATCACCGAGGGGACCCACCAGCGCCGGCCGGCTGTCCGGAGCGCCATGCTACACTGCAGGGCTCATGCTCCCGATCGGGATGGCGCGCGTATGACATCTGATGCTCACTCTGAAACCCAGTCGGCCCTCCTCCGGCTCTGCGCCCAGCAGCAAGCGCGCAGCGACAGGCTAATCGCTCAGACGCCGCTCGCGGGCCAACGGTTTGAATCACCGGTGGTGCCCTTCACGCTCGACCCGGCCGGCCGGGCGCTCTCCGCCGCCGACCGACTGGCGCTGGCCGCGCTCGAGAAGGCCGCGGCGACCATTGCGATCCAGGCGCTGGTGTCGCTGGCCAGGGACGGCGACATCGACCACCTGGGCGGGGGCCTCGAACTGATCCCGCCACTCCTGATGACGCTGGCGTGGGCGCGGCGCGACTCGCGGCGGTACACCATCGAGCACGGGCACACGAGCATCGGTTACTACGCCGCGCTCGCGGCGATGGGCTACCTGCCGGAACAGCGCGTCATCTCCGCGTTTCGGCGCAGCCTTGACGTCGCGGGACACGTGTCGTGGGTACCGGGCGGGACCGAGTTGAGCTCGGGCCGGCTCGGCGTCATCGTGCCGGTCGCCACGGGCCTCGCGCTCGGGCTCCGAGCGCACCACGGCGCCGATGGGGCCGTTATCTGTCACTGCGGCGACGCCGGATGGATCTCGGGCCAGGCGCTCAACGGCATGATCGGCGCGAGCCTGCATCGCGCCCCGCTCGTGTTGGTCATGCACCGCAACGGGATTCAGCTCTCGGGCCCGACCGCCCGCGTGGTGGACAGGGATCCGAGGCCGGTTGCGGCCAGCCTTGGCGTGCGCGTGATCGAGATCGCCTCACTCCACGACCGTGACGCGCTGCACCGGGCGTACGGCGAGGCGTTGGCGCTCGCGCGCGACGGGCAGCCGTCGCTGATTTACCCGGTCGGATACCGGTCCGCCCCAGGTTCTCCGGTCACGCTCGACAGCTTCGCGTCCCGGTACGGCCTCGAGGCGGAGACGCGGGAGTTCGCGAAGCGCCACGGGGTCCCGCTCGAGACCGAGATCTGGATTCCCGGCTCCCTCATGAGCTTCCGCGACGCCCACGCGATGCTCGAATGCCTGTTCTACGTGAACGGCCTCCCCGGCGGTGAGGGACATCACGATGGCGGCATGAAAGGCCGGGACGGCGATGCCGTGCTCGCCGGGCCCCTGCTGCGGCCGACGCCGGAGGAAGCCGCGGCGCTGCGGGATCTTCGGGCGCGGCCTCCCCAGGTGGTCGTCACGTCGGCCCGTCCCGCGGCAGGCGCGCCGAACCTGTGTCTCGATCCTGCCGATTGGGAGGGGATCCATCTGCCGGCCCCGGGCAAGCCGGTGACGGCCCGCGCCGGATCCGAGGCGGCCTACGTAGCAGTCGCCAAGAAGTACCCGGCGCGCTGCTTCTTCTGTTCCTGCGATCTCGATCCTTCGACCAAGCTCGGCAAGGCAGCGGCCATCGTCGGGCCCTTGCATCACTTCGAGATGAGCATCCAGGAGCTGGCGGCAGCTCTGATGGCCAACGGCCTCTCCTATGCGAGCCGGGCACCCCAGCTCAACGTGTTCGCGACGTTCGCCGCGTTCACCGAGGGCATCGCGCGCGAGGCCTTCGAGTTCTGGCGATACCAGCGCAACCTGACGGGCCGCAACGAGGGGCTCAACGTCCTCATGCACCTGTCGCATGTCGGCGCGTGCACGGGCCGGGACCATTTCTCGGGCTGGAGCCTCGACTGGATCAACCTCGCGCTGGGGTACCTGCCGTACCTGGACCGCTTCTACGCGCCGGCCGACGCAAGGGCGGCCTTCCTCGCGGTGAAGGATGCGGCTTCGCGCTGGGGCGGCCACATCATCGGGATCCCGCGCGACGCGCTGCCCGTGCTCGCGAAGGCGGGGTCTGACGAGCCGCTGTGGAATGCCGGTGACGACTGGACGCCCGTGACGACCTGGCGCGAGCACCCGGGGGCGAACACCGCCATCCTGACCGTCGGCGCACCCAGCTACCTGGCCGCGGAGGCTGCAGACGCGGCCACGGCGGAAGGCCGTCCGACCGACGTGCACATCATCAACGGGTTCCCGCTCGGCGAAACGTTCGTCGCGTCACTGCCCGAGCGCTACACCAGGATCGTCACGCTGGAGGACGGGCTGATCGGGTCGGTCGCGTCAGGGCTGCGGGGGATGGCAGGCTTGTTCGCGACGTCGCTGGCCGGTTCCCGTATCGAGTTCGACCATGTCGGGATTACCGATCCCCAGGTCGCCCCGTCCGAACACTACGTCAAGGTGTGGGAGCACTACGGCATCACGGCCGACGAGGTGCTGACTCGTCTGTGATCCCCCACAGGATCGTCATTCCGGGGCCGCGAAGCGGAACCCGGAATCCAGCCTGGATTCCCGCTTCCGCGGGAATGACGGCATGAGATCACACCCTGGTCTACTCCGGCCGCAGGCCGCGGCGCGGCGAACTGACCGCGCTCGACCTCCTCACCCCTCGAACGCGGGCGGGAGGCGGCGCTTGTGCTCGCTGGCGCGCGCGAGACGCCGGATTCGCTCCGCGACAGCGGGTGCGACCGCGTGCGTGCCCTCGTTCAGATAGCGCTCTAACCCGTCGTAGGTGAACCCCATTTCGCCTTCGTCGGTCTGGCCCATCCACAATCCTGCGCTGGGAGCCTTGTCCATGATCGCCTGCGGCACGCCCAGTTCCGCCGCCAGGGCCCGCACCTGGCTCTTCACCAGCGAGGCGAGCGGGAGCAGATCGACGCCGCCATCCCCGTATTTCGTGTAGTAGCCGACGGCGATCTCGCTGCGATTCCCCGTGCCGGCGACGAGGTAGTTCAGCCGGTTCGCGACGAAGTAGAGCGTCGTCATGCGCAGGCGCGGCTTGACGTTGGCCAGGGTCAGCCGGTCGCTGGCCGCGTCGCGAACTGGCGCGCCGCCGGGGAGCGCCGCGAGGCCGCCCTGGATGGACGTGAGCAGCGCGTCGAACGGCCCGGACAGGTCCACGCGCACCGTCCGCAGGGAGAAGGCGCCGGCCACCAGTCTGGCGTCCGCCTCATCCTGCGGATTCGAGTGGGCCGGCATGATGACGCCGAGCACGCGATCCCCCACGGCCAGTTGTGCGACCCGGGCCACGACCGCAGAGTCGATTCCGCCGCTCAATCCGACCACGATGCCGTTCGCTCCGGCGCCTTCGACCTGCTGCCGGATCCAGGATGCCATGCGCGAGGACAGGGACTGCATGGAGCCACTATACCAAGTCAGGGGACAGGCGACAGGCGGCAGGCGACAAGGGAAGAACGGGGATCAGGGGACAGGGGGCAGGGAAGAGCCAAGGATTCACGTCCGCCTGCTGTCTACTGTCTACTGTCTACTGTCTACTGGCCCGTAATCCTTCTCCTGTCCCGCATTCGCCAGCGCTTCCGCCGCGGGTGAATCGGGCCACACGGCCACCGGGGCTGCGGTGTACCCCGCGTGGGCGAGCGACGCCTGGAACAGGGCCGTCTGCGATGCGTAGAACAGCAGCTTCACGAACAGCCGGACCGCGACGTAGAAGAGTCCGACAGCGAATCCCAGCCAACTGGCACCAAGCGCACCGGCAGCCCCCGGCGCGGCTGCGGCATAGGCCGCGATGACCACCGCAAACGCGAGGCCGTTGAGCGCGTACAGACCGAGCGTGCGGCCGGGATACCTGACCACGAACCGCGTTCCGGCGAACAGGGCGCCGATCATGCTGCGCCGATCTTCGACTACCGCGCGGACCTTGGCGTAATCGATGAGGAGATTCCACCCGAGCAGCAGTACGCCGAAGACGAGGTAGAGCAGCCATCGCAGCAGCACGGCGTTTCGTTCGACGGTCCAGTCGCGCGTGGCCCAGCCCATGAGATCGTCGAACAGCCACCCGTGGAGCAGTCCGAACAGAAACGCGTAGCCCGCTGCCGCGAGCACGCCCAGGCGCACGAACCGGAGGAAGTACGTTCCGCACGCCGCGAAGAACGCCTGGACGCGGACGACGCGGTTGCGGGCGTACCGGTCGAGGATGCCGCCGACGAGGAACAGCCACAGGGTGAGGTAGAGCAGCGTCACGCCCAGCACGGGAGCGGGCACGAATCCCCCGTCCATCAGGCGGCCGACGTTGTCGAGGACCGCCGCGAACCCGATGACGCTCGGCGTGAACGTGCTGCCGATGCCGTCGGCCCCTTCAGCGTAGAGATCCCACCAGTCCATGTCGACGCCGTCGGCTGCCCGCTCCGCGGCCCGGCTGTTGCCGAGACTCGCGGCGATGCTCGATTCCAGCGCCAAGCCAGACGGAATCGTGATGATGATGGTCAGCACCCAGACGCCGGCCCACACCACCGGAGCCCGGACCACCCGGAGGGCCCCGTCCCTGAACGCGTTCAGAATGGTCGTCATGTCGCAGCCCTGAACTGTGATACCCGATTCAGCCCTCAGTGGTCAGCCCTGGCGTAACCGATCCGGCGCGTTCGTGAGGTGCGGAACCGACTCCCGACCCCCGCATCCCTGTTTCCGTGCTCAGAACCGGTTCCCGGCCTTCGATCCCCGGTCCCCGTTCCTAGATGAAGAACCCGCCCGTCATCAGCGCGTCCTGCAGCCAGGTCAGCCATTTGAGCGTCCACTTGCGGGCCGCCTCGTCCCGCTTCGGCGTCGTGGAGTACGAGTTGTTCACCCGGTTGACATCGAGGAGCAGTACCCGGCCCGGATCGACCTCCGCCCAGGCTGCTTCGACCTCACGCTCGTAGGTGAACGCCTTCCATCGGTCGCGCCCGTTCCAGGCCTCGCGCACTTCTTCGCCGTTCCGAAAAACGACGAGCACTTCCATCGGGAACACCGCTTCGCCGTAGCGGCGCACGACCACCGTGGTCCGGTAGACGGGCGCGCCGGTCGCGGCTGGGGCCGGCTGCATCTGTCCGTCCCGCTCCACAAAGCCCGCCAGGCGCACGGGTTCGCTTCGAACCGAACTGACGCCGTAGTCGAAGACGTTCGACGATCGATGGACCTGATCGAAGAACCAGGTCAGATCGCGGTTCGCCACCTCGCTGGCCAGTGCGAAGAAATCCTCGGGCCGCGGATGGCGGAACTTCCAGCGCTCGAAGTACGTGGAGAGGATGCGCTGCAGCACCGGCCAGCCGAGATGCTGCTCGAGGGTGTGCAGCCACAGCGCGGTCTTGTTGTACGAGAGCCCGCCACCGGTGGCGGGGTAGTAGAGATAACTCGGCGTGGCTGGCACGTCCGATTCGGCTGACGACCGGTAGCCCGACAGGCCGTTCCCATCGGTCTCACGTGTCCTGACGATGTCGCGGAAGACCCAGGGGATCGTGCCGCCGAAGTACCGGCGCGCGTAGTAGTTGGGGTTGTACGCCGGGTTGGCTTCGATCGCACGCGCGGTCGAGAAGGTATTCAAGCCCTCGTCCATCCACGCGTGTTCGAATTCGTTGGTGCCGACGATCCCGTACCAGAACTGGTGACCCGCCTCGTGCACCGTGACCACCTCCGGCTGGGTCACGTCGGCAGGCGCGATCCAGCGGGTGCCTGCCGTGAAGAACGTCGGGTACTCCATGCCCCCTGCGCCGCTCTGCCACGCAGGATCGACGATGGTGATGTAGCCGTACGGATAGGCGCCGAACCACTTGCCGTAGTGCTGCAACGTGGTTCTCGTCGCCTCGAAGTGCCGCTCCGCCTGTCCGGCATGCTCGGGCTGCAGCAGCAGGCGCATGTCCACCTTGGGCAGGCTCGGGTGTTCGAAGAGAGCCCGGTGCTCGACGTAGTCGGGGCTCGTGGTCCAGGCGAAATCGTGCACGTCCTCGGCGTGGTACGTGTGCGTCGTGGTGCCGTCGGCGTTTTCCGTGCGGGCGCGTTCCTGACCGCTCGCCCCGACGACCCAGGCCGATGGGACCGTCATCCGCACGTCGTACACGCCGTAGTCGGCGTAGAACTCGGTGCCCGCGTGGAACTGATGGCAGTTCCAGCCCGTGTCCTCGAGCACCCCGAGCTTCGGGAACCACTGCGCGAGAAAGTAGTACGACCCCACGGCTCCGGTGCGTGAGAACGTGCGGGGGACCTTCGACGTCCAGGCGACCTCGACGTTGATCGTTTCGCCGGGCGCGACCGGTGCCGGCAGCGGGACCATCAGCACGGTCCGGTCCTGCGCGTTGCCATCGTCGGGCGCGATGAACTGCGCGCCGGCGGTGAGGTCGATCGGTTCGGTGGCGCCGGTGAGGAGCCGGACCTGGCTGACGTCGATCCAGCCCCAGTCCTCCTGTCGGCGCGGCGTCCCGGACCGACGGACGCTGGCCTCCCGCATCCACGTCGACTCCGAGTTCCGCCAGGCGTTGTAGTAGAGATGAAAGCGCAGTTCGGACGTCGCGACCGATGCGATGTTCCGCCATGTGAGGATCGCGTGTCCGTTGAGCGTGCGCGAGGCGTGATCGAGGCGGACATCGATGGAGTAGGACGCGTTGCGCGGCGACCACGCTCCGGACGGGGCGGCCGAGGGCCCGGCGGCCTGGCCGGCGGCGGCCGTGGCTGCCTGGGAGGCTCCGGGCGGGCCGGCGGCCGTTCGCGGCTGGGCGGCGAGTCCGACGGCGCCGGTGACGGCGGCAACCGCCAGCACCGCGAGGGTCGTGGGACGAGGCATGCGCGGAGCCCTCCTGCGGGTGTTGGGGGCATGCTAGCGCAAAAACAGGGATCAGGCGACAGGCGACAGGCGACAGGGGACAGGGAAAAGCGGGGGACAGGGGACAGGGAACAGAAGACAGAAGCCAGGGTATAGGGGACAGGGGACAGGGGACAGGGAACAGGGAGCAGGGAACAGGGGTCAGCCGCGGCGCGGCGGGTGGCTGGCGGGCAGCCTGTCACGGACCCGGGTCCGCAGATCGTGCGCCACCCGATCGATCGCAGCCCTCGGGTGTCGCGTGCGGCGCACGGCGACCGCCCGTCCCGACGGAATCAGCTCCGCCGCTGCGACGCACGTGACGGTGTCGCGCCGGACGCCACTGCGCCGGAGGCAGACGTACAGGCAAGCGACCTGGGGCAAGTACTGTCGCAGGGCGGCGAACATGGCGTACTCCAGGTACGCGCGATCCTCCCGGCCGAGCTCGATGCCCAACTCCTCCGCGTGCAGGCGCACAGGCTGAACCTCCCCGGCACACGATGAAAACTCCGTGCCGTCGCGCGGGGCCAACAGAGACTCGACGATCGCCGCCGGCATCGACGCGGGCCGGCCCGCGTGCAGCGGGGCTGCGGGCGCCGGGAGGTTGCAGTGTGAAGGTACTCATTTCAGAGTGACAGGTCTGTCTCGATTTGGAGAGCTGAGAGTCGGTTCCGAAGACACGGCCTGTCAGCCACTTGCGGAGCATCTGGCCCGCGTGGTTCGCGGCGCGCGAATTGCGTCGATCACCGTCGGGAGAGTGCGACCGTGAACCTGTACGCACGACTGGCCCGAACTGGTCATGACGAGGAACGCCGCCTCCTGGCCGACCTGGAGCGCTGGCACGATCGGATGGTGTTCCACCAGCGTGACGTGGAGCGGAATGGCGCCGATGCCGTCTGCTCCGAAGACTGCCCGCATGCGGAGGGCCGCTTCCTGTGGAATGAGGCCTGCGCGTTGCTTGGGGCGAGAGCCGGCGCCCTCACGTTTCTCCGGGATTGTGCCACAGCGGTTCGCGCCGACGTCCGACCGCACGAGACCGCCGTTGCCGGTCAGGCCCGCTCGTGACGCCGCCAGTCGATTCTCCGAGCCTGAAGGAGGCGCCGGCGATGGGAAGGTCGGGCGGGACCGCGGCCACGGCCCGGGCGACCGGCGGGACGCTCAGCGAGCAGGCGGGTCTGCTCGCGGAACGAGTCAAAGAGCTGAAGTGCCTGCACTCCATCTCGAGGATGCTCAAGGGCGGATCGGCGGATCTGGACGAGATCCTCCAGCGCGTCGTCAACGTCCTGCCCGGCGCCTGTCAGTTCCCGGATCTCGCGTGCGCCTGCATCAGCCTGAAGAACCGACGGTTCACGAACGCCGGCTACCGGGCTTCGCGGCGGGCGCACCAGGTCGACATCGTGATCGACGGTGCGCCGGCCGGGATGCTGGAACTGGGTTACGCGGACGTCCTTCCCGACGGGCGCGAGCCGGATCTGCTTCCCGAAGAACTGACGCTGCTGGCCACGGTGGGCGACCGCTTGACCGAAATCGTTGCGCTGAAAGAGGCCCAGCACCAGCTCGCGGCGTATCAGGATCACCTGCGGTCTCTGGCCGCTGAACTGGCGCTCGCCGAGGAGCGTGAACGCCGCGGACTCGCCATCAACCTCCACGACCGGATCGGCCAGAGCCTGGCCGTGACCAAGCTGAAGCTCGAGACGCTGAAACAGGTGCTGCCTCCCGAGTTCGGCGAACACATCAATGACGTTTCGGCGCTGATCAAGGAGATGGTCAGCGACACGCGCACGCTGACGTCCGACATCAGTCCGCCGGTCCTGTACGAGCTGGGCCTCGAGCCTGCCGTCGTGTGGCTGGGCGAGCATGTCGCACAGCAGTTCGGACTGCGGGTGGACGTCGCCTGCGATGTCGGCCGCGTCGACGTGTCCGAGGCCGTGCGCATCGTACTCTTCAGGTCCATTCAGGAGGTGCTGATGAACACCGTCAAGCACGCCAGAGCCTCCCGGGCGACGGTGCGTCTCGCGGCACACGGCACGCGCGAACTGCGCGCGACGTTGGAGGACGATGGGATCGGGTTCGACGTGCAGGCCCAGAACCGTGCGCCGTCCGCCGCCAGCGGCTTCGGCCTGTTCAGCATACGTGAGCGGATCGGCTATCTTGGCGGCAGGGTGACCATCGCGTCCACACACGGACGCGGAACGAGGATCCAGCTGGTCGTGCCGGCCCAGGCGACGGGTGAGCGGGGGAGAGAGGCATGAAGATCCTGCTCGCGGACAACCACAAGCTGTTCTGCAACGGCCTGCACACGCTCTTCTCCACGGAACCGGGCATGCAGGTGGTTGGTGAGGCCAGCAACGGACGCCTGGCCGTGCGCCTGGCCCGCGAACTGGCGCCCGACATCGTGATCATGGACATCGGCATGCCGGAACTGAACGGGATGGAAGCCACGCGCCAGATCCGCGCCGAGATGCCCCACATCAAGGTGCTCGCGCTGTCGATGCACGCGGATCGCCAGTACATCGGTGGCATGCTCGCGGCCGGCGCGTCGGGGTACGTCCTGAAGGACTGCGCGTTCAGCGAGCTGAAAGAGGCCGTGCTGACGGTGATGCGCGGCGGCCGCTATCTCAGTCCGGACATTGTCGGCGTGGTCGTCGACGACTACATTCACCGGCTCGCGCCGTCGCCAGGCTCGGCCGCGGCCAAGCTCTCCGACCGCGAACGCGAGGTCCTGCAGCTCACGGCAGAGGGGTACGCGATTGCCGACATCGCCGATCGCCTGCACCTCAGCCGGAAGACCGTGGAGACCCACCGAAAGAGTCTGATGCTCAAGCTCGAGCTGTTCACCGTCGCCGAACTGACGAAACTCGCGATCCGCGAGGGGCTGACCTCGCTCGAGCCCGAGGCGGGGTCGCGTCGGTCCAACGGTTCGGCCCCGGCGGCCTAGGGCGTTTCCCGACCCCCTCGTCCCTTTTCCCTGCCGCGGCGAGCGCCGGAACGCGCGTGATCGTCGCCGGACGCACCCCGGGAATCAGGCGTTGCGCCGTCCACGACCCGGCAACGCCCGATACCCCCAGCACGTCGCTGCACCTATCTTGTGTGGTGAACCGTCGCGGTGACGATGCGGCCCGCGGTGAGCAGGGCCCCGCACCCGCGCCATGAGAGGTGTGCGCCATGAACACGAAGCCAGTCGAAGCAAAAGTCCGAGCGCACGGATCCGGCTCCACCACGCTAGTGATCCAGGCTGGGGGCCTGGCCGTCCAGACCGAGTTCGCAGAAACGCTGCCATGCGAGTTCCCGATCTGGAGCAGCGCGCCGGTCCCGGTCGAACTGTCGCTGGATGGCACGAAGAACCTGGTCATCGGCCCGTTTTCCGGTACCGTCGCGCCGAAGTCTGTCACCGGTGACTTTCCGAACGTGGTCAAGTTCCCGGTGTACGGCAACCAGGCTGTCGTGCCGGCCCAGGCGTACCACGATTTGCCCGGCCCCGCCCCGGCGCACATCCTCGCGAAGATGCCGGTCGCGGCACTGGCGACCGTGGTCTCGGGCGTCGTGCGGGACAAGCTCGTGCAGATCCACCGGGTCGTGCCGCTCTGGAACGACGGGTCTGCGGTCCTCGTGACGCTCTCCTGGTACGAGGGCGAGGCGGCCGAGGGGACGCCCAACCCGGAGTGGCACATGCGTGCCACGAGCGGGCTGCCCGCGGGCATGGCGATCGAGGAACTTCGGAGCGCCTCGTGCCTGCCGTACGGCGCGAACCACTGCCGTTACCAGCTTCACGTAAGTCCGTGGATCCTCGGTGCGCGGCTCCTGGGCGAGCCAGGTCAGGAGATGCTGCATCCGATCTGGCAGCGCGAGTGGGCGTTCGGCCTTCCGGCTGAGTTCTCCGCAGCGCTCGACCAGATCACGGGCCGCCTGCTTGGCGGGGACCCCTCAGCCACCAGGGCCGCCGCCTAGACGGCCCCTAATGGGAAAAGGAGCAAAGGTCATGAGAGTCGTGGTGCCGAAGGAAATCCTGCACGCCGAGAAGCGTGTCGCCGCCATCCCCGAGACGGTCCAGAAACTGCACGCGAAGGGCTTCGACGTCGTCGTCCAGGCTGGCGCCGGTGAAGGCATCTTCATCGCCGACGCCGAGTACGAGAAGGCCGGTGCGCGGATCGAAGCCGACGTCGAGCGGCTGTTCTCTGGCGCGGACGTGATTCTGAAGGTCAAGCAACCCATCTTCAACGCGGCCGTCGGGAAGCACGAGGTGGACATGATGCCCAGCGGGGCGGTCCTGGTCACGTTCCTCCACCCCGCCGCGCCCGACAGCCACCCCATCGTGCACAAGCTGAAGGACCGGAACGTGACGTCGTTCACCATGGACGGCATCCCGCGGACGTCGCGCGCGCAGCGAATGGACGCCTTGACCTCGATGAGCACCGTCACGGGGTACCGCTCCGTGCTCAGCGCGGCCATGGACCTGCCTCGGTTCATGCCGATGATCGGCACGGCGATCGGCGCGATCAAGCCGGCGCAGGTCCTGGTGGTCGGCGCCGGCGTGGTCGGGTTGCAGGCCATCGCGACCGCGAAGCGGCTGGGCGCGGTCGTCAAGGCGTGGGACATCCGGGAGGCGGCGCGGACCGAGGCGCTCAGCCTCGGCGCCAAGGTCGCCGGGTTCGACGTGCCCCAGGCGCTGGCGATCGCCGACGGCGGGTACGCGAAGCTGCTGCCGGCCGAGTGGCTGGCGCAGGAGCAGCAGGCCATCCGTGACGTCGTGGCGGAATCGGACGTCGTGATCCTGTCCGCGCTGGTGCCGGGCTCGCTGGCCCCGATCATCGTGACGGAGGACGCGGTCCGGCGGATGAGGCCGGGGTCCGTGATCGTCGACGTGTCGATCGACCAGGGCGGGAACTGCTCGCTGACGCGGGCCGGCGAGGAGATCGTCGCGCACCAGGTCCGGATCTCCGGGCTGCAGAACATCCCCGGGCGCATGGCCGTGCACGCCGCGTGGCTCTACGCCCACAACATGTTCCATTACGTCGACAACCTGTTCAAGACGGTTCCGGGCACGCCCGACCTCACGGACGATATCGTCGCCGCGTCGCTCGTGACGAAGAACGGGCAGATCGTGTACGAGCCGGCGCTCGAAGCGATGCGCCAGCGCCCGGCCGCGTAGGGCCGACGCCCGCAAGGAGGGAGACCGCCATGCCCGAACTGATGATGCTGCTGCTCGTGTTCGTCGTGTCGTTCGGCGTCGGCTACGCGCTCATCCGGCGCGTGCCGCCGCTGCTCCACACGCCGCTGATGTCGATGACCAACGCCGTGTCGGCGGTGACGATCCTCGGCGCCCTGCTCCTGTTCTCCGTGCCGATGACGGCGACCGAGCAGGTCATCGGGGCGACGGCCCTCGCGACCGCGGCGTTCAACCTGGTGGGCGGCTTCGTCATCACGGATCGGATGACCGGGCTGTTCCGAACGCGCCAGGCCGACGCCGACAGGGAGACCCGGCACGCCGCGCCCTGAGCGCGACCAGGCGCGCGCGCGGGTGGGTGGTCGAAATCAACGATCGTTGACGCGGAGAACACCATGTCCAGTTCAGTCGGTCTGCTCGTCGATCTGTCAATCATCGCCCTGCTGGTCCTGGGGATTGCCCAGTTCCGTCTGCCGCGCGGCGCGCGGCTGGGCAACGCCACGGCGGCCGCCGCGCTGCTGCTCGCCATCGGGATCGTCCTCTACCGCCATCCGGTCCTCGCGCCCGGCCTGACGCTGGCGATCCTGCTGGCGGGCGGCGCGGCCGGCACGCTGGTGGCCGTCAGAGTCACCATGATCCAGATCCCCGCGATGGTCGCGTTCCAGCACGGGATGGGCGGCGTCGCCGCCTCGGCCATCGCCTACGTGGAACTGTCCCGCGCGGGCGTCCCCGTGGCCCTGGTCGCCGAGGTGTCGGGCTTTCTAGGCCTGATCATCGGCGCGGCAACCTTCAGCGGAAGCATGCTCGCCAGCGGCAAGCTGGCCGCCTGGCTGAAACAGACGCCGACGGTGCTGCGCGGCCACAACCTCCTGCTGGTGAGCCTGCTGCTGGTTGCGGCCGTGTCGAGCGTCGTCGCCGCCGGCGTGGAGGGCGTCTCGCTCGCCGTGGCGCTGGTCGTGGCGATCCTCGCGTCGATCGTCCTCGGCGTGACCTTCGCCATCCGCATCGGCGGGGCCGACATGCCGGTACTCATCTCGTTCCTGAACGCCACCGCGGGGCTGGCCGCCGCGTTCTGCGGGGTGGCGATCGGGAACCGCCTCCTCATCGCGTGCGGGGCGACCGTGGCGGCGTCCGGCTCGATCCTGACCGCCGTCATGTGCCAGGCCATGAACCGTAGTTTCGTGAAGGTGCTGGCGGGCGGTGCGTACGCCGGCGCCACGGCGACCGGCACGGCCCCGCCCCGGACGGTCCCGGCGCTGCACCTGGCCCGCACGGCCCGGGAAGCGATGGTGGAAGCCAAGAAGGCGCTGCGCGAGGCCGGCAGCGTGATTGTCGTCCCGGGGTACGGCATGGCGCTGGCGGGCGCCCAGTTCCAGGTCGCCGAGTTGGCCCACCGCCTGGAAGACCTCGGGAAATCCGTGGCCTTCGCCATCCACCCCGTGGCGGGGCGGATGCCGGGTCACATGAACGTCCTGCTTGCCGAGGCGGACGTCGATTATGAGAAACTCTTGGAGATGGATCAGGTCAACGACGCGTTTGCCGACACCGATGCGGTCATCGTCGTCGGCGCCTGCGACGTCGTCAACCCGGCGGCGATTCACACCGAAGGCACGCCCATCTCCGGCATGCCTATCCTGAACGCCCATCTCGCGAAGCGTGTGCTGATCTGCAACCTCGACGAGAGGCCCGGGTACTCGGGCGTGCCGAACTCCCTCTACGACGAGCCCAAAACGCTCATGCTGCTGGGAGACGCCAAGTCGACGGTGACGGAACTGCTCGAGAGCCTGCCGCACCGCGTACCGATGGAGGAGGCCGTCGCGTGATGAACCAAGGACTGCACATCAACGAGCGTCTGCTGCAGGCCGAGTACGCCGTTCGGGGGCCGATCGTCCAACGCGCCCAGGAACTGGAGGAGGCCGGCCGGCAGGTCATCTACTGCAACATTGGCAACCCACAGGCGCTGAAGCAGCGGCCGCTGACCTACCTGCGCCAGCTCCTGTGCCTGCTGGAGTACCCGGAGCTCCTGGGAAGCGACCGCCTGCGCGACCTCTTCCCGCGCGACGTCGTGGAGCGTGCCCGGTTTGTGCTCGCCAGGCACCCGCACGGAACCGGGGCCTACACGCAGAGCGCCGGCATCCCGTTCATCCGTCAGGCGGTGGCGGACTTCATCACCGGCCGGGATGGCATCCCGAGCGATTCTCGCCGGATCCTGCTGACGGACGGCGCGAGCAAAGGGGCCCAGGCCGTGCTGACGGCGCTCCTGCGGTCGCCCGGCGACGGGTTCATGGTGCCGATACCGCAGTACCCGCTGTATAGCGCCAGCCTGACGCTGTACGGCGGCCAGCGGATCGACTACTTCCTCGACGAGCGGTCGGGGTGGGAGTTGAGCGAGGCGATGCTCGAGGAGAGCCTGGCCGCCGCCAAGGCGCGCGGCGTGAACCCTGTCGGCATCGTGGTCATCAACCCCGGTAATCCGACCGGAGCCGTGCTGTCCGAGGCGAACATCGAGATGATCCTCCGCTTCGCCCGGCGCCGCGCGCTCGCTGTCATCGCCGACGAGGTCTATCAGGAGAACGTCTACGCGGCCGGCGCGGCCTTCCACTCGTTCGCGAAGGTCCTGCACCGGATCGGCGACACGTCGACGCCGCTCTTCAGCCTGCACTCGGTTTCCAAGGGGTTCCTCGGTGAGTGCGGACACCGCGGCGGCTACCTGGAGTTGCGCAACGTGTCCGACGAGGACCTGGCGGAGTTCGTCAAACTGCAGTCGATCGGCCTGTGCGCGAACGTGCCCGGGCAGGTGGCGACCTACGTCATGGTGGCGCCGCCCCACGAGGGCGATGAGAGCTACGCGCGGTACGCGGCGGAACGTCGTGCGATTCTCACGGACCTCGCGGACAAGGCGAGGATCCTTGGAGAGGGCCTCAACCGCGTGCCCGGACTCGCGGTGCACGCGCCACAGGGCGCGATGTACGCGTTCGTCCGGTTCGAGCTGCCGCCGGAGCCCGGCGTGGACGTCGGGGCGATGCGCGACGAGGACCGAATCGCCTACGGCGCCAGACGGGATGAAGCGTACTGCCTCGCTCTGCTCGAGGAGACGGGCATCTGCGTTGTGCCCGGGTCAGGCTTCGGGCAGTGGCCCGGCACGCTGCACTTCCGGACGACGTTCCTGCCGCCTCGCCAGGAGATCGAGGCGCTCGTGCTGCGTCTGGCCGACTTCCATCGCCGCTACGTCGAGGCCCTGGAAGCCAATGGCCGGATGCTGCCCGTCGGCGCCGGTCCGGCCCACGGGTAGACAGGGACGAGCCACCTCGGAGCTCCCGTTTCATGTTGAAATGGGGGGCAGCCCTCCCGGCTTCGAGGTGGCTATGACCCGCAACCGTGTCCAGGCGCTCGACGAGGTCTTCGATTTCCGACCCGATGAGGGGCTGATCCGGCTCCACGACCAGCGCGTGGTCATCCTCAGCGCGACTGCGATGGGGTTGCTGCGGAAGGAACTGGTCGAAACGCTGGGCACGGACACGACCCGGCGTCTGCTCCTGCGCTTCGGGTTCGCCGACGGCTACCACGACGCGGTCAACCTCCGTGAGCGGTACGCCTGGGCCGATCCCCTCGAGTACGTGCGGGCCGGCGCGACCATCCACGGCCTCGAAGGCATCGTCCAGGCGCAACTGGGCCGTCTCGAGTTCGATGCCGCCAGCGGCCGCTTCCGCGCGGACATCTCCTGGCGCCACTCGTACGAAGCCGAGCAGCACGTCCAGCACTACGGGCCGAGCGAGCGTCCCGTCTGCTGGAGCCTTGTCGGATATGTCAGCGGGTACGCGAGCGCGGCGCTGGGACGGGAGATCTACTTCCAGGAACGGCGATGCGCCGGACAGGGCCACCGCCGCTGCACGCTGGTTGGACAGCACGCCGCCGGGTGGCGGGGGGCGCTCGAGGCCCTGCGCTTCGACTACCAGGGGGCCGACCTCGGTGCCGAGGTCGAGCGACAGCGCGTGGCCGCCAGGCGGAAACGGCTCGAGCTGGTCGCGCGGGAGCGGGCGATGGAGCGCCGCGAGCGCGAAGTCGATCTCGTCCGACAGCGGATTGCCGACGCGATCGACCGTGAGCGCTTCGTCGTGCGCTGCGCCGCGATGCGGGCCGTCGTCGAGATGGCGTCCCGGGTGGCTCCCCTGGACACGACCGTGCTCATCAGCGGGGAGAGCGGGACGGGGAAGGAATTCGTCGCGAAGCTGATCCACCAGCACAGCGCCAGGGCGGGTGGGCCGCTCGTCTCGATCAACTGCGCCGCGCTCACCGAAACGCTGCTCGAGTCGGAGCTCTTCGGCCATGTGCGGGGCGCGTTCACAGGGGCCGTCCGCGACAAGCCGGGACTCTTCGAGGTGGCCGCTGACGGGACGCTGTTCCTCGACGAGGTCGGCGACATGCCTCCCACCCTGCAGGCGAAGCTGCTGAGGGCGATCCAGGAGGGCGAGATCCGCCGCGTCGGCGGCGAGCGGACGATCAAAGTCCGTCCGCGGATCCTCGCGGCGACCAACCGGGACTTGCGTGCGCATGTGGCGTCCGGGGGGTTCCGGGAGGACCTGTACTTCCGCCTGGCGGGGTTCGTCATCACGGTGCCTCCGGTGCGGGAGCGGCCGGAGGACGTTCCTGCCCTGGTGCACGAGTTCCTCCGGCGGGCACGGGAACGGCTGAAGAAGCAGGTGAGGACCGTGACACCAGAGGCCATGACGGCGCTGGTTACCTACGAGTGGCCCGGCAACGTCCGTGAACTGGCGCACGCCATGGAGCGCGCGGTCATCCTCGCCAGAACGAGCGCCATCCGTCCCGAAGACCTGCCCGACCAGGTGACCGCGCGATCCGGCCGGACCATCGCGGCGTCCGATCTGAACCTGCGCGACACCGAGCGCGCACTGGTGCGGGAGGCGCTGCGGCGGTGTCGCGGCAGTCGCACCGGTGCCGCGCGGGCCCTCGGGGTGAGCACCGTGACACTCTGGCGCATGATCAAGCGCTACGGCCTCGACCCTGGCGAGTTCTAGCGAGGCTGCGCCTCTGACCGCCGAGGCATGTGGACGCGGCTCCGCCTCGC
>CAYZYG010000070.1:0-27083 GCA_964481395.1 uncultured Vicinamibacterales bacterium
CCCCCTCGTTCTGGAGCGTGACCACCAGATGACGCGCGTGGCGCAGGCTCGCCATCGCCGTGCTCGTCATCAACTCGCGCGTCAGGTCCTCGGCCGTACGTTCCCACGAGATTCCCTGGCTCACGCGCACGTCCGCGCGCCGCAGGTCGGCAACGGAGACGATGACCACGAGGCGGTCGGCGATGGCCGGGCAGCCGACGAGCATCCACCACAACGTGCCGTGCCCCACGGGAGCACCGGTCTTCAGAATGACGTGACGCGGGAGCGCGTCGGGCTCCGCCTTCAGCAGCCCCGCCAGTGCGTCCGGGACCGTTCCGCGCAGCACGCCCGCGTTGTCGGCCACGACGAGCACGTCCGTGTTCGACGGCACTCTCGGGTCTTCGTCCGAGAGGGACGCCGCGGGCTTCGGCAGGACACTCGCCTCGTCGACGTGGCCGAGACCAATCGACCGCCGCGCCCGCCACACCTTGGTTTTCTGGTCGGCGAGCCCGGCGCCGACGCTTCCCAGGTCGTACGCGCTCCAGATGGCGGCGGTGGGCGACACGCCGAGACCCTCGGCGGCGAGGAAGCGGACGCGGAACGGTTCGGGGCTCGCGCCCGCCTGCGCGGCGCGCAGGATCCGGAAGATGACTCCGGCGCCGCCGACGCTGGCGCGAACGATCGCTGGCGGCGTTCCTGGCGGAGGCATGTCGTCGTCCGAGGGCAGATAGATGTCGTAGTCGACACCGTGGTCGCCGGTCACGAGGATGGTCGCAGGCGCCATGGCCATGTCAGCTCCCGGGGGCAGGCGTATGGTAGCGCACAAGCGGGGGGCGGCGGCCCGGCCCGCTCAGTCGGACGCCGTTCAGCCTGGCAGGGCGAGCGGCCTGTCCCGGAACATGACGCGCCAGTCCAGGGTCTCGCCGATCATCAGTTCGCTGACCCGATCCGCCCACTCGCGAAGCCGCTGAACGTCGGCCGGAGCGCCGGCGGGGCCCTCGTCGATCTCGGCCGCCATTTCCGCGAGCGCCTCCATCATCGCGAGCGACCGCTGCGCCACGCGGAGCGCCTCCGCCTGGCTCCGGATCGCCGCGCACGCGGCGCCGGCCGCGGGCAGGAACGCACAGAGCAGGGTCAGCCACCCTGGAATCCACGACGGCAGCCCGTCGGCCAGCGGCCGGCCTTCGACCCACACATGCCCGAGGTGGAGGGCGCACGCCGCGAACGTGAGCGCAAACAGCAGGACGCCAGCCCGGTGAAGGCGTTGGTCGAGGGCCGCAGAGGCGGCCGCGGTGTGCTGGTGGTACCGTCGCTGGTGCTCCACCAGGCTCTCGCGCCAGAACTCGCGGCAGGCAGCCACGTACGCTGCGTTGGCCTTGGCGGGCACGAGGCCCGCCGCACGCTCGACCGCGAGCGCGTGCCAGCGCATCCACGACTGCAGAGGATCGCCGTACCCCGCCAGATGCCCGGCATGCCGCACCGGCGGCGCGCCGCCCCCCAGAAGGCTCAGCGCAGACGCCACGCGCAGCCGCTCGGCCAGAGTGCGGTACTCGATCCAGCGCTGGTGCCAATGGCGCCGCCCCCCCTCGTGCGTCAGGACGACGATGGCGAGGATGACCGCGAGTTCGGCCGCGATCCACGGACCCTGCGCGTGCCCGCTCACGCCGGTCGCGACGGTCACGAGCGCCAGGAAGACGGCAGCAGCCGCGAGCAGCGACGTCGCGAGGAAGGCGCCGCGGTGGAGTCGGCCGTAGTGCAAAGAAAGACCGTCAGCCCAGGCGCGGTGCGGCAAGTACGCGCGCTCGACGAACGTCCGCGCGTCCTCGGCAACCGGGTGGACCATGGGCGCATCCGAGGTGTGCTTGCGTGTCCAGCCGCGCTCGGTGGTCGCCCGCGCCACCTGCATGAAGGGCTCGACCCTGAAGGGCCTGAGGAAACGGCCGACAATCCCGGGAGCGGACGTCTTCTGCGTCGGGCACACCAGCGTGGTGAACACGTCCCAGCACCCGCGCAGCGGGCTTCCGCGAGGCTGGTGTTCCCGGAAGTACTCGCCCTGCAGATCGGTCGCTCCGAAGGAGGCGCCGGCCGGCGCGGGCGGAAGCAGCAGATCGCGAACCAGGCGCGCCAGCTCCTCCGCGCCACCGAAAGGACCTGCCGCGGCGGGATCAATGTCCGCGAGAGACCGGATGCGGCGCCAACGCTTGGGCGCGTGCCACGGCACCCAGACCACCGGCGTCCCCGCCTTCAGGGCTTCCATCACGATTTGGCCGGTGCCCCCGGTCCCCTGAGCCGGACGTCCATCCCAGAGCGCGATCACCAAGTCGGACTGCCTGAGCACCATGCGCCCGGCGGTCAGATAGGACGCCGGATCGGGCACTCGCGCGCCGTTCGCCGCGCGAACGATACGCCCGTCCAGCTCGAAGATCGACGAGGCGGCGGCGATCAGGCTCCAGTACTCGGCGTCGGCCTCCCCTCCCGGACGATCCGGCTGGCTGCGGATGTCCTCGAGCGACTCCTCTCGGCTGAATGGCAGGACGCACTGGAGTTCGCACCCGAGCTCGAGCGCCGCGTGCGCCACCCATTGATCAGGCCCAGGGGCGAGCGCCGAGATGATTCGCACGACACAGGCGGCGGAGTTTTCGGCCTCGGGAGTCCGAGCGGCGAACAGATGGGCGTGCCCGATAGCGGTGACCTCGACAGTCCGATTGACCGTCGAGAGGACCGTCGAGACCACGGCGCGCAAGGCCTCGGTGTCCGGGGCCGCCCGCTTGGAGGCGTCCGGGCGGTGACCGGTCACGCCCACGCGCAGGACGGCCGGTACGCGCGGCGGTGCCGTGTCAGGGTTGGCGTGGGCCGACATAGGCGCGAGACGAGGCGCAGGATATCACGCCCGCGCTGCGCTGCCCGCGGAACGCGTCGCCGGGACAGGAATGCCGCCGTGGTCGAATGCCGCTCTCGGAGGCGCTAGAATGCCGCATCACGCCACATCCGATGCCAGGCCGCACCTCGTCCGAACCGCCGCAGCGCAAAGGTCAACATGGCTGACACGACACGTCTGCACATGGCCGCCGAACGGGGATTGGTGGACGTCGTCGAGTCGCTCATTCTCCATGGTGCCGACGTCGACGCCAGGGACCGAGACCGCCGGACGCCGTTGCACCTGGCCGCCGACTGCGGACAGGTACGCGTGGCCGAGGTTTTGATCGCTCACGGCGCGGATGTTGATGCGCGAGAGGCGTGGGGCGGTACGCCGCTGCACCAGGCGGCACCGCATCACCCGTCGGTTGCCACCCTCGCCATGGTCGAACTGCTGCTCCGCCACGGCGCGCTGGTAGACGCCAGCACCAGCGAGAACCTGACGCCGCTGCACCTCAACGCGCAGTCGTCGGCAGTCGCCGAGGTAGCAGAATTGCTGGTCGCTCACGGCGCCGACGTGCACGCCAGGAGCGACCGGGGCGCGACTCCCCTGCACTTCACCACGGATGTGAACGGCGCCTCGTTGGTGGCAACGCTGCTCCTCGACAAGGGCGCCGACGTCCACCGCGGCCGGCACGTAGGCAATCCGGTGACGCCAGGGACTGCGACGGAAGGACGCCACTGCATTGGGTTGCGGAGCACCAGGAATCCCCGAACGGAGCGCTGGGGCTGCTCGACCGGGGCGCCGACGTCGATGCGAAAGATCGCAAGAGCAGAACCGCCAGCGGCGCACCCGATTCGCATGCCCAGGCGCGGAGTGTACCGTCAGCGCCGGCTGTCACGAGACACTGCCCGTCGCGGATGAATCGCAGGACGACCGCGCCGTGCCCTGGCGCCTCGAACTGACACCGCGGGCTGCTAGGGCCTCGACCCTGGGGACATCGACCTGGACGGCCCCCCATCCCTTCCGCCACTGCTGCCCTCCCGCCGAGAAGCCGACGAACTCCCGGCAGACGAGTATCCAGTCGGCCGGCCGCCGAAACGCATGGGTGAAGCCTGGGTCCTCGGTCAAGGCCTGGCGCCTGCCCGTGCGAAGGTCCCACACTTCCTGAATGCCATCGTCCTCTGTGATGAGGACCAGTCCGTCGGGAGCGAACCACAGCCGTGGGGCCGTGGCGCCGGTCGCGATCGTCAGAGAAGGTGTGCCGCTCTGCCTCGGTCGGTTGACGCGACGCAGCACGAATCGACCGTGCCGGCGAGCGAGCCAGGCCGTGGCCGCGCGACCGACCGGCGTCGGCCGGGGATCGTCGACGGCCAGCGCGCTCAGCAGCGGCGGGCATGCGGCGATCGCATGCCCGTGGGTCCTGACGAACTGGCGCCAAGACTCGAGGTCGCGCCGGCGAGCGAGCGGCCCCATGTCGCCCATATTCTAACAACCCGGCGGAAATGCCATGCGCAGCGTGGGATCACGATGCAAAACGAGCCACCACGAAGCGGGGATCGGACGACCGGTGACGAGTTGCCCGGGAAACTGTGGCATTCTTGACAGAAGCCCGGCCTCATTCGTCTGCCTGATGTGTTGCACCGTCGCACACGCGGCACGAATGCCGACTGCGTCGTTCAAGACCGCGTGTGCCGCGGGCGTCCGAGGAAGCACAAGGAGTCTCCAGATGGTGATCGGCGTGATTGGATCGGGTTCCATCGGCCCGGACCTCGCCTACGCGTTCCTGTCGGCCGTCGCGGGCCAGGCGGGCGCGAAGGTCTTCCTGGTCGACATCCGTCAGGAGGCGCTCGACGCCGGCACGGCCCGCATCCACGGCTATGTGGAGAAAGGCCTCTCCCGCGGCCGGTTGACCCCGAAGACCGCCGACAGCATCCGGCGGGCGCTCGTGCCGACGCTGGAGATCCGGGATCTGGCCCCGTGCGAGTACGTGCTCGAAGCGGCCAGCGAGGATCTGACCATCAAACGTGCGATTCTCGCGACGCTGGAGGGCGTCGTCGGCTCCGACTGCCTGATCGGCTTCGCGACCTCGGGCCTGCCTCGGGCCGAGATTGCGGCATCGGCCCGGCGCCCCGAACGCTGCTTCGTGAACCACCCGTTCTTCCCCGCCTGGCGGTCGCTGCCGGTCGAGGTCGTCCTGTCGGGACACGCGAAGTTCGGCGATCGGATGATCCGAACCTTGATGGCGCTCGGCAAGGTACCCATCGTCACCGCCGACGTGCCGTGCTTCGCGGCCGACGACATCTTCTGCACGTACTGCGCGGAGGCCGCGCGAATCGTCGAGGAAGAGCTGGCCACGCCCGCGCAAGTCGATCGTATCGTGAACGACGCCATCGGCGGCGGCGGGCCGTTCGCCGTCATGGACCTCACCCGCGGCAATCTGCTCAACGTGCACTGCCTCGAGCTGATGCGCCGCGCCCCGACCGGGAGCGAGTGGTTCCGTCCGCCGGACATCTTCATCAAACAGGGACTGACGCCCTGGCTCGACCCGAAGAACCCGGGCGTAACGGACATCAGCGCGGATGTCGCGGGTCAGGTGCTCGATCGCATCCTCGCGGTCCTGCTGGGTCGCACCTACTTCGTCATCGATCGCGGCATCTGCGACGCGTCGGATCTCAACTGGCTCACGCGCAACGCGCTCGGCTTCCGCGAAGGCCTGGTCGATCTGGCCGAGCACCTCGGCGCGAACCGCGTTGCCGGGTTGTGCGAGTCCTACGCGGCGGCCAACCCCGGCTTCGAGGTGCCTCAGAGCATCGCGTCGCGCGAGCTCGCGATCTTCACCCGCCACGTGAAGGTCGAGCACGAGGGGCCGGTGGCCATCCTGACCATCCGGCGGCCGGAGGTGAAGAATGCCTTGAGCGCGGCGACGCTGCGCGAGATCCGCGACGCCGTCGGCACGCTGGTCGCGGACGACGAGGTGGGCGGCATCGTGCTGACGGGCTTCGGCGGCGCGCTGGCCGGCGCGGACATCAACGAACTCGCCGGGCTGCCGACTCCCGAGGCCTGCGAGGCCATGTGCCATTCGGGTTATTCCGTGCTCGACGCCCTTGCGGCGTGTCCGAAGCCCATCGTCGCCGCGGTTGACGGCCCGGTGCTCGGAGGAGGCGCGGAACTGTCGATGGCGTGCCACGCCCGGGTGGTCGGCCGGTCTCTCATGCTCGGGCAGCCGGAAGTGAACCTCGGCATCATCCCCGGCTACGGCGGGACGCAACGGCTGCCGCGACTCATCGGCGTCGAACGGGCGCTCGAATTGCTGCGAACGGGACGGTCGGTGGGAGCCGCGGAGGCGTGTTCGTGGGGCTGGGCCAGCGGCGAGCCGAGCGACGATCCGGTGGCGGCCGGCATCGCCTTGATTCGGGCCCATCTGGACGGCCGCACGGTCATCGCGCCACTCGATCCGGCCCCGGTGGACGTGCCGGCCTCGCTCCCGGCCGTCGATCTCGGCCACCACTCCCTCGCCATCGACGCCATCCTGGTGGACGTCGTCCGGCGGGGCCTGGTGCGACCGCTTGCCGAGGGCCTGGGCATCGAGGCGGCCGGCTTCGCGGCCTGCCGGCGAACGGTCGACATGGACATCGGCATGAAGAACTTTATGCAGAACGGCCCGCGCGTCCCCGCGGCGTTCCTGCACGAGTAGCGGAGGGCGTGAGATGGCAACACACGAGGCAATCGTGATTCTCGACGGCGGCCGCCGTTTGCCGCGCGCGGACATCCTGGTCGACAACAGGAAGCCCGGCCTGTTCTCCCGCTTCTCCACTACGCAACTCGGCGGCCTGGCGGTCAGGGCGGCGCTGTCGCACACGCGGATCGACCCGGCCCTCATCGGGCACGTGGTGATGGGCAACGCCGAACACAGCCACCGCGACTCGATCTACGGTGCGCAGGGCATGCGCTGGCGGGGCGGCCTGCCCGACGACGTCCCGGCGCTGACCGTGGCCCGCATCTGCGGCAGCGGCGTCGAGGCCATTGCGGTGGCGTCCGAGATGATGCTCGCTGGCCTGCGCCACGACACCGATCGGCCGTTCGCGGTCGTCGGCGGGGCCGAGAGCATGCAGTACCCGTTCTGCCTGTTCAACTACCGCGGCCAACCGGTCGGCGCGAGCGTGCAGAAGTACGGCCCCGTCGATGTCGCCTCCCTGCCGCGCGGCACGCACCTGCAGGATCTGCTGCTGATGAGCCTGTACGACCCAGGGGCGAAGATGGCGATGGCCAATACAGCCGAGGAACTGGGGCGGCGCTACGGGATCACACGCGAGCAGGCCGACGAGTTCGGGTTCCGCTCGCACGTGAACGCCAGGGCCGCACGTGACGCGGGGTTCTTCGCGGAAGAGATCGAGCCCGTCGACGTCCACCTGGACGGTGCCGGCGAGACCGTCCGCGTGCAGCACGACACCCACATCATGGACAAGGTCACGATGGCCGGCATGGCGCGGCTGCGCCCCGCGTTCGAGGCCGGCGGCGTCATCACGGCCGGCAACGCCAGCGCGGTCGTGGACGGGGCGGCGGCCATGATCATCGGCAAAGAGCCTGACGCCGCACGACTTGGCCTCAGTCCGCTCGCCAGGATCGCCGGGTTCGGTGTCGCCGGCTGCGATCCCCGGATCATGGGCATCGGCCCGGTACCGGCGACCGCGAAGGCTCTCGCCGCCGCCGGCATCAAGGGCCGCGACATCGACATCGTCGAACTCAACGAGGCGTTCGCGCCTCAGGCGCTCGCCGTCATGCGCGACTTCGAGACGATGGGCATCGACCCCGACAAGGTGAACCCCCAGGGAGGCGCCATCGCCTTGGGGCATCCCCTTGGCGCCACCGGCGCTGTGCTGACGCTGACCTGCGCCTACGCGCTTCGACGCCGGAAGCTCCGCTACGGCCTCGTGACGATGTGCATCGGCGGCGGCCAGGGCACGGCCATGATCATCGAATCGATGGCCTGACACCACGCGGTGGAGTGTTCCCGTCCGGGCCGATCACCGCCGATCACCCCCGTTCTAGAGCGGGGGTGATCCGGGAGTTGACCGGGACTACTCCCGCTCTACTGCGGGGCTACTGCGGGGGTTTTCAGGTACTTCGCCGGGATCGGGTTGTCGGGACGCTCCTGATCCCACATCACCGTGACGATCCACCAGCGGCCGCCATGCTGCACGAGCTGGATCGAATTGATGCCGCGCGCCATCGGTTTGTCGTCGTCCTTCGCGCGACGCGACTCGTACGTGCTGAACACGTGCATCACCGCGCCGAAGCCGTCCGACGTGCGCGCGACCTCCGTCTCGAAGAACCCGCTCTTCGTGAAGCTCTCGCTCGCCCGCTGGACGTAGTCGTCCGGTGACAGGGCTGCCGGAGCTGCGCCGTCGCGGCGGGGAGCTGCGGGAATGAGACGGGCACCCTGCACGAACAGGTTGCGGAAGCGATCCCAGTCGCGGGCCTGCCCGGCCGGACCGGAAATCACCCCATACAGCGCCGCGATGATGCTGTCGACCGACGCGACGTCTGCGGCGAACGCGGCAGGCGCCGGAGTCTGAGGCGCCTGCGTCCGGACGGGAACGGCCCACACACCGACCGATATCAGCAGGCACACGATCACGAGAGGGATGGACGGGTGGCGCATCGCGATTCCTCCGGAATGTCCGATGCTACACCAGGCCGCCCGTGTCCGTCTCGATCCCCGCACACGGGTCAGGGCGGACTACAATCCGGGCATGGCTCAGGAGTCCGCAGACGTCGATGTCGTGGCTTGGACGCGTTTCCTGGAATTCTTCCGCGAGATGCCGCGCGGCGGTCCCGGCGATCCGGATTCGATGCGGCGCGCGCTGGCCCTGGCCTCTGGCCTGCCGCCACGGCCGCGCGTGCTCGACCTGGGCTGCGGCCCCGGCACGACCAGCCGCGACCTCGGGGCCCTGACCGCCGGGCAGGTCACCGCCTTCGACCTGCAGGCCCCGTTCGTCGCCGGGCAGGTCGGGGCCGCCCGCGCCGCCGAACTCGCGCCAGCGGTCCACGGCGTCTGCGGCGACATGGACGCGGCCCCGTTCGCGCCGAGATCGTTCGACCTGGTCTGGAGCGAGGGAGCCCTCTACAGCATCGGATTCCCGAACGGGCTTCGCGCGTGCGGCAGACTCCTCCGGCCGGGCGGCTATCTCGCGGCGAGCGAAGCGGTCTGGACGGTGCCGGATCCACCACAGGACGCGCGCGACTGGTGGCAGGCGGAGTATCCAGACATCGCGTCCATCGGCGCCAAGCTCGCCGAGGTCGAGGCTGCCGGTTTCACCATCGTCGGACACTTCACGCTGCCGGCGTCGTCCTGGCGCGAGGGCTATTACCGCCCCATGCTTGCGAGGATCGCCGCGCTGCGCGTCACCTGGGCTCACGATGAAATCGCCCTCAACGTGCTCGCGCAGCTCGAACACGAAGCCGGGATCTTCGAGCGTTTCGGTCACACTTACGGCTACGAGTTCTTCGTGGGGCAGCGGAAACGAGAGGCGTAGGCGATTCGCGCCTGCAGAAAGGAATCCGTCAGCCTGGAGGTGGGGGCGGCGTGAATGGCAGGGCCGGAGCGGCGCCGGGGCGCTCGGATAGCGGTGGTTCACCGCCGGTGATCGAGCCAGGAATCGCTCGTGGTCTCGGTTGAACGAGCCCGACGTCCTCCGGATCCTGCCTGACGGGTATATCGGCCTGGTGCGCGCGGAGATTAGTCCCCTGACACCGGCTGTGCCGGCGGGACGACCGGCGGCAAGTCGCTGGCCATCATCTGCCATTCGAACCGCCACTGCCCGCCGATCTTCTTCACGATCCACACGACCTTGCCGCGGTCGGAGTGTGGCTCGCTGCCGTCTGAGGGCTGCAGCTTCATCGTGAACGCGCCCACGGTGTACGCCAGGGCGCCATGACCTTCGACGACCTGCGGCTGGATAGCCAAATCCGTCCCGCCCTCAGTCGTGACCCGCTCCTGGAAGTAGCCCCGGATCGCCTCGGTGCCGTTCAGCGTCGCCCGGTTGGGAGGCATGAGCGAGGCATTCGGGGCGAAGAACGTCACGATCTTCTCGACATCCTTCGCGTTGTACGCGGTCACGAACTCGCTGATCATCTGCCGGATCTGTTCACCGTCCTGCTTGCCGAACTCATTGACCGGGGCCTGACTCCCGCATGCCGCAACACCGGTTGCCAGCAGGATTCCCATCAACCATCTCAACGGGCGACGCATGTTCTTCATCCTCCTCACGGGGCACTGGGGGCGCACCGCAGATTGTAGACCCTGGGCGTCCGTTCGGGCCAGATCCACGGCCGAGAAACCGTTACATGCTTGCCCCGCCGATGGACGCGCCGCGAACCTGATCGCCAGCTGCCAGCACACCGGCAGCACTGCCATCGGCGCACGAGCCTTCCGCACGAAGTTGACACGATCGCAATCCCCTATGTAGGGTATTTCGCAGGGCTAACGCATCCACGCGGCGGCGGAAGCATGCCGGTTCGGCACGCGTCCGTCCGCCTCAGACCTGCGCAGACCGGTTCACGCGTACCAGCCGCGTGGCCGCGAGCGGCTGTACGGCTGTCTGCTCGTAGCCGCCCCGGCTGAAGCACTGCGCTGTGTGCTGCGGGCTTCGTTGGCCGTCTTTTCTGGAGGTCGTATGTCGCTACGGAAGCTCCCGGCGGCGGGTGCGTTGCTCGTGTGGCTTGTGTCTGCGCCCTCGGTTGTCCTGGCAGCCGACGCGCTCATCGTTCACGACGGGTCGACCATCAGCCCCATGCCAGATGTTCGCACCAACCTGCAGAACAGGCTGACGGCGAAGGGCTATACCGTCACGCTCAGCAACGGTGTTCCGGCGGGATCGCTGTCGTCGTACCAGCAGGTCTGGGACGTGCGGATTGGACTGGTGAGCGGCGCCTCCGCCCCCTTTGGGAGCCCGTTGACCGCAACGGAAACCTCGCAGTACCTCGCGTTTCTGAGCGGAGGCGGCTCGCTCTTTCTGATGGGCGAGAACGGCAGCTCGTTTGGGCCGCGCAACATGGCCATCAGGGACTTCATTCAGTCCGTTGGTGGCGGCACCGTCGCCCTCGCCGCGGGCACCACGTCCAACAATCAGACGGTGCAGTCGCCCTTCACCGGCCCGACCGCCGTGGCCGCAGTGACCTATTCCTCGGTCGGCGGAGTGACCTCACTGCCCAAAGGCCAGTTCATTACCAAGGACACCGCCACGAGCGGTGCCGCCATCTCCCTTGGCCCGGGCACCATGACCGGCGCACCGGCAGGCACGCTCATCGCCGTCTTCGACGTGAACTTCCTGGGGAGTGCGGCAAACGCCGACCTGCAGGCGCTCGTGGGTAATATCATCTCCTACCTCGGCGCGCCTCCTGCGGCCGCGAACGCGGATCTGGCGATCACCAAAACCCAGTCGACGAGCGCACCGGCGGCAGGCGACAATCTGACCTACACCGTAACCGTCACGAACAACGGTCCGAGCGATGCCTCCACGGTCAGCGTGTCCGACCCGCTGCCGGCCAATACGACCTTCGTCTCGGCCTCTGGCCCGGCGGGGTGGACGCTATCGACCCCCGCCGTCGGCGCCAACGGCACGGTCTCGGCCACCCGCGCCACACTGGCCAACGGGTCTGGTGCCCAGACGTTCACGATCACGGTGAAAGTCAACGCGGCGGCGGCGACCGGGACCGTTCTCGCGAACACCGCGACAGTGTCGACGTCAACCACCGATCCCACCGCCAGCAACAACACGGCCTCCGTTTCCGCCACAACCACGGCTAGCGCCGACCTCTCGGTCACCAAGACGCAGTCGACGAGCGTGCCGGCGCCCGGGGCCAATCTGACTTACACCGTGATCGTCACGAACAATGGTCCGAGCGACGCTTCCACGGTCAGCCTGTCCGACCCGCTGCCGGCCGGCACGACGTTCGTTTCGGCCTCCGGTCCAGCGGGCTGGACGCTGTCGACGCCTGCCGCAGGCGCGACCGGCACGGTAAGCGCCACGCTCGCCACATTGACCAGCGCTGCTGGCGCCCAGACGTTTACGATCACGGTGAAGGTCGACGCGGCGGCGGCGAACGGGACGTCCCTGCCCAACACGGCGACGGTCTCGACATCGACAACCGATCCGACGTCCGGCAACAACTCGTCATCGGTTTCCGCCACCGTGACGGTGACGGTCCCGACGATGGGTGAGTGGGGCATGATCCTGCTGGCGCTTGCTCTCGCTGGTGTGGGCATCTTCTCGATGCGGAACCGCGCGGACGGGATGACGCCCGCGTAGTTCTTCGATGTACACGGGCAGCGCGGACGTTCGCGCTGCCCATTCCGCCGCCTCTCTGGCCGAATCCGCAGGCGGCGGCGACTCCAGATCGCCTGTGCCACGATGCGGGTACCGGGTTGAACGCCCGCTGACCGGTGGCCCTCCCCGTCACGCCGCCGTAGAATGGCGTCGCCGACGCATATGGTTTCCCAGGCGACCCCGTCGTCACGCGCCCTGTCCGTCGCCGTCGCGGCAGCCTGGGGGGCCTATCTCTTCGTCCTGCCCATCCATCGCGTGTGGACGCTCCCCTGGTTCGGAGAGAAGCTGCAGCCGCCGGAGTTGGTGTTTCTGGGGCTGGGCGCGATTGCTGTGCTGGCCATCTGGTGGCAGCGCCTGCGCTGCCGCCCTGCGCTGGGTGATGTGGCCGCAGCCTCGTGGCTGGCCGCCAGCCTGATGGCGCTGATCGCATCGGGAGCCGGGAAACACGACGCCATCGTCGAGACCCTCGGTGCGGCGTACCTGGCGGGGCTCTACGCCGCGGTCCGTCTGACGGCAACCCCGGATTTGGTCCGCCGCTACGGCCTCTGGTTCGGGTACGCGGCCGCCGTCGCAGCCGCCTTCGCCCTGGCGGGGGTCGTGCTGTCGCTGGCGGGCATCGCGTCGCCGCTGACGACGCCAATCGCCACGCCTGTGCCGTACGTCGGTCACGCCGCCCGTGCCAAAGCGTTCACGACCGGCCCCCAGATGCTGGCGAGCATCCTGCTCCTCGCGTGTCCCCTGTTCGCGGCAGGCCGCCTCCAGCGAGGCTGGCGCCGATCCGATTCGTTCGTCCTGCTGGGGCTGGTGCTGGGGCTCGCCGCAACGGTCTCAAAGACGGCCATCTGTCTGGGTCCGGCAGCAGCGGTCATGTACGCCCTGGGACCCGCGGCCGATGACGGCGTGTCGAGACATCGCCGCCGGCGCCGCCTGCAGTTGGCCGGGACGATCGCGCTTGGCACAGCGATACTGATGGCGGTCGGCTCGCGAGTGGCGGTCGTGCGAGACGACAGCGTGCCGGCCCTCACCGCGTCCCAGGTCGTGGCTGGCGAGCCGTGGTTACGGACGATGTGGGCCGGCCGCGTCTGGGCAGTCATCCCGACCACGTACTACTTCAACAGCCTCGCGAGTTTGCACGCGGTGGCCCGTACCTGGCCCTTTGGCGTCGGTCCGGCCGGCCAGCCCGACTTTACGCGATCCCTCCAGGCGACCGGCCAATTTCCGGCCTCCATCTGGCTGATCGAGCCCCACTCGACGTACCTCGGAACGGCGGCAGAGTTGGGTGCCGTCGGCGTCGCCGCCCTCGTTCTGGTCCTGGCGTCGGCTGTCGCGGCGATCCGCCGGATGTTCCGGACTCGACCGGGCCCTCACTGGGAGGCTGCTGCGTACGCCGGTGCTGGTGTGGCCTTCCTGATCGAAGCGATCTCGACGGACCTCATGAACTGCCGGCACTACTGGTATCTGTTCGCGGTGCTGATGTCGTCCGCTGCCGCCGCATCGCCGTCGTTGTCGAAGCCGGCAGTGCCGCGGAACGGTGGCGCATGAAGCTCTGGTGGCTCCGCGTCCCGGTGGTCGCGTGGTTCGTGACCGGCCTCATTCTGACCGACACCGTCTCGACATCCCGCTCGACGGAAGCCGCAACGGCACCGTGCGCATCTGCGTGAATCGCGAAGACGGCGGGAGAAACGGTCGCCGCATACTATGATTCCCGATGCATGGGTCAGGGAGTCGATGTCCTCGGCACCGTGCTTCGCGTCGTACCAGAGCGACTGGCAGCCCCTGTCGATCCGCGCCGGATCGGCCGCGTGCTGATCGTCAAACTCTCCTCGATCGGAGACGTCGTGCACGCGCTTCCGGTCGCGACGGCGCTTAAGCGCGCATCTCCGAGGACGCGCATCAGCTGGGCTGTGGAATCCTGGACCGCGCCCCTCGTCTGCGGCCATCCCGCGATTGACCGGGTGGTCGTCTTCCCGCCAATGACGGGACGCGCGATCGGCCCGGGCGGGGCGCGCGCGTTCCGTCGGGCACTGCAGGATCTGCGGGCCGAACCGTTCGACGCCATCCTCGATCTGCAGGGTCTCGCCAGAAGCGCTCTGATCAGCCGGATGGCTCGGGGTCACGTCAGGCTGGCCCGGCAGGGTCAACGTGAAGGTGCCCACCTGGTGTCGCGGGCCGTGCCGCTGCCCGCGCCGCCGGCGCATGCGGTTGACGAATATCTCGCCCTCGCCAGGTTTCTCGGCGCAGCGCCGGAGCCGGTCCGGTTCGACCTGCCCGTACGATCCGGCGCTGTCGTCTCCGTCGAGGACCTGCTCCACCGCCACGGGATCTCGAGGGCAGATCCGATTCTGGTCGTCGCGCCCTCGACGGCGAAAGGCTGGCGACGCTGGCCGCCGGAGCGGTGGGCCACTGTGATTGACTGGCTCGCGGGAGAGGGATCAGTCGTGCTGTCGGGCCGTGCCGATCAGCGCCGGTACCACGACGCTATTCTCGAGCGGACCCGTACACGCGTCGCGTGTCTGACCGGTGAGACGACACTCGAAGAACTCGTCGCGCTGTTGAGTGTCGCCAGACTCCTCGTCGCGCCCGATACCGGGTCCGTGCACATCGCCGCGGCCTTGGGCACGCCGGTCGTCGCGCTTTTCGGCCCGACGCCCGCGTGGCGCCTGGCTCCGTACGGCCAGGCCCACCTGGTGGTCGATCACCACGATCGCTGCGGGCGCGGATGCCCGGCGTATTGCGTGCATGGACGCCGGTGCGTCATGGCGACAACGGCCGAGGAAGTCTGCGGCCGGGCGCGGGTGGCGCTCGACGTCCGCACGCAGCCTTGAGGACCTGTCAGGAGAAACTGAACACCAGCGGGAAGACGAACGCCACAACCCCTGCCCAGGCAGCGAACACGTACAAGTAGAACATCTGCCACGCACACAGCCGGGAGAACGCCACGCGCCCCCGGATGAATCCGGCATAGAGCGCAGCCGATCCCGTCAGGTTCACCAGCAGGACGATGTTCTCGCCCAAGGCCGCGACGCGGTTCGGCGTGAATCCGTACTCGAAGATCCGGCTGCCGATGGCCCACAGCGCCAGCACGTCCACGACGAGCGCGGCCCCAACCAGCGTGAGCTGGATCCAGTCCATGAGCCCCGGAGCCGCCTGCGTGTCCCGCGCGGAGATCGAGTAAAGGAGCAGGCCGAACACCACGACCAGGAGCAGGTCGAACGCGATCAGGATCTCCCGCTTCACGTCGAAGCCCCTCCCCGTCCACAGCAGCGTCACGATGAACGAGAGCAGGAGCAGCGTGAAGAGCGGCGTGAAGACCCGCGTGAGGACCGGCGCCATGTTCTCGATGACGCTCTGCTTCGCCTCGACCAGCCACGTGGCGACCAGAGCCGCGCCCGCAATGCCGCAGGGCAGGACCCACTCCTCCACCAGCGGCTCGGGGTCGATGCCGATGGCCTGGAAGATCGCGAAGGTCATGCCGATGAGCACGCCTCCGCCCAGGGCGATCAGGACGTAATAGATGAAGATCTCGCCCGTAAAGCGGATGAAGTCCATCCGCCGATCGCTCCCCCGCCACCGGCCGCCGACGTAGGCGATCCCCACGGCGAGCCAGAGGGCGATTGGCAGGTGAAGGACGGTCAGCAGGAGCGTGTGCGACACCTTGGTGCCAGGCGCCGGCGCGTACGGATAGGCGTTCACGATGACGGCCGACAGGGCGAAGACCGCTCCGAGCCCGAGCCACGCCGTTCGTGGAAGCTGCCTGTCCCAGGCAAGATACGCCGCGATGAACGGCAGGATGAGGAGACCGATGTTGAGCGGGTAGAAGGAGCTCTCGTCGGGATTGAACGGGACCCCGAAGAGCGCCGGGACCTTGATCGCGATGGCGGCTGCCACGGCCAGGGCGAGGGCCATCCACAGCTGCGTGGACCACGCGCCCGCGAACAGTCCGGCGCCGCCCCCTTCGTCGTCACCGGTGAGGACAAGCTGCTTCCAGAGACGGTCCGAATGCTCGCGCGCGAACTCGCGCGTGAGAGCGTCGATGGCCCCCATGCGCTTCACCCCCACCAGGAAGGCCTCGTCGTCCGCAAGGCCGTCGGCAACGAGTGAGGCGATCTGCTCACGGAGGTGATCCTCCAGCTCCACCGCGTCCTGCGTCGAGATGGAGTGGCTTCTGCGAAGGTGCGTCCGCCAGGCCTCGATCTGCTTCTCAAGCGGGCCACCCGTCGGGGTCTCTGGGTTCGTGGGATTCATGGGGTCAGCTCCGCTGGAGGAAGGGCACGAGGTGAGTGGAGAGGTGTCCGCAGTCGGTCATGGCCGACCAGATCTTGCCGAGCGTCTTGTCGACGGTCTCCCACTGGCGACGTTCGTCGGCCAGTTGGTCGCGCCCGGCGTCGGTGATTCGGTAGTACTTCCGCCGCCTGCCCGACTCGGCGCTCGCCCATCGGGATTCGATCAGGCCGGCACGCTCCAGGCGGTGGAGCACCGGGTAGAGCATGCCGTCGGTCCACTCCAGGGCGCCTCCCGAGAGTTCGCGGACCCGCTTCAGGATGGCGTAGCCGTAGCTGTCACCCTCGGCCAGGATGGCGAGGACCAGGGCCGTTGATGAGGCCGCGACGAGGTCTTTGTTGATGCTCATCGGATGAGTGGCATTTGCTGCGGTCGGGCACGGCAGCTTGGCTGGCTAACCGTCTCCGGGGACCTGTTGCCCTGACGAGGGACCAGATACATAGCATCAGTATGCATAGAACAACAATGTATGTCCAGTCGCCCATGTCCAGGCTGATTCCGAGGGACGTTGGTTCCGCCAGCGGTCACAGCCGTTCGATGGATAGGCCCTCGTATCGGTCGGTTCCGACGGGCGGGGAGATCTCCCGGGACGCGGATGACGGTGAGCCGTGCGGCAGTCAGGTTCCTTCAGCGGTCGGCACGAAGCCAGAACTCGCGGTTGGTCCAGTCGATGCGAGTTCCCTCCTCGTTCATCCACCCCTTCAGGCCGCGCGCGAAAGAGAAATCGACGACAATCGTGCCTGGATTCTCGTAGCTCCCGTAGGCGATCTCGCCCCGCTCGGTGGTCACCTTCAGCCGGTTGTTGCCGGCGTCCTCGATCGTACAGTAGGCCCCCGCGTAGCCGCGGAAGAGCCATCTGCCGGGAAATCCGCCCGCAGAGAACCTCGCCCCTTCCACAATTGCCGTCAGTACCGCCTCGGACATTTTCCACTGCTCGGCAGGCGACTCCAGCGTGAAGAGGTACGACCGCGCAGGCGCAGGCACGACGGCAACGGACTTCACCACGATCGTCCGCTCGCCCCTGTCCTCCTGAAACGTGACGACGGCCGCGTCGAGGGTGCCGATGCGCATCGTGCCCGGTTCGCCGATCACCTGGAGCGGCTCCCCCTGGGTCATCGTCGTCGAGATGCGCTCGAGGGCCTTGGCTGGATCCACCGCCACGCGTTCGACCCGAAGACGGGGCCCGACGGGAACGAGGGCCGACAGATCCACCTGCAGCGCCGCAATCGTCATGCCTCCCGCGCCGTCACTCTTCATTACCCAGGTGGCGGGCCGCTGCAGCGTCACGCCACCGGCCACTGAGGCGACCTCGCCTGTGGGAACCGCGATGCCCTGGGAGGCGGTGAGAGGGCTGGGCCGTCCGGGCGACGCCGGTGCAGCGCTCAGCCGGCCTCCGACCCACGGCGTCGCGACCAGCGCCGCGGTTCCCGCGAGGAGCGCACACAGCCTGATCGAAGGTCGTCCTCGGGTCATCGGGGCGTCTCCCGTTGCCTGCGCTCCCGTTCGAGTTTGCCGAGAATCATCCACAGGTTCTGCATCGCGGCGAACGCCTTCGGGTCCCTGGCGCCCCAAACGCCCAGCTTCAGCAGCACGGGCAGCATCGCGTTGATGGACGGGTAGCTGGGTTCTCCTCCGAATCCGACCCGTTCATGGGCACTAGCCAAGATGGCAACCTTCGCCAGACTGATGGCCTGCTGCTGTTGTGGCGTGGGGTCGCTCGGATCTCCAATCGCTTCTTTGAACAGCTGCCGCATCTGGGACACGTAATTCTCGAGGCCTAAACGGAAGTCGTTGCCCTCTTGGGGCAGACCTGCAAGATCTATCAGCTGCTGCTCGGTCAGTGGGGTGGATGGTGTCGTCTCCGGCCTCGCCGTGGACGCCCCCCCGCCCATGACGGGCGTAGCAGGGGGAGTGGTCCCTCCTGGAGGCGGGCCCCCTCCCCGAGGAGCTGCTCCTCCCGCCTGCTCGGCGGGCCGCCCGCCCGTCAACGTGATGCTCCAGCTGTCAGGCGTCGACGGGCGGTTCCGAAAACCAGGCCGCGCGTCGATCGGCCGCACCATGATGACGTGGTCTCCGTTCGGCATGTCGGTCAGGCTGAGCTGGTCGGCCGTCTGATTCGGCTGAACCCGGCCGTCGACCACCCACTCGTACTCGAGTTGGGCATCACTCGGCACATTGCTCGCGCTGACGGTGCAGGAGATGACGCCCGGCCGGACCTTCGCCCACGCGCATGCCAGATGAGCGGTGAGGCTGCCCGTACCCGCGCCGAGGTCGATCGTGACGGCATCAGGAACGGACGACACCATGCTGTCGATGTCACCAGCGTCCGGGTCGTTGAGGAACACTTCGATCTTGTGGCTGGTTGGAGTCAGGCCGCTGAAGGTCACCTCCGTGAGAGAGTGGCCTTCCGAATGGAAGACACCGTCGATCCACCATCTGAACGAAGAGCCGGGACCGCGGGCTCGGGTGGCCGTTGCGGTGCAGCGGATAGCGCCCGTTTGATTGGGAACGACGCTGCACGCGAGTCGGGCTGTCCGCCGGTCCTGGCTCTGGATGCGGTCCCGGTCCGACAGAGCGGCGTCCGCCTCTTCCGGGGGGATCAGCACGGCAGGAGACGCATTGACCCGCCACGGAAGCGCCACGGCGGGGAGGGCGACGAGTGACGCGAGAACGACCAGCAGAAGGCGCGACGGGCGGCGAGCCATGGCGTAACCCTCCGGCGCTCTTCGGAACGGACCCGCCGGACAGCGGGTCAGACGGAAGCTGGCGCGAATCATACGCCCCACCGCCCCGCCGCGCCAGACCATTTCTGCACACCGACGGGATCTGGCGGCCGGAGCTGCGCCCGCATGGCTACGACGTGCCTGTTGGCCCGGACTCTTGAGCGTCCCACGGCGATGGCCCCACGGACGCCATCCCGGGCGTGGCCATCACGACTCGCTGCCGTAGGAGATCTGCATGCGCCGGACGGCGCGGCTGGCGATCCACAGGACGAAGGCGGTCAGCAGCAGCAGGCCGAGAATGGCGCCCGGACGCGAGGCGGGCGCGGCGGGCGCCATCAGCAGGCGGATCAGTGTTGGAATGTCCTCGTCCGTCGGCAGGGCCGGAACCGGGCACAGCGACTGCAGGTAATACAGAATGCTCAGCTTCTGGAGCACCTGCGGGAGAATGCCGGCCGCGCCCTCCCACATCAGCAGCACAGCGGCGGGGACGATCGGATTACGGACGTACAGGCCCAGCGCGAGAAACACGCTCCCGTAGCCGACGCAGCCGAGCACGGCCGCCGTCGCGTACCAGAACGCGTGGCTCATGCCCCCCGCATTCCAGTAAGCCTGGAGCTCGACCGGATCGTGCGGCCAGACCATGGCCGCGAACGCGATTAGGGCACCGCCGCCGAAGATCGCCGCTGACGCGATCAGGCCGGCGGCGTACTTGCCGACGAGGAGCACCTCGCGCCGTGCCGGCGCGAGCAGCCAGTAGTGCAGCGTGCGGTTCGTCATCTCGCCACGGAACAGATTCATGAACAGGCCGAGGCAGCCGAAGAAGATGGCCAGCCGCAGGTAGAAGAACTGGAAGATCCCCGCGAAGATCATCCGGTCCTCTTCGAAGTTCAGCAGGCGGTTGATGTTCCAGTGATTCAGCTTGCCGTCGACGAAGAGCAGCCGCACATCGCGCCGCCCGTCGAAGTAGTTGAGCTGGCGAACCTCGGTCCGCTCCTCGACGAACCCCGCGCCGGTCGAGGTCTCGACGGTCGTGAAGGTCTTGCCGTCCGTGCTCACCTGGATGCTGAAGTCGCGGGTGTCGGCCTCCTCGTCTTCGCCCCCCGCGCTGGCGTGCTTCACCACGAAGCGCGCGACCGGAGCGGTCTCGACGAGATCCACCTCCAGAAATGTGCGCCACCCTTCCGCGCACCACGCATCGCTCGGCCCGCCGACCACGCTGCCGTTCACGGCTTTCTCAGGCCCCTGTTCCGGCCTGCACGGCTCGCTACCCGTCGCGGGACGGCCGAGCGCGAGGTTGCGCCGGCCATCGGGTCCGTACATCTCGAACTCGTAGATCCTGGCGGTCGGCTCCCCGCTGTACGAAGGCCGCGTGATGTTAAGACGGACGAACCGGACCACCGCCGGCGCGATCACGTGCGTGGTCGTCCCCGGATTCTCGGTGCGCTGCCGGACGCGCCGGTTTCGAGTCGACCGGCGGTCCTCGGCCGGCTTCCCGAGCCGCGCCGTAACCTCGTCGACGGTCTCTCCTTCCCGGATGCTGTCCAGCAGGGCCGCTGTCGTGACGCCGCCGCGCTCGAGCTGGTCGCCCCGGTACTTCATCGCGATCCCGTGCGCGAGGAAGATCACGGCCGGAAGCAGGGCCAGCGCGTACACCCAGAGCGCGCGCTTCGCGAAGAAGGCGCGGCGCAGCTCGATTCTGGCGATCGTCCACGCCTGTCCGGCCCGAGCAGAGAAGGACGGAGCCACGCTACTCGCCTCCAATCAGGTATTCGTAGAGGGCGTCCACGTTCTCGTCGGCCGGGACGACGCCGTCGATGCGGTGTCCGTCGAGCGCAATCCGCCCGAGCGCGCGCGCGAAGCGCTGCCGATCGCGGGTCATCACGAGCAGACCCAGGCGGTCGTCGTTCAGCCTGATTTCGGTGATGTGATCCTCGCCAAACAGCCGCGCCGCCACGCCGGACGCGTCGTGGCAGCGGATGACGAACTGGCTCGGGTGCTCGTCGATCTCGTCCCGCACGTCCCGGATCGTGCCTTCAGCGACGATCGTGCCGTTGGCGATGAGCACGATCTGGTCGCTGATCAGGTCCACCTCCTGGAGGACGTGGCTCGAGATGATGACGTGTTTCCCCGCGGCCGCCCAGGCGCGGAACAGCTCGATCGTTTCCGCCCGAACCAGCGGGTCCAGACCGTTCAGCGGCTCGTCGAGGATGAGCAGATCGGGATCGTGCGCGATGGCCTGCGCCAGCCGCACGCGCTGCCGCATGCCCTTCGAGTACGCCCCGACCTTTCGGGTCGCCGCATCCGTCAGCCCGAGACGGTCGAGCGCCTTCCACGCGCGCTCCTCCGCTTCGGCCCGGCCGTAGCCGTACAGCAGCAAACCGGTCGTGATGAAGGTGAATCCTGTCGCCCAGCGCGGCGCGGTGTCGTACTGCGTGGCGTACCCCGTGACGCGCATCAGCGCCTCGGGATCGCGCGGCGAAATCCCGCGCATCAGGATGCGGCCATGATCGGGGTGGATGAGCCCGGTCATCAGGTTCATGAGCGTGGTCTTGCCGGATCCGTTCGGCCCGACCAGACTCGTGATTCCCGGCGGGATGTTCAGCGTGACGCGGTTCACGCCGAGCACCTCGCCGTAGAATTTCGAGACCTCCTCGAACACCACCGCAGGCGGTCTCGGCGCGTTCGCGCGCCGGAGAGCCTCGCCGGAGCCGTCCGCGCTGGCGGGGCCGGTCATGACACGATCTCCACCGGGCGCAGCTTGCGTTCGATCACGAGGGCAAGCAGCAGGACCGTCGCCGCGATCGCCGCCACCGACGCCCAGGCTCCGGGGCCGTCGGGCGGCGGTACGTCGAGCAGCGCGCACCACACCCGGTTGACGGTCCAGGCCGGATCGATCAGGTGTCCCCAGTCCACCCGGAGGATGCCGTCGATCATCTCGGCCACGCCGCTCAGGACGAAGAAGAACGCGAGGCTCACGCCCGCCGCCACGAACTTCCACTTCACATAGGCGGAGCTGGCCATCGCGACCAGGCTCAGGACGAGCAGCCACAGCAGGAACCCGACGACCATCCCGGCCCCCAGCGTCCAGTTGGCCCGGAACCATGAGCCCTCGGCAAGCCCCACCTGCAGCCCGAACAGGAGCAGGCCGGGAACCCACGTCACGACCGACAGCATCCCGAAGAGGACCATCAGGCGGGCCAGCGCGTAACTCCACCGCGTGAGCGGCCGGCTGAAGTACAGCGGCAGCGCGTTGTTCGCGAGATCGGGCGCGAGGAGGCCGGGCCCGGCCAGCGCCGCGAGAAACACGGAAAAGCCGGCCTGCACGTACATGAAGACGGAGAAGAAGCGCCCGTCCACCTGAATGAACTGACGGAACTCCTCATCGAGCCCCTGCAGGAGTTCCACGCGATTGGTGAGGTAGATGAAACCGGCGCACACCACGGGCCACACGAACGCCACGACGGTCAACAGGATGACCAGACGCTGCTGGTACAGCCGCCGCCACGCGTAGCGGGGCAGGACCAGAAATCTGGCCAGGCGCCCCGTCAGGGGTCCGTCGTACCGCCGATATCCGCGCTTGTAGACCGCCATTCGGTGTTCTCGTCTCGCGCGCCGCGGGTGACCGCGAGCGGGGCCCCCGACCGCGCCGCAGGGCCGTCAGCCGTGATCAGGTTTGTCGGCCCGAGGACGGGCGGGGTGCTCGCGGGCAGGACCCGCGGCGCACACCGACCATCGTCACACGCCGACCGACGCGCCGCCGTTCAGTCCATTCGTCTCACCCGGTGTGTGCGCCAGGTGTCCCATGGCCTTCAGGAAGATCTCCTCCAGCGTGTCCCGCCGGTGCGTCAGTTTCCGCACCAGGAGGTGCTGCTCTTCCACGAGCCCCCAGATCGCTTCCACCTCGACTCCGGGCGGCAGGACGATGCGCCAGCGGCCGCCGCCTTCGGAGACGCCCTCGGCTCCGATCTCCGGCAGTGCCGAGCGGAGGCCGCCGTCGTCACCGCTCACCTCCAGCTCGACGAAGTGCCTGTTCGACCGCCGCTCCTCCTCGAGGTTGCACTGGCGGACGATCGCGCCGTCCTTCATGATCACCGCTTCGTCGCACACCTGCTCGATGTCGCGCAGCAGGTGGGAGCAGATGAGGACGTTCATCCCCTGCTCCCGCTTCATCTCGGTGACCAGCTTCAGCATGCGGCGGCGGGCGGCCGGGTCGAGGCCGTTGGTCGGCTCGTCCAGCACGACCAGTTCAGGACCGTGCACGATGGCCTGGGCGAGCTTGGCCATCTGCTTCATGCCGTACGAGTACGTCCGAAGCTCTCGGTAGCGCGCCTCGCCGAGCCCCACGTGGAACAGGACCTCGTGGGCTTTCTCGAGCGCGGCTTTCGGAGGAAGGCCGGAGAGTTCGGCCATCTGGCGCAGGAAGGTCACGGCCGTCATGTCACCGATGAACGAGTCGTTCTCGGGCATGTAGCCGATGCGCGAGCGGGCTTCGCCCGAGCTGTGCCGGCAGTCGATGCCCAGGATGCGCGCGCGGCCGGCGCTGGGCTTGAGGAACCCGAGCAGCGTCAGGATCAGCGTGGACTTGCCCGCCCCGTTGGGCCCCAGCAGGCCCACCGCCTTCCCCGCGCCGGACACGCCGAGGCGGCCGGTGATCCCGTGCAGGATCTCCCGCCGCCCCAGTCTGACCGTCAGGTTCTCGAGTTCGACGACCGGTTTCGGATCCAACACGTCTCCGTCAGCGCGTGCCCGCGAGAGCCAGGGGACGCGCCCTTCACGCTATTGACGCACGGTCCCGGACGGTGCCCCCTCCTGCGTCTGGCTCAGACGCTCGAGCAGCATGACGTCCATGAGCAGTCCTGTAATACGAGTACGGCTGGCGGCGTGGATTTGTTCCGCCGATCCGTTGAACACCACGAGCACCGGGTCGCGGCCGGCCAGCAGCTCCGAAAGCGCCGGGTTGCTGCTCAGCGCCGAGAACATCCCGAGCGCCCCCTTCGTGTTCACCCAGGCGAACGCCGACGGGTGAATGCCGGCAGACGAGGGCAGCTGGCCCAGGAACTCCGGCGACCACACGAGCTGCGACCCGCCGTGCCTGGTCGCGATGGCGCGCTCGGCGGACGCGCGATCCGAGGCCGCGACCAGGTATCCCCCATCGTAGGTCCAGGTCACGCCGAACGGAAGGCTCCCGGCCTTCAGCGTGCCCCAGATCCGGCCGCCCGCCTGCTCCTGGCCGATGACCAGCCGCTTGTCCTGCTCCTCGGCTGGCAGCTCGGCGTTGAAGGCATCGGCCAGTCGCTGCAGCGAGCTGTCGATGACACCCGGGTTGTTGGCGACGCCGGCCAAAACCCAGACCGGACCGTTGACGGAGAACCCGGTCAGCGCGAACGCGGTCTCGGTGCCGAGTGCCGCGGTCAGGTTCTCCAGGAACCCCACCCCGAGCTTCTCGTCCACCTGCGCCCGGTCTTCGCTGAAGGAATTGTTCTCCTTCGTCATGAACGCGGTGAACTCCTGGAAGAGTTGCCAGGGCTCGCGCGTCGAGGCGTACCCGGCGACGAGCGCGTCGGCCGGCAGATACTCCGCGGCTCCCCCGGCACCGGCATCCGCCAGCCAGGACGCCATGCCCTTCCGCTCACCCGCGAAGACCAGTGTGACCTCGTTCTCCTCCGCGCCCGCGGGCGCCCGCTGCTCGAGAAACAGGTACTTCAACCCGATCATCCCCGCGAGTTCTACCGGCGGCGCATCGTCTCCCTCGGCCATCGCGACGACCGGGGCCGCGTCCACGCCAATCAGCCATCCGGCGCCGCGCCGGTACCGGTCGGCGATGGCTGCCGTGAACGGGGAGCCGGAGCCCTGGCCCAGGCTGCCAAGGACCCACGCCAGGTTCGCTGGCGAATTCGACACGACCATGAGGTCGTCGGACACGGCATACGGCAGGGCGGGCTCGTCCGCCACGACGAACAGTCTTTCCAGCACGCTCGTCAGCTCGGCCTGTTTGCCAGGCTGGACCCGGGCCATCACCATCGGCACCTCGGTGCCGGGCCCAGACGAGGCGACGCTGAAGGCGACCTCATCGCCCAGCAGCGAACTCACCGACTGCAGGCGATCGACCATCTGCCGCAGTTCGAACCCCGTCTCGGACTTCCACCAGGCCGCGAAGGCGGCGTTTTCCGTCGCCTGCTGCTCGGCCAGGGCCAGGGCCTGACCGATCTTTCCGCCGAGGTTGGGGACGGCGCCGTAAACGAACGCCCCCGGCGGCAGATACGGCAGCAAGGCGGAGCTGGTGCGCAGTTCGCCAGGAGACAGTTCCGCCAGCTGGCGCTCGATCTTCGCGAACGATCCGAGGAGCGCGATGTACTCCTCGGCCTCGGGACTCCAGGCAATGGCCTCCTCGACCGATGTCATCAGCGCCGGGTTCGAGGCTGCCTGCTCGCCGGGGCTCAGGAGGACCTCCGTGCCGGGCTGGTTCACCGCGACGGATCCCTCCACGACCGAAACGACCGAGCCGCCCATGCCGGCGGACACGGCGAAGACCGTGCCTTTCACGGACGCGATCGAATCGCGGGTCAGGACACGCAGGTGGCCTCTGCGCTGCTTCGCGGCCTGGACGATGACGTCGCCGCGCTGGAGGTGGATGGCCTGGCCGCTCCAGGCTGCTGTAACGAACAGCTCCGTCCGCCCGTTCACATCGACTGTCGATCCGTCGGCGAGACGCAGTACGGCGTGCGCGCCCGGGCCGGTGCGGACGAGTTCTCTTTCGTCGATGGTGGCGCCGGCTTCGAGCGCGCCGCCGGGCAGGCGGTACAGGCCTCCCGTGGCGGACACGACCGTGGCCCGCGGACCTCCGGGCGCCATCCACGCGTCAATGGTGTCGCGGCCGAGATAGAGGACCGACAGCACCAGGACGGCAGCCGCGGCCAAGCTTCCCCACTTCACCCAGCGGCCCGAGGATCGGGTCGGCATGGCGATTACCCGCCGGTCGCCCTTCAGGTCAGCCATGGCGGTACGGCACGCGGGGCAGCGGCTGAGGTGGTCTTCCATCAGCACGCGCCGGCTGCCTGCGAGCGCTCCGCTCAGGTACGCGCGGAACTCAGGCCGGAACTCCGCGCAGCCTGCCCCCGCGGCGTTCGTGATCGTGCCGAGGACGCGCGTCTTCGCTGCCTCGAGCGATCCGGCGTCGACGTGTTCCTGTTTCATCTCGTGCAGTGCCTGTTCCAGTCGGTCTTCAGACATCCCCGACCTCCTTCACACCTTCGCTCCGCGGTCACATGCGAGCTGCGGCGCACCTTGCATTTCCGCGTGTCCGCCTTCGCTCCCTCGCGACGGCCGGAGCTTCGACGGGCTGCGCGGCTACCGATTCATTTCTGCCTGCAGCCGTTGGCGGATCCGATGGAGCCGGACGGCCACGTTGTTCTTTTCGATCTCGAACATCCCGGCCAGCTCGTCGTTCGAGAATCCCTCGACGTACCGCAGCAGGAACAGCGTGGCGTCCTCCCGGTCGAGGGTCGCGATGGCACGCCGGAGCTGTTCTTTCAGCAGCGACGGGGGCGGCACGGCCGCATGCGGCGCCTGGTCGTCGTACTCCGACGCGGCGCGAACCGCCCGGCGGCGCAGCAAGTCGACAGCCGCGTTGACGGCCGCGCGCCGGAGGTAGGCGGCCGGCAGGGGACCGGTTTCGGCTACCCCGTGCGCCAGGACACGCAGAAAGACCGTCTGCAGGGCGTCTTCCGCGTCGGCCGCGTTTCCGGTCACGCGCAGGGCCGCGCGGAAGACGGCTTCATAGTGGCGTTCGTACAGCTCGGCGAATCCAGCGGGCGCAGTGGTGGCAGTCATGGCAATCGGCAGCTCGTGGGCGATCTGCAGGCTGGCTGTGGTCACGTCTCGCGCCTCACCAGTCTGAACGCACCAGCAGGC
>CAYZYG010000071.1:0-26937 GCA_964481395.1 uncultured Vicinamibacterales bacterium
GGCGGCCGTGGCGGCGCCGCGGCGGGGGCCATGCCGACATTCGGCGGCACGCTTCCCGCGGACGTCGGCACCTACACGGTGGTCGTGACCGCCGGCGGCAAGACCTTCTCGAAGACGGTGCAGGTCATCGAGGACGTCTGGTTCGACAGGATGTTCTAGACAGGCAACCGGCGACAGGCGACCGGCGACAGGGTAGAGCGAGTCGCGTTGATCGCGCGACCGATCCTGCGTCGAGAGGCAATCCCACGGCGGCGGTGTTCGGCAGCGAGCGCCGCCGCCGTTTCTCTGTACGTGTGTGTGCTTTCTGTCTTCTGGCTTCTGGCTCCTGTATTCTGGCTCCTGACTCTGAATGCCTCTCCTCTCCCTCGACCGCGTCTCCCTCGCCTACGGGCATCTCCCGCTGCTGGACGGCGTGACCCTGCAGGTCGAGCCCAAAGAGCGCGTCTGCCTGATCGGCCGAAACGGCTCCGGCAAGTCCACGCTTCTGCGTGTCATCAGCGGCGAGGCCGAAGCCGACGCCGGCACCATCTGGCGTCAGCCGGGAATCCGAGTCGCCAGGCTCGAACAGGACGTCCCGCTCTCGGAACACCTGCCGGTGTTCGACGTCGTGGCAGCTGGCCTCGGTGACCTGAGCGATATCGTCACGGCCTACCACCATGCGGCGGTGGCGGTCGCCGATCATCCGAGCGCCGAGGCGATGGAGTCGCTGGGTCGCCTCCAGCACGAACTGGAGGAGCGCGACGGATGGCGCCTCGAGCAGCGCGTCGGATTGGTGCTCGCCCGGCTGAGCCTGCCCTCAGAGGCCATCGTCGACACGCTCTCGGGAGGCTGGCGCCGGCGCGTGCTCCTGGCGCGCGCACTGGTCGCGCAGCCCGATCTGCTCCTGCTCGACGAGCCGACGAACCATCTCGACATCGACGCTATCGAATGGCTGGAGGATTTCCTTTCGGACTACGCGGGCGCCGTGGTGTTCGTGACGCACGACCGGACGTTCCTGCGCCGCCTGGCCACCCGGATCGTCGAACTCGATCGCGGTCTGCTGACGTCGTGGCCCGGCACCTACGACGAGTTCCTCCGGAAGAAGGAGGAGTGGCTGGCCAACCAGGCCATCCAGCAGGAGAAGTTCGACCGGAAGCTCGCCGAGGAGGAAGCCTGGCTGCGGCAGGGCATCAAGGCGCGTCGCACGCGGAACGAGGGCCGGGTGAAGGCGCTCATGGCGATGCGGGCCGAGCGCGCTGCCAGGCGCGAGGTGGCGGGGACCGTCCGCCTCTCGGTCGAGCAGGCCGATCAGTCGGGCAAGCTCGTGTTCGAGGCGCGGCACCTCGGCAAGGCGTTCGACGGGGCTCCGGTGATCGCCGACTTCTCGGTCCGCATCATGCGGCGCGACCGCGTGGGCCTCATCGGCCCGAACGGATCCGGCAAGACCACGCTGCTCCGGCTCCTGCTGGGCGACCTGCGCCCCGACACGGGCGAGGTGAGAACGGGCACCAACGTCGAGGTCGCCTACTACGATCAGCAGCGCGAGCAGCTCGATCCGGACGCCACGGTGTTCGACACGATCGGCGAGGGCAACGACAACGTCACCGTGAACGGCCGGTCCCGTCACGTGAACGCGTATCTCGCGGACTTCCTGTTCCCGCCCGAGCGGGCCCGCTCTCCCGTCAGGTCGCTGTCGGGCGGCGAACGGAACCGTCTGCTCCTGGCGCGCCTGTTCACGCGACCGGCCAACGTCCTCGTGCTGGACGAGCCGACGAACGATCTGGATCTCGAGACGCTCGAACTGCTCGAGGCGCAGTTGGCCGAGTTCCAGGGGACCCTGCTCCTGGTCAGCCACGACCGGACGTTCCTCGACAACGCCGTGACCAGCACGCTGGCGTTCGAGGGTGACGGGCGCGTGAGCGAGTACGTCGGTGGCTACGAGGACTGGCTCCGCCAGCGGCCGAAGGCTCACGACCAGGAGACGGCCGGACCCGTGCGTCGGGCCGATGATGGTCGTCGGTCGCCACGTGCCAGCGACACCACCATCTCCAAGAAGCTCTCCCACCACGAGCAGCGCGAGTTCGAACGACTGCCCGGACGGATCGAAGCGCTCGAGGCGGAGATCGGCCGCCTGAACGAGGCGGTTGCCCACCCCGAGTTCTACAAAGAGGGTGCGGCGGCCATCGAGCAAACGCTTGCGCGCCTGCAGCAGGCCCAGGGTGAGCTGCACGCCGCCTACGAACGCTGGATGGACCTCGAGCCCCGCAGCCGCTGAGCGTTCTGTTCTGAGGCGGCTTCACAACCTGTGCGGGTGGCGCCGGACGGGCGCCCGCCGCGGCGGAAGGCCCTCAGCCGTGGTCCGGTGCTACTGCTTCACGAGCTCGACCCGGCGGTTCCTGGCACGCCCGGCGTCGTTATCGTTGGACGCGACGGGCGCGTAGGGCCCGGCCCCGAAGCTCCTGAGCCGGGCGGCCGCGATGCCGTGCGACTTCACCAGGGCCTGGACGACGGCCTCGGCCCGGTCCTGCGAGAGTTTCATGTTGGCGTCGAGGGCCCCGACGTTGTCCGTGTGCCCGACGACGTAGACCTTGAGCGCGGCGTCGGCCGCCAGCATCTTCGCGATCTCTCCGATGGCCTGGGCGGAGTCCGCCTTGATCTCCGACTTGCCCGTGTCGAAGTAAATGCCTTCCACCGTCACGTGCCCGCTGGTCTTGAGATCGTTCGAGAGCGCGGCGGCGTTGGCCACGATGTCCTGGGCCATGGCCTGCTTCTCGACGATGTAGAACCCGTATTTGCCGGTGAACTCGGCCGTCAGATCGATCCAGAACTCGCGCCCGTCCTTCGAGATCTGGAACGTCGCCCGGTTCTTGGTGGAGTACACCGTCTTGCCGCCGATCTTGGCGACGGCGTTCTCGAAGTTCCGCAGGATCTGCAGCTCGCTGGGCTTCGTCTTCGCGGACGCCTGCGGGTAGTACGAAATCCTCCACAGGCGCCCTTCGACCGTCACCTTGTCTTTGACACTCGTCGGGAACTCGTGCGCGTCGAACGCCTTCTCGGTGCAGTTGTGAATCCACGAGTCGGGCATCCGGGTGAACAGTTCGTGATCCTTGCACCCCTTTTCGTCTTTCTGAAGCGGCTGTGCGGCTGCGATACCTGCTGTCGTCAAGACAGCCAACAGTGCGAGCGCGATCGTCCTCATGGTGTGCCTCGCGGGCGCTCCCGGCGCACATGGGCGTCCGGAGCCTCCCTCTCAATACAAAAGGCGTGTCCTGGCGGGCCGGGCGACGGGACGCCGACCGGTCCGTCGGCCGTATTCTACTGAAAATGGTGATACTTCCCCTCGGCGCCCATGGGGACGGACAAGGAACGTGCCACCGTCTCCCAGCTACTCGGGCAGCCAGCCGCGGATTCGCTCCGCCACGCGCATCGCATTGGGGGGGTCGAAGTTGCCCAGCACGATCACGACGTAGCCGGAGCGCGCGTCCCACTCGACCGCCGAGTTGATTCCCGGGGCGCCGCCGGCGATGCCCAGGCCGCCTCGCAGGTTCGGCAGGGCGAGCTTGCCCGACGCGAGGGCGCGCACGTACTTCAGCATGTCCTCGGCCGTCGAATAGCCGCCGCCCGCTGAACTGCCTCGGCCGGGAAGCGTATCGAAGTTGAGGACGCGCTCGCCGGACCCGGGACGCCGGGTGTAGCCGGGCGCCAGGTTCGGCGTGCCGGCATCCCGGGGATACGCGTCCGTATCGAGCATCCCCGTGGGCCTGAAAATGTGCTCGCGGACGTACGTGTAGTAGTCCTGCCCGCTGACCTTCTCGATGATGGCGCCGAGAACGATGTAGCCGCCGTTCGAGTAACGGTTGCCCGTCCCCGGCGCGAATTCCAGCGGCTGGTCGGCAAAGAGCGGCAGGTAGTCGCCGATGCTCCGGATCCGCTCCTTTGGGGTCGCGTTGTAGCGAGGGCCGAAGAAGTCGCCAATCCCGGATGTCATGTCGAGCAGGTGCTGAACGGTCACCTGGTTCGCGGCCTGTTTGTTCGGGTAGTCGGGCAGGTACGTTCCGATCGTGTCGGTCAGCGACAGCTTGCCGGCCTTCGCGAGCTGGTGGATGGCAATCTGGGTAAAGGTCTTGTTGATCGATCCCAGGTTGAACTTGGTGTCCTTGCGGTTGGGGATTTGCTTCGCCCGGTCTGCCAGCCCGTAGGCCTCGTGGAAGAGCACCGTCGGTCCCTTCGCGACGAGCACCACGCCCGAGAACTCGTCGGCCTTGGCCCGGGCGTCAAGGTCGGCCCGGATTGCCTCAACCAGTGCGGCATCGTCCCTCTTCGGATCCGGAATGACGAGATTGTCGGGGTCTTCGACCATATCGATCATGATCGAGACGAGCTTGTGTGGCGGCACCGGTTCGACGGTCGCCTGCAGGAGCAGCTGCTGCCCGTCTCCGGCGGCGACCAGCGCGAACGTTCGATGCTCGCGTTCAGCCGCGATCTTCCGCAGCGTCATGGTCTGGAGGCGGGTCTTGCTCTGCTCGTACCGGGCCAGGCGTACATCGACCGGCGCCTCCTTCAGCGAGGCGGCGCTGAAGTTCTGCTCCAGGAACGTCCGCATCCGGGCCGAATCGCCCGAATTGAAGGCCTCGACGTAGGCCCGCAGCCGGATAGTGGCTGGCCGGTCGCCGGCAGGACTCTGTGCTGCGGCGACGGTCACCGCCATGGCGGCACAGGCGAACACGAGACTGCTCGGTCTAACTCTGGTCTTCATCACGAACCTCCGAGGCCCCCAGGACGGCGGGTGTCGCCTCCCGATGGAATGAGACGTCGAACCCGCCGCGACGGGTCTGCTCGAAACCGGGGAGGTCCACCTTTTTACGGTTTCTTTGCACCTTGGACGGACGACCCGGCGGCGGCCTCATCTCCGACCCGGTCGCGTGGAACGTACCTCCGGCGGTTCATCTTCCGCCGGACCGTCGGCCGCTGTTGATCTGCTGGGCCTCACGGAAGACGGCTTCTGCCTCCGCGGTGCGTCCCGCGGCGAGCAGGGTTTGCCCGAGGTTGGCGCGAAGCTCGGGTTCTGCAGGAAACAGTCTGATGGCCGTTCGGAACGCGGCGATCGCCTCCTCGGTTCTGCCGAGCTGCGCGAGCGCCACTCCGAGTTCGTTGTGCACGCCTGCGAACCGAGGGTCTCGTCTCAACACTTCCCGGAACTCGGTCACGGCCTCCCCCAGGCGCCCCACGCGCCGCAGGAGCTGACCGTATCTGGAATGCGCGAAGACTGACTCGGGTTCCAGCGACACCGCCCGCGCGTACTGTTCCAGGGCGGCGTCGACCTGTCCCGACGCTTCGAAGGCCGCGCCCAGGTGAACCCGGGCTTCGGGGTAGTCCGCCTGCAGAGACAACGTCCGGTTGAAGTACTCGATCGCCTCGGCCGTCCGGCCGAGTCGCGCCAGGGCCAATCCCATGGAGAACGCGGCCCTCGGGTAGTCGGGCCGCGCCGTCAGGGCTGCCTCGAAGTGGGGAATCGCCTCGGCCGGCCGCCCCGCATCCAGAAGGACGGAGCCGAGGTTCTGGCGCGGTTCGATCGCCGTCGGCTCGATACGAATGGATTCCTCGAAGGCAGCGACGGCCTCGGCGGTCCTGCCGCGCTTCAGCAGGTCGAACCCGAGGTTGTGGTGCGCCAGCCAGGCGGTCGGGTTGCTGCGGATTGTGGCGCGATAGAGGGTGTCGGAGTCCACGTACTGGTGGGCTTGGTTCCAGGTGGCCATCCCGAGCAGCCCGGCGAGAGCGAGAGGCGCCGCCAGCTTTGCGGGGCCCGGAACCGCCGTCCAGCGTCTCGCTGCGGTGGCGATGCCGCCGCACACGAGGGTGATGATCCCGATGCTGGCGAGGTACTGGAAGTGATCGGCCACGAACGAATAGCGGAACGGGAAGACACTGACGAACCCCAGCGCGGGGGCCAGGGTGACCAGAAAGTACAGGACCGCCGCCAGCGGTCCTCGCGAGGTGCGCCGCAGGAGCCAGAGCAGGAGCAGGACGCCCGCGAGGCTCACCGGAAACAGCCACTGAGATAACGAGCTCGGGTCGAGGCTCCACTTGGGGTACATGAACACCAGGTTCACCGGCCAGACCAGCTTGAACGCGTAGAACCACGCAGCGCGGCCGGCCACCAGCACGCGCTCGATCGCCGACAGACTGAACTCGACTCCCGCGGCCCCGATGTGCGTGCGTTCGACCCACACGGTGACAAGCGCCGCGAGTCCTCCAACCGTGGCAAACGGAATCAGCGGCGCGATGTCCTCCCGCAACCGCAGTGCGCCGCGTTGCCACCAGAGCACGATCAGGAGTGCCAGCGGCAGCGTTGCGGTGACGGACTTGCTGAGCAGGGCCAGTACGAACAGGGCGGCCGCCAACGCGTAGTCCCCTGACCGCCGCGTAACGTCGAACCGGATGTACACCGCGGCTGCGCACAGGTAGAACAGGCCGGAGAGCGTGTTCTTCGTTTCAGAGATCCAGGCGACTGACTCGACATGCACCGGGTGAAGCGCGAACACCACGGCGACCGTGCCCGCGCCTGGGACCCCGAGTCGCCGCAGGATCAGCCCAAGCACGCAGGCCGACGTGGCGTGGAGGCAGATGGTCACAAGATGGTAGCCGAGTGTGTGGTCGCCCCAGATCCGGTGGAGCACCCAGAACAGGGAATGGAGCACCGGGTAGTACTGTTGGCTGGCGCCGAGTTCGAACCAGATTCTGAACAGGCCTGCGGCCGATCGCAGCTCCGGCGAGGTCATGTGCCCGTCGTCGTCCCAGAGCATGCCGCCGTGCCAGGCTGGAGCGTATGCCACGAGCGTCAGCGCCAGAAGGAGGGCCAACTCCCAGAGGTTGCTCCGCCGGAAGCGGTCCGGCGACGCGCCGGAACCAGGCCTCGGCGCCAGCCCGCTGGCCTTGGGTTTCGAAACCGCCACCCTGGGCGAAGGAGAGCGTCCGTCGCGCCGTGGCGATCGTTTCATGCGCTGGTAGTCCGGCAGGACGGTTCTTTCATGGCCGTCGGGCTGTTTCGTTCGTGGGCCCGGGCACGATCTCGACAGTCCCGTCCTTCACGAGCCCGTCGATGGCCGCGGCCACGGCGTCGAGGCTGATGTCGGGAAGCTCGGGTGCTACCACCCACGCGAACTTGTAGTCGGCCTGGCTGGTCGTGACCTGGCCGTGCTCGGCCCGGACGGCGCGATAGATGTCCAGGATGCTCCGGCGGCCGTCGATGAACCCGAACACTTCCGCCTGGGCGAGGCTCGGGAGCCCGGCACCTCCCCGCCCGCCTGGGCGCGCCTCGGCGGCCCGGCGCTGCGCCTCGGCCGAGAACGTCTTGAAGCGCCGGCGCGGAACCTGCCGATCGAGTTCCAGCTCGCGCGGCGTCGGCTTCGGCAGTCCGGGCGTCACGCCCGCGGCTGATGCCCGCTGCGTGAACACCGCTTCCAGCTTCGCGCGCTGCGCGCCGGCGGACTTATCGAGCGCGTCGACGAGTGTCGCGATCGTGGCACGGACGGCCGCATCGTCGGCCAAACGTCGGACCGACTCCACGGCGCCCCTGCCACGCCCGAGGGCCCCATCCACCTTGGTCACGGCCGCAAGGTAGCCGGGCACGATCGTATCCGGCGCGCCGTCCAGAAGCCGAACGCTCTGGCGGGCGACCTCGGCAATCCACTTCTCGCCGTTCGACGCAGCCTCCCACGCCAGCGCCCGGGCCTCGTCGCCGCCGGCGGTGGCGAGATAGTAGAACGCCGCGGCGCCCATGAACCCCGTCCGCTTCATCTGGGTCGGATCGGAGTTGAGAATGGTGTCCTCGCTCGAATGGTAGAAGTTGTCGGGCCAGTGGTTGAACTGCATCGCGGGAATCCCGGCCGGCAGGAACACCATGTGGTCGCTGTTGGAGATGAACGGCACCAGCCGGTAGTTGAACGGGCCGTTGTTCCCGGTCTGCGTCCGGATCTCCGTCTGGTCGACGAACTGCAGCAGGTTGGCGATCAGATCGTTGAGGTACGACGGCACCGAGTCGGGCGTCATCTTCATCCGGAGGTACGTGTCGGTCTTCTCGAGATCGGCCCCGGTCATGTCGTAGTTCAGGACGGCGAGGAGCCTGTCCTCGAGTTCAGGATGGGCGAACATCCACGCGCGGCTGCCAGAAATCTCCGGCACCCACAGGAAGCGGATGGTTCGACGCGGCTGTGGCAGCACGCCCTCGCGGATCAGCCGTGCGAGCGTGCGGCCGATCTCCAGGGTGCCGCCGACCCCGGAGCAGTTATCGTTGGCCCCTGGCGTCGCGATCGTCTCGAACGCGTGGGCCACGAACAGGAGATCGCCGGCCGCCGGATCCGTGCCGGGAATGGCGGCGGAGACGACGTTCAGCCGCCCCGGGTGCATCGCGCTCTTCACGCGTGCCCGCATCACCATTCGCCGCCCGCGTTCAGCGTACGACTGGAGCTCGAGCATCTGACGGATGGACAGGACGAACCCGAATCCGCCCCCCCCGCCAGGCCGGACCGAACTCCACCCCAACTGGTCGAGGCTGTAGCCCGGCGAGTTCGCCGACACGCCGGCGCTGCCGGTTCCGAGCGCACCAGCGGCCCCGCGGGCCGTGACGGCAGAGGCGAAGACCGATCCCACCGACGTGTTGCCGAGCACGATCTTGCCCTTCACCTCCTTGCCCGTGTAATCCTCCGGCCGGCCGGCCCCGACGTACACCACCTCGGCTTCGACGTCGGCGCTCGCGCTTCCCCGAGCGAGGGCCGTCGGTACCAGGTTCAGGCTGGCGATCTTCTTCCGAACGGGCTCGATGAGCCAGAGGTCGGCCTCCTCGGCGTCCCACACCTCGCCGCCGGGAAAGAACTCGACACGCACGTCCGACAGACCGGCTTCGCGGGCGCGCGCGCTGATGTAGTCGGTCTCGAAGTACGTGCCCGTGTACTCGGCCGTCTGGCGATCCCGATTGGCCGCGAGCATCTGCACGTGCAGGTAGGCCTGTTCCCCTGAGTACTCGTTGAGGATCGCGTCGCGCATGGCGGCGGGGACCAGGCTGCGATCGGGCGGCGCCTGCGCCGACAGCTGTGATGCCATCCAGGCGGCGCAGGCCATGAGGGCGACCGTGGGAAGCACGAAGCGGGCTGATTTCATCGTGATGACCTCACCGCAGATCTGAAGTAGCTGGCAGGATACTACTGTGGCGTGATCCTGGCCGCGAAGCCGCCGCCTGGGGCCAGATGGATCTTCACGCGGCTGGCGGCGGTGGCGTCCATCGTCTCGCGCACGTAGTCGACGGCGGCCCGGTCGGCATTCGGGCCGTCGCGAAACACGTCCGCCGTGAACCGACCCGGGCCGAGGAACGACAGATCGACATCGAGATCGCGGGCATCCCAGTTCGTGAGCGCGCCGATGTACCAGTTCCGCCCGCTCCGGCGGGCCGTGAGGATGTGCTCGCCCACCTTGGCACTGAGCACGCGCGTCTCGTCCCAGACGACGGGCACGGCCGAAAGAAACGCCAGGCTCTCCGGCTCGCGCCGGTAGTTGGACGGCGAGTCCGCCAGCATCTGCAGCGGGCTCTCGTAGATCACGTACATCGCGAGCTGGTGACAACGCGTGCCCTGGCTCATGGGCCGGTTGAAGACGGGCTTGAAGTCGGACTTCGTCGCGTTGAGCATCGCGCCGGGCGTGTAGTCCACCGGCCCGGCGAGCATCCGCATGAAGGGAAAGGTGACGGCATTCTCGGGCGAGGCATCGGCGCTCCACTTGCTGTGCTCGAGGCCGACGACGCCCTCGCTCGTCACGACGTTGGGCCAGGTGCGGTAGAGCCCGGTCGGTTTGTAGGCGCCATGGAAGTCCACGAGCAGCCTGCGCTTCGCGGCCTCACGGGCCACGCGCTCGTAGAAGTTCACCATCCATTGGTCTTCGCGCTGCATGAAATCGACTTTGATGCCCTTCACGCCCCACTTCTCGAACTGGTCGAGGGCGGCCTGCATCTGCTCATCGAACGTCTTCCACACGACCCACATGACCAGGCCGACGTTCTTCTGCTTCGCGTGCGCGGCTAGCGCGTCCATGTCCATGTCCGGCACGACGCTGAGCAGGTCACCGAGCTTGTACCAGCCCTCGTCGAGAATCACGTATTCGATTCCGTGCTCGGCCGCGAAGTCGATGTAGTGCCTGTACGTCTCGGTGTTGACGCCGGCCCGGAACGGCACGCCGTAGATGTTGTTGAAATTCCACCAGTCCCACGCGACCTTGCCCGGGCGGATCCAGCCGGTGTCGGTCAGGGTTGTCTCGGAAGCCAGACGATAGACGATGTCGGTGTCGAGGAGCTGTTCGTCGCGTTCGGCCACCACCATTACGCGCCAGGGGAAGTCGCGCGTCCCCGTCGTCCGCGCGATGAAGTCTTCGCGCTCCACGACACGCTCGTTGCGATCGCGGTTCAGTTCGACCTTCTTCGGATAGGCGGGGAACAGTCCCCTCAGCGTGTGCGGTGCGCCGCCCGCAGTCAGATCCATTCCGGGATAGTCGAAGAGATCCGCCTCGGTCACCACGAGCTTCGGCCCGCCCGCGGGCACGATCAGTACCGGAAGGCCGGAGAACCGCTCGTCGGCGATCTCGCTGATCCGCACCTTCTTGTAGAGCCGCTCCTGGTGCGAGAGCAGGCTGGTTTCCTCGGGAAAGTAGACGAGGTGGTCGCCGGCGAACGCGAGGGTCGCGTCCTCGTCGCGCACGGTCACCTCACCGGGCAACCGCGTCACGAACCGGTACGCGACGCCATCGTCGTAGACCCGCACGATCAGCGAGTAGTCCCCGTCGAAGTCGATGCGACGTTCGTTGAAGTGGTCGCGCACCTCGGCGCGCTTCACGCGGACGACGGGCTTGAGCACGCTGTCGACGCTGCGCGTAGACGTTTCGCTGACGCGCGGCTGCTGGCCGAGCGTCCGTCCGTCGGCAAGCCTGAGGGCGATCCGCGACGGTTCAAGCACCGGGCGGCCGCGGACGCTGACCGCCCAGGTCAGCGCCTCGCCGGTCCCGAGGGTGACGACGATCGCCCCGTTCGGAGAGGTCACGGAGAAGCTCTGTCGCGCGTTCAACGGCATGCCCTCGTTCACCAGAAGCCAGGCCGCGATCACTGCCACCAGCATCCCTTGTTTGCGCATGCGACCCCTTATCTGTAACTACCGAATTGGGGATTGGAGACATCCACAACCGATCCCCGATCCCGGATCCCCGATCCCCGTTCTTCGACTCCCGATGTCGGACCTGGTCCCCGATCCCTGGCCCCCGATCCCCGCAAGAATACACCCCCTGTGCTACCCTCAGAGTCAGCCGCGGCGCCCACGGGTCGGCGCGGGGAATGAGCCGTACATCCACGACCCTCTCGCCTCTCCTGCTCAGCCTGCTCCTGGCCGTGTCGGCCGGGCACGTCGGGGCCTTGTGTGGATCGTCCCAGGCCGCCTCCCAGGATGTGGCGCAGGCACCCCCTGTCAGCATCCTCTCGCTCGATGTCGTCGCGATCGACCACAACGGGCGTGTGCCGGACGATCTGGGCCAGAACGACTTCACCGTGACGGTGAATGGCGAGCCGCGCCGCGTCCTCTGGGTACGCCATGTCAGCCGGGGGCCTGGCGCCGTCAACGACGCAGAACTGCGCCAGGAGACGCGGGCCGGAGTCGTCACGTACGCGGCTGAATCCGTTCGCACCGTCCTGATCGTGGTCGATCAGACCACGCTGCGGCGCGGTGCCGAGCGAGCCACCATGGCGGCGGTCAATGCGTTCGTCGATCGGCTGGGTCTGGACGATCGACTGGGCGTGCTCCGTCTGCCGCTCCCGCCCGACATGCTCATCGAGCTGTCGACCGATCGTCCGTCCGCGCGTGACGCTGTCCGGCAGGTGGCCAGCGTCGCCGTCCCGGCGGCCGGCGCCGATGTCGAGGATGTCTTCGCCAGGCCGCAGCCCGACCCGAACCGGGCCACAGTCGTGGATCCGGACCGGACCGGCGATCCGGAACGGGTCACGCCGCCGGAGATCGAACAGCCGGTCGTGTCGCCGGACGCCACGGCCGATCCGAACCAGGGGCGATTCGCTGTCAGCCTCCAGAGCCTGCAGGGCCTCCTCTCGGGCCTTCGCAAGCTGCCCGGCCGCAAGATCGTCGCGTTCTTTTCGGCCGGCCTTCCGGGCAGCGGCCCGGTCGACATCCGTCCGATCGCCGAAGAGGCGGCCGCCGCCAGAGCCACCGTTCACGTCTTCGGCCTGGAAGGCGCACGAGGCCAGGACGGGCAGACGCCGAGCCTGGCCCCATTCGAAGCGCTGGCCGCCGCCACAGGCGGGCGTTCCGCGCGTCTCGACCGACGGCCGGAGCGTACGATCGAGGCCATCCTCCCGGAGCTGTCCTCCTGCTACGTCCTCGGCATCGAGGCAGGCTCGCCTGGCAGCCCCGGCGCGGCGGCGCGACCTTCGCCGATCCGCGTATCGGTCACCCGGAAGGGACTCACGGTTCGGGCCCCGGCCTATCTGGCACACACGGACGATCCCGAGGACGTGGTGCCTGCGTACGCGCCTCCTCCGACAGCGTCGCCGGCGCCCGCGGGGGGAACGGCAGCCGGTGCGACGGCGGCACCATCCGCGGCCCCGCGTTCGTCCACCGCCGCCGAGCGGGAGGTCGACCTGCGCCGGGCGCTCGCTCGCATGACCGCCTACGTCGAGTCGTACGTGCGCGAGTACTCGGCCCTCGTCGCGGAAGAGGACTACTACCAGTCCGCAGGCGCCGGGTACGCGCGCCGCCAGATCCGCCTCAAGTCGGACGTCCTCATCGTGCGGCCGGGTGACGCCCGGGAATGGATGTGCTTCAGGGACATCTTCGAGGTCGACGGCTTTTCCCAGGGCGATCGCGAGGATCGTCTGAAGCGGCTGTTCCTCGATCCGACGCATTGGGCCACAGCCGAGCTCCAGGCCATCAAGGAGGAGAGCGCCAGACACAACATCGGCCCTGTCGTCAGAAACCTGAACGTCCCGCTCTTCCCCCTGTCGGTCCTCGAGCCGATGAACGTGATGCGGTTCAGGTTCCGATTCGGCAGGAAGCAGGAATCGGACGGCGTCGAGCGCTGGCGGATCGACTACGAGGAGCTGATCCGCCCCACGCTGGTCTCGACGCATGCCGGCGACGACGTGCCCATCGCGGGCTCGTTCCTCATCGACCCCATGACCGGAGCCGTGGTCGAGTCCTTCCTCACCGCGGACACGGAATGGGGGCGGGCCGAGCTCAAGGTCAAGTACCGGCGGGACGCCGACCTCGGTTTCTGGGTGCCAGCCGAGATGACCGAGTACTATCGCTCGCAGAAGTACGTCACGCTGGCCGACGGGCGGGCCACCTACAGCAAGTTCCGCCGTTTCCAGGTCAAGACGGAGCAGACGATCACGGTTCCCAAGTAGCGGGGCCACAGAGCGTCCGCCGCGAGTGCGCCGTTCCACGATCGTTTTCCAGGCCTGGCGGCCGCTTTTGTCCTAAGACGCATACAATAGGACCGCGCGTGCACGCCGCCCGGCGACGACCCCGACCCGGCCATGGATCACACCCGACGCAAATGGACCATCGTCGCGCTGCTCCTCGCGTCGACGACCATCAACTACATCGACCGGCAGACGGTGTCCGTGCTCGGCCCGGAGCTCAGCAAAGAGTTCGGCTTCTCGCCGCTCGACTACTCGTGGATCGTCTTCTTCTTCCTCCTGGCCTATTCCGGCATGCAGGCGGCCGTCGGGCCGCTCGTCGACCGGCTCGGCACGCGCCGCGCGTTCACGCTCAGCGTGTCGTGGTGGTCCATCGCCAGCATGCTGCACGCGTTCGGCACGGGCGTCGCGAGCTTCTCGGTGTTCCGGTTTCTCCTCGGCACCGGCGAAGCGGCCAACTTCCCGGCCGCGCTGAAGGCCACCGCTGAGCACTTCCGCGACGACGAGCGATCCACGGCCGTCGGGATCATCACCGCCGGTCCCGGCCTGGGCGCCATTATCGCGCCGCCGCTCATCGTGTGGATCACGCTCGCCTGGGGCTGGCGTGCGGCCTTCATCCTGACGGGCATGCTGGGGTTCGTGTGGCTCGTGTTCTGGCTGTGGCTGTACCGGCCGGCGCCGCGCGGGCTGTCGGAAGGGAACACGCGAGTCACCGGCGTCGACGCGCCCCCTCGCGGACACGACCGAGCGAGGGGTGTCCGCCCGGGGCCGACGAAGCGCCGACTGCTTCGCGACCGGCGTGTGTGGGGCATGATGGCGTCCCGCTTCGTCGCCGACGGCGCGTTCTACTTTTTCGTCTTCTGGCTGCCGACCTATCTCTCATCGGAGCGGGGGTTCGACCTGGTTTCGATCGGGCTGTTCGCCTGGATTCCCTTCGCGGCGGCCGACGTCGGCAGCGTGGCAGGCGGGTGGATCGGCAGCCGCCTCATCAGGGCAGGCTGGTCGCTCCATCGTTCGCGGATGACGACCATGTGGACGGGAGCAGTGCTGTGCCTCGCCACGCTCCCGGCGTTGCGGGCGGGTTCGGCTGCGGCGGCCCTCGGCTACATCGCGCTCGCGATGTTCGCCATTCAGTTCAAGCAGTCGGCGCTCTTCACGCTGCCGGCGGACATGTACCCGCCGGAAGACGTGGGCACGGTCTGGGGCCTGGCGGGCGCGGCGGGCAGTTTCGGCGGCATGGCGTTCACGCCGGTCGTGGGATGGCTCGTGCAGTACATGTCGTACGCGCCGGTCTTCGTCGTCGTCTCGACGATGCACCTCGTGTCGGTGGTGATTGTGGTCTGGACGATTCCCAGGATCAGGAGGCCGTAGGCTTCCGCATTAGCACAAGGAAGTTGTTTCCGCGCCAGCGGGGTATCTGCTCCACCTCGACGAAGCCTGCCGCCGTGAGCTCTCCCACGACGACGGATCGGGGCACGCCGTGTCCACCGCGGTTGCGCGGGACGCCGGCCACGGCTCGTCCCGACGGTTCGAAGTCAATGACGGCGAGGCGTCCGCCGGGCTTGAGCGCCCGGAACAGCGTGGCCACGGTCGGCTCCGGCTTCGTGAGATGGTGATAGACGTTCCTGAGGTAGATCGCGTCGCAGCACTGCTCGGACAGCCGCGAGTCGTCATCGGCGACCTCGATGACGTCCACGTTCGCGAGGGATCCGCGCTCGACGGCCTGGCGCATCCTCCGGAGTTGGCCCGGGTCGATCTCCGTCAGATAGACGCGGCCTTCCGGCCCCACCACGCCGGCCAGCGGCAGGCTGAATCCGCCGTCGCCCGCGCCCACGTCGGCGATGCGGGAGCCCGCCTCGACCCCGAGGAGGGCGGTCAGGCGGTTCCGCTCGTCCTCTGTCCCGCGCACCCAGGACTGGGCAACGAGCGTGCCTCCGACGCCCAGCGCCACGACAGTCACGAGCAGGGTTCGGCGGGTCAGGTGCATAGGGACTCCTGCGGTCGGCCTCTGTCTCGTTTGGACGCAATGCGGTCCGCCACGGTTCGGAATCGTTCGGCCGGCGGGGTAGAATACCGGCAGATTCCGCCCGCCGGGCCTGGCCCATCTCACGGCACACGAAGAGGGAACCATGGCACGCATCGACATCAAGTCCTTCGAGAGGCGCATCCGGGTCCGCCCGCTCACCATTGGCGACTTCGATGCCATCGTGCACCTGCAGCAGCAGTGCTTTCCCGGCATGAAGCCCTGGCAGCGCGATCAGATCGAGAGTCAGCTCCACCATTTCCCCGAGGGACAGGTCGGCATCGAGTATCGCGGCAGGCTGGTGGCGTCGTCGTCCAGTCTGGTGGTCGATTTCAGCCGGTACTCGAACTGGCACAACTGGCGGGAAATCGCCGAGGGGGGCTACATCACGAATCACGATCCCCGGGGCGACACGCTCTACGGGATCGAGATCATGGTCGATCCGAGGTACCGGGGGCACAAACTCTCGCGCCGTCTGTACGACGCCCGCAAGGATCTGTGCCGGCGGCTGAACCTCAGGCGCATCATCATCGGGGGACGCATTCCAGGCTACGGCGCGCACGCCGACTCGATGTCGGCGGCAGAGTACGCCGAGCGGGTGATGGACAAGACGTTCGTCGATCCCGTGCTCACCGCCCAGTTGTCCAACGGCTTCGTACTGAAGCAGCTCATCCCCGAATACTTTCCCGCCGACAGCGAGTCACGAGGCTACGCGACGTTTCTCGAATGGTCGAACATCGAGTACCGGCCCCCCGAAAAGGGGATGGCGGGTCAGCCGGCCCCATCCAAGGCGCGCATCTGCCTCGTGCAGTACCAGATGCGTCGGATCGAGTCGTTCGACGAGTTCGCGCGGCAGTGCGAGTTCTTCGTCGACGTGGCGTCCGACTACAAGGCCGACTTCGTCGTGTTTCCCGAGCTGTTCACGAACCAGCTCCTCTGCCTGGTCCAGGCCGAGCGGCCTGGCCTGGCGGCGAGACGCGTGGCGGACTTCACCGAGCGCTACCTCGAGATGTTCACGAACTTCTCGATCCGCTACAACGTGAACATCATCGGCGGCTCCCAGTTCACCGTGGAGGACGAGAAGCTGTACAACGTCGCCTACCTGTTCCGCCGCGACGGCACGCTTGGCAAGCAGTCGAAGCTGCACATCACGCCGAACGAGCGGCGGTGGTGGGGCGTCGTGCCCGGCAGCCGGCTGCACGTGTTCGAGACGGATCGGGGCCGGATCGCGATCAACGTCTGCTACGACGTCGAGTTCCCGGAACTGGCGCGCATTGCCGCCAGCAAGGGCGCGCAGATTCTCTTCGTGCCCTTCAACACGGACGAGCGCTACGGCTACCTGCGCGTCCGCTACTGCGCCCAGGCGCGTTGCATCGAAAACCACATCTACACGGCTATCGCCGGCTGCGTCGGCAACCTCCCCTTCGTCGAGAACGCCGACATTCATTACGCCCAGTCCGGCATCTTCACGCCGAGCGACGTGCCGTTCACCTGGGATGCCATCGCCGCGCAGTGCACGCCCAACATCGAGACGGTCATCATCCACGACGTGGATCTCGACTTGCTGCGGCGGCACCGGACCTCGGGCACGGTCACGAACTGGCTCGACCGGCGGTCGGACCTCTACTCGCTCCGATACCGGGATGGGGAGATCGAGACGGTGATCGACTAGAGAGGTCAGGCGACAGGCGGCGGGCGACAGGGGAAGGGCGGGGATCAGGGGACAGGGGAGGCGCCGGATCGCGCCTCTCCCGTGTCTACTGTCTCCTGTCTGCTGTCTACTATCTACTGAACTCCTCACTCCCGCCCTGTGCCTTCCTCAGCGTCCGCATCGCCTTGCCGGCGAGTTTGCCGTCGACGACCACCGTTGCCCGCAGCACGTAGTCGCCGGGGGGCACCTGCGTCAGGGCGATGCCGGCCTGAACCTGCCAGGTCCCCTCGTCGTTCCCCGGCAGGATGGTCGCCGGCACGATCCCCAGCGCCGGCCCGTCAGGCGTTTCGGCCAGTTCGATCGCGGCGGAGATTTCGGTCGCCTTCGGCACGCCATAGATCTCGAGGTACGACACGAGGGCGGGTTCGCCTCCGAAGATCAGCCGCGGCGTGAAACTGCCGCTCGATCGCGTCCCGAGTATCAGAGCGCTCATCCGGATCGGCGGCGCGTCGACCAGCCTGGCCTGCACCTGCGTGTCGAGCGTGCCCACGCGCCCGGCGCGATCGGCAGCCGCCACGCGCAGCCGATAAGTGCCGGGTCTCACCGACAGCGCAGTGTACGCCGGGACCCTGGCCAGTTCCTCCTTCCGCACGGTGACCTGTGACGTCAGACGGCTGCGCTCGTCGTACAGCGCAACAGCCGCTGACGCGATCGGATCGGCCGCGTCCGCGGCGTCGAAGACGACGACCAGTTTGACCGTGTCCTTCGTGTCGCCACGGGACGGATACGCGGCCGCGCGCAGCGGCAGATCACGGCGGATGTCCCCGACGCGCAGCAGGTCCGTGACCGACAGCGGCTTTGCGGAGGCCGGTGCGGCCAGCGCCCTGTCCAGGAAGATCGCCGGCCTGGCCCTGACCGCCACACCGCTGCGGGCGACGGAGACCTCGAGCCGGTGGGACTTGTCGTCGCGTTCGGACGGATCCGGCTCGAACGACGCGCGGTAGAACGCGGTGGTCTCGCGCACGGCGCGGGCCACGCTCTCGCCGACGTCCGACGTCAACCGGATCATGTCGCCGTTCGCTGCGCCCGTCATCAACTCGAGACCGGCCACGAGGTCGTTGGTCAGGGCGGGCTGCGCGCTGGCCGCGTCGTCGAACACGTGCACGCTGTAGAAGTTCACGCCCGCCAGCGTGGCCGCGTCCCGAAAGTCGTTGTAGTGGTTCGTCCTGACAATGCAGGTCTCGGTCGGCTGCCCCAGCCTGAGGGGCGCCACCGTCTCCGGCAGGGTCAGGCCGGCTGAGAAGAACACCATCGTGGTCGACGGGCCTCCACGCACGGCCAGGATCAGGTTGCGCATCGCCTCAAGCGTCAGCAGCGTGCGGCACCGCGCGTCCGAGTCGGACTGGCCTCGGGTCGAGAGGCCCACCAGCTCCGTCAGGCTGTTGCGGATGAGGTCGCGATCCGTCGTCAGGCCCACGTTGGCGCGCCCCGTCGGGATGTTCAACACGCCGACGCGGTCCCCGGGCGCGAGCCGCTGCAGCAGGTGGTCGACGACGCCGCGGACGGGCTTCTCGGTTCCGGGAGCCATCGCGTCGTCTTCGAGGACGAGCAGGATGTCGCGCTGCTCCGCCGGCTGATCGTTGGTGGCAAACGGCGGAGGAAGGGCACGGTCGGGCCGCCCGGACTCGAGCCGCACCAGATCCAGCGACGCGACGGCGCGCGGCTTTCCGTCCACGCGCAGGACGACGTCCGCTGCGGAGAGATCCGAGATGGGCGACCCGTCCGGCCCGAGCGCGCGGAATTCGACGTACACCGGCGTGGCCGCCTGGAGGTTGCGCGTCTGCGCCTGGTTGCCGGTCGACGCCACGGCGAACAACGCCACGATTCCCACGAGTCCTGTCGCCAGTCGGGAACACCTGGACATGCCTATCTCACCTTTCGCAGGGTTCGCGTCACGCGCCCCGCGGTTCTGCCGTCGAGCAAGACGATGGCGCGCAACTCGTAGTCGCCGGCCGGCACATGGCCGAGGCCGATGCCGCCCGAGACCTGCCACGTCCCTTCGCCGGCCCCCAGCTGCAACCGTCCGTCGGTCGTCCCGAGCGCCGGTCCGCCTTTCGTCGCGGCCAGCTCGAAGCGGACCGACACCTCCGTCGCCCTGGGAACTCCGTACAGCTCGAAGTAGGCGACGCACGAAGCCTCGTCCGTAAACTGCAGCCTCGGCAGGAAGCTCCCGCCCGCGGCCGCTCCCAACACCATGTCGCTCATCGTCAGCGGGTCCGCGCGCGAGAGCCGGGCCTCGATCTCCGTGTCGATCGTACCCGTTCTCCCATCTGCACCGATGGCCGCGACGCGCATTCGGTAGGTCCCGGGCCGGGCTGAGATCGCCGTGAACGCCGGTGTTTGCGCCAGTTCCTCGTCGCGCAGCGTGACCTGCGATGCCAGACGTCCGCGCGCATCGTAGAGGCCCACCGCGGCGGCCTGGGGCGGCCCCTCCGTGCCGGGCGACTCCAGAAGAACGACGATCTTCACCGACGTGTCCGAGTCCCCACGGGAGGGGTACGCGCCAGCCCGCAGCGGAAGGTCCCGGTGCATGTCCGCCGTCCGCAGCAGATCCGTGGCCGACGGAGTCCGGGGGGTCTCCGCGGGAGAGAGAGCCCGGGCAATCGGTACAGTCGAGCCCGACCGAACCGCCGCGCCACGGCGTGACACCGACAGGTCGAACCTGTGGAGTTTGTCGTCGCGCTCGCCGGGCTGGGGCTCGAAGGTCGCCCGGTAGTACGCCGACGTCTCCCGCGCCAGACGGCCGAAGCTCAGGCCGTCCTGGGTCGTCAGACGGATGGTGTCGCCGTTGACCGCGCCGGCGAGGCTCTCGAGCCCGGCCACGAGTTCGGTGGTCGCCGTTGGCGTCGCGATCGCCGTATCGTCGTAGACGTGGACGGCGTAGAAATTGACACGCGACAGTGCGGCGGCGTCGCGGATATCGTCGAAGTAGTCGAGCTTCACGACGCAGAGATCCGACGATCGTCCGAGGACCGCCGCGGACGTGTCAGGCGGCGCCACTCCCGACGAGAAGAACGCGATGGTGGTGGAAGGATTGCCGCGGACAGCCAGCAGGAGGTCCTTGAGGGCCTGCAGCGTGATGACCGTCCGGCAGCGGGCGTCGTTCGACGTCTGGCCGCGCGTCGAGAGGCCGACGAACCGCGCCACCGCGGTCCGGATGTCGTCCCGATTCGTGGTGAGGCCGATGTTCGTGCCGCCTCGAGGGATGTTCAGCAGCCCCACGCGATCGTGGGGAGACAGCGCATTCAGCAGCACGTCGACCGCCGCCCGGACGGGCTTCTCTGTTCCGGGCGCGATGGAGTCGTCTTCCAGCACGAGCAGGATGTCACGCCGCTCAGGCGGAAGGTCGTTGGTCGCGAACGGCTCCGGAAGGCCCGTGACGGGCGGTCCGCCGGAGGTCGCGTCGTCCAGTCGCACCAGATCCAGCGAACGCAGCGGTCTGACCTTACCGTCGACTTTGAGCACCACGTCGGCGGCCGTGAGATCGCGGATCGGCGATCCGCCTTCACCGAGGACCCGGAACTCGACCGTCACCGGCCGGGGTGGGGCCAGGATCCGCGTCTGCGCGGTGGCGGCGACACCGCCGGCCGCGAGCGCACACGCCAGCAGACAGACCTTCGGCGTCGTCGGAACCCTCCGGAACATCGAGCAGAGCATATCGTGGCCCGGCGCCAGGGCCAAACGGATCCGACGTGTCTCAGGTCCACCTGAACCAGCGGAGCGCCAGGCCGAACGGAACGAGGCCCCACGCGGCCAGCGCCAGGAGACGCCACCCCTGCGAGACGAGCGAGGCGCCCTCGAGCATCACGTCGCGCAGCGCGTAGTTGAGCTGCGTCAGCGGCAGCGCCTGCACGAGCGGCTGCAGGAAGTCGGGAAACCGATCGGGCGAGAAAAAGATCCCCGAGAGCAGCCACATGGGCACCATCGCGAGGTTCATCAGGCCGGACACGGTTTCGATCCGCTGCGCCCGGCTCGCCAGGAGCAGACCGAGCCCGGCGAACGACGCGCCGCCCACGAGCACCAGCACCAGCAGGGCGGTCAGGCTCCCTTTGACCGGGACGCCGAACAGGAGGATGCCTCCCAGCAGGATCACGACGAGTTCCGGAACGGTGAAGACGATCCGCCCGCCGACGATCGACAGCAGAAAGTGGCTCCGTTTCATGGGCGTCGCGACCAGCCTTTTGAGCAGCTTCTTCACGCGCATGTCGACGATGACGAATCCGACGCCCCAGAGGCCGCCGGCCATCAGATTCATGCCGAGCAGGCCCGGCAGGAGGAAGTCGATGTAGCGCGCACCGGGCTCGGCGACCGGCTCGTCGACGGTCTCGAACGCCTCGACGCGGCCAGCCGCCCGCTGGAGCAAATCATCGACGCGCTGCCTCGCCAGGGCGCTCTCCGGCCGGGACGGATCGAACCTGTAGGCCATGGGAGAACCCGGAAGCACGATCAGGGAGGACTTCCCGAGGCGCAGCCGCTCGGCGCAGGCGCCCGGCTCACAGGTCGTCACGACCAGGTCGGCGTGCGCCCCGAGCGCGCGCACGATCTGGGTCGCCTGCGCGTGCTGCTGCACGTCCACGTGGATCGTCTCAGCCGGCTTGTTCCTGAAGGCGAGCCCCAAACCGATCACCAGGATGAGCGGGAATCCGTAGCTCCAGAACACCGCCTCCGGCTCGCGCAGGAATTCGCGCAGGCGCGTGAGGGTCAGCTCGCGCAGGGGGTGGGCTGGCCCGGCCGCAGCGGACCGCCGGTCACGCGGATGGCTGGCCGTCATCTCTCAAGTGCTTTCCGGTCAGGTGCACGAACACGTCCTCCAGGCTGACGTGGCGCGTCGTCAGCCTCACCAGGTCGAGGCGCCTGGCCTGCAGGAACGACAGCAGCGCCGGGATGGTCACGTGCGGCTCTGTCACGGTCAGGGCCGTTCCCGCCTCGTCGTGATGGATCTGACGCACGCCCGGCAACGAGGTGAGTCCGGCGTCAATGCCGCTCACGGCGTCCGCTACGCGAGCGAACCCGCCGTCCAGCGCGAATTCGACGACGTGCTCGGCACCCATCGTGGCGATGAGCTCGCGCGGCGTCCCGAGCGCGATGACCCGGCCGACGTCCACGATCGCGACGCGATCGCACAATCGCTCGGCTTCGTCCATGTAGTGGGTCGTGATCAGAATAGTCCGGTGCTGCTCGCTGAGCGATCGGATGATGTCCCAGAGCTGCCGGCGCGATTGCGGATCGAGCCCTGTGGTCGGCTCGTCCAGGAAGAGCAGGTCCGGATCGCCGACGAGCGCACAGGCCACGGCCAGACGCTGCCGCTGGCCCCCGGAAAGCTTGCCTACCCAGGCTGTCGCCTTCTGCGTGAGCCCCACGGACTCGAGCACCTCGGCCGGGTCCTTGCCCCGCGTGTAGAAGCTGCGGAAGAGCCGGAGCGTTTCCACGACCGACAGCTTCTCAGCGAAGCGAGTCTCCTGAAGGGAGATGCCGAGCCGCTGCCGCAGCGCCTGATCGTGCTCGCCCCATCGAGCGCCGAGCACCTCGACGTCCCCCGACGTGGACGGGAGCAGACCTTCGAGGATCTCGATGGTCGTGGTCTTGCCCGCCCCGTTGGGACCGAGGAGACCGAAGCACTCGCCGCGACGCACCTCGAGGTCGAGACCGTTGACGGCATCGACCACGGCACGACGCGTGCGGTACTGCTTGGTCAGGGCCCGGCAGCGTATGGCCAGGTCTGAGGGAAACGGAACGGTCATCGGATGTGTCGGCGTGGACGCACCCATTGTATCCTCGTCGGAAGGCGGGATCCGGATCCGGGATCCGGGGCCCGGTGCCGCACGGGACAGGCGCCGGGGACGGGCGATGACAGGGCCGGTGGTGACTCGCCTGGCCCGAGGATCACAGACGAGGAGCACACGATGACGACGTACGACCGGCGTGAGTTCCTGGCGACGGTAGCGGCGGGCGTGGCGGCGGGTGCCGCGGCGGGGAGTGCCGAAGCTGGGCCGACCGCGCGTGATTCCGATGCGCCGCAGGCCCGTCCGCCCGCTGGCGGCCTCGCGGATCCGGCATTCCGGCCTCTGCCGTTGGGCTCCATCCGCCCGGCTGGATGGCTGCAGCGGCAGCTTCGCATTCAGGCCGACGGCTTGAGCGGCCATCTCGACGAGTTCTGGCCGGACGTCAAGGACAGCCAGTGGTTCGGTGGAACCGCGGAAGGCTGGGAACGCGCGCCGTACTGGCTCGACGGCGTCATCCCGCTCGCCTGGCTGCTCGACGACGACCCGCTCAAGGCCCGGATCACCCGCTACGTGGACCACATCGTCGCGCACCAGCGCGCCGACGGGTGGTACGGACCGTATCCCGAGGACGCGGTCGCGAAACGCTACGACCTGTGGGCGATTCTGCTCGCCAACAAGGTACTGGCGCAGTATCACGAGGCTACCGGCGATGCGCGCGTGCTCGATGCGGTCGTGAAGAGCCTCCAGGCGATACAGGGCGGCCTGGACCGGACGCCCCTCTACAACTGGGGCAAGTTCCGCTGGTACGAAGGCCTCGTCCCGATCTTCTACGCGTACGAGCGGACTCCCGAGCCGTGGCTGCTCGACCTCGCGCGCAAGCTGCGCGACCAGGGCGTCGATTTCGAAGCCCTCTTCAAGACCGAGGACATCACCATCCCCACACCGCGGCGGGGACTCTGGAAGTGGACCAAGCACGTCGTCAACACGGCGATGGCCGCGAAAGCTGCCGCGCTGAGCTTCAGACTCGACCAGCGGCCAGCCGACCGCGCGTTCGCCCGGAAGATGATCGAGACCCTGGACTGGTATCACGGCCAGGTGACGGGCATGTTCACCGGTGACGAATGTCTCTCGGGCAGGAACCCGCTCCAGGGAACCGAGTTGTGCGCCGTCGTCGAATTCATGTACTCGCTCGAGCACCTGTTCGCGGTGTTCGGCGATCCGTTCTTCGGCGATCGCCTCGAGCGGGTCGCGTTCAACGCGCTGCCCGCCACGTTCGCACCCGACATGTGGTCGCACCAGTACGACCAGCAGGTCAATCAGGTGCAGTGCGCGGTGAATCCCGATCACAACTGGAGCACGAACGGCCCCGAATCGAACCTCTACGGCCTCGAGCCGAATTTCGGGTGCTGCACCTCGAACATGCACCAGGGCTGGCCCAAGTTCGTCGCGCACCTGTGGATGAGGACGCCGGACGATGGGATTGTCGCAGCGGCATGGGCCCCGAGCGTCGCCCGGTTCGAGTCGCGCGGGGTGCCGGTGACGGTATCGCTCGAAACGGACTACCCCTTCCGGGACGCATTGACGATCCGCGTGCGTCCCGACCGCGCCGCGCGCTTCCCGCTGGTGCTGAGGGTGCCGGCGTGGGCCGACCAGGCGAGGGTCCGCGTGGCCGGCGGCCGGGAGGAAGCGATGAAGCCGGGCACCCTCCACCGTATCGAACGCGAGTGGAGCGGCGACGTGGAGGTGGCCGTCCGGTTCCCCATGCCCGCGGCCATCTCGACGCGCTATAACGGCGCCGTGTCCGTCGAGCGCGGACCGCTGGTCTACGCCCTGAAGATCGGCGAGGAGTGGACACAGGTCAACGCAGACAAGCCCCACCGGGAGCTTCCCCACGGCGACTTCGAGGTGACGCCGACGACGCCGTGGAACTACGGACTCGTGGCCGAAGGGGACGTGCGCCTCGCCTTCGAGGAGCGGCCGGTTGGTGACCGGCCGTTCTCGCCCGACGGCGCGCCCGTGGTCGCGCGCGCGCGCGGCAGGAAGATTCCGTCCTGGCGAATGGTCCGCGGGTGGGCTGGTGAACTGTCGCCGCCAGACGTGGCGTGGGCCGACCCGGGGCGCGTCGTGACCGAGGAGCCGATCGAGGAGATCACGCTGATTCCCTACGGCTGCACGAACATCCGGATCGCGGAGTTCCCGAAGCTCAAAGCCTAGCAGCCCGTGGTGCAAGTCGGTCGTCGCACCGAGACCGGCGATGCGCCCGGATCGCAAGGCGCGAGGCGCGAGAATATTGGCCCATATTTGAGCGTTGAGCAACGCCGCGAGGCGGGATGCAGCGTCGGTCGAATGCAGACAGACGTGCACCACGGGCTGCTAGCTTGCGGTCTGCAGTCTACTGCACTGTCACTGCACCTGCGGGAAGCCGAGGTGTACGCCCCGGTGCTTGGGGTCAGGCCAGCGAGCGGTGACCACCTTGCCCCGAGTGTAGAACTGCACGCCCTCGCGGCCGTGCACGTGGGCGTCGCCGAAGAGCGAACTCTTCCAGCCGCCGAACGAGTAGTACGCCATCGGCACCGGAATCGGTACGTTGATGCCGACCATGCCGACCTGCACCTCGTGCTGGAACCGCCGCGCCGCGCCGCCGTCGTTGGTGAAGATGGCGACGCCGTTGGCGTACGCGTTGGCGTTCACGAGCGCCAGGGCCTCTTCATAGGTCGGCACGCGGATCACGCCGAGCACGGGCCCGAAGATCTCATCCCGGTACACGGACATGCCGGGCGTCACGTGGTCGAAGAGGCAGGGCCCGACGAAGAAACCCCGTTCGTGCCCGGCGACCACGAGCGCTCGTCCATCCTCCGCGAGCGTGGCGCCTTCGGCCACCCCTCGATCGACGTACGACATGACGCGGTCGTACAGCTCGCGGGTGCTGATGGGGCCCATCTCGGCGCCCGGGCTCTCGCCCGGCCCCACCCGCAACCGCCGGATCCGCTCGACGATGCGCGGCAGAAGCCGGTCGGCCACGTCCCCGACCGCGACGAGGATTGAGATGGCCATGCAGCGCTGGCCGGTCGAGCCGTAGCCCGCGCTCACGGCCGCGTCGGCTGCCAGATCGAGGTCCGCGTCCGGCAGCACCACCATGTGGTTCTTCGCGCCGCCAAGCGCCTGCACACGCTTGCCGGCTGCCGTCCCGCTCCCGTAGATGTGGCGTGCCACCGGCGTCGACCCGACGAAGCTCACGGCCTCTATCCCCCGATGCGCGAGGATGGCGTCGACGCAGGCCCTGTCGCCGTGTACCACGTTGAACACGCCCTCGGGAAGTCCCGCCTCCGCCCAGAGCCTGGCCAGGAACACCGAGGCGGACGGATCCTTTTCCGACGGCTTCAGGATGAACGTGTTCCCGCACGCCATCGCGAGGGGAAACATCCACATCGGGACCATGACGGGAAAGTTGAACGGCGTGATGCCAGCCACGACACCGAGCGGCTGCCTGATGGCGTAACTGTCGACGTCGGTCGAGACGTTCTCCGAGAACTCGCCCTTCAGGAGCTGCGGCAGTCCGCAGGCGAACTCGACGACCTCCAGGCCTCGGGCGACCTCACCGAGGGCATCCGACGCCACCTTTCCGTGCTCGCGGGTCACGATGGCCGCCAGCTCTGACCGGTGCCGCTGAACGAGCTCCCGGAACGCGAACATGACGCGCGTGCGCGTCGCCAGCGAGCTGTGTCCCCACGACGCATACGCACGGCCCGCGGCTTCGACGGCGGCATCCACCACCGGCCCGTCGCCCAACGCCACCCGCGACACGACGTCGCCCAGAGCCGGGTCGTACACGTCCCCCCAGCGTTCGACTGGCCCGCTCCACTCGCGTCCGTCTATCCAGTGCGTGATGTCTTCGTGGTGATTCATGGGTGGTCGGTGTTCAGCTATGGGTCTTGAGTTGTGAGTTGTGAGTTGCGAGTTCTGAGCCGTCCCGCGAGGCTCCTCATCTGCGATCCTCGGGCCAGGCGTGTCACCACCGGCCCTGTCATCGCCCGTCCCAGGCGCC
>CAYZYG010000072.1:0-26859 GCA_964481395.1 uncultured Vicinamibacterales bacterium
AGCGTCTCCTGGGCGATCCGCGCCCGCCGATCCTCGGACATGGCCCCGAGCGTCCGCATGTTGTGCAGCCGGTCCGCGAGCTTTACGAGCACCACGCGGATGTCGTCGACCATCGCCAGCAGCATCTTGCGGAAACTCTCGGCCTGGCGCTCGGCGCTGGAGGAGAACGGGATCGTGCTGATCTTCGTCACCCCCTCGACCAGGTGCGCCACTTCCTTGCCGAACAGTTCCTCGATCCGCTCGACGGTCGTCAGCGTGTCCTCGACGACGTCGTGGAGAAGGCCCGCGATGATGGCCGCCGTGTCGAGCCGGAGGTCCGCCAGGACGTTGGCGACCTCGAGCGGGTGCACGAGGTAAGGCTCCCCCGAACGCCGCACCTGCCCCTTGTGGGCCAGCGCGGTAAAGACGTAGGCCCGACGCAGTTGCTCGATATCAGCAGCCGGAGCGTAGGCCTGCACCTTTTCGGTGAGGTCCTCGAATCGAATCATGGCTGACGGTGTCTAACTCTCGGGGAACCGGATCTCGGGCCCAGGTCGGGCCCCGCCCCGGGTGGCCGTCCACGGGGCACCCGGTCCTGCAACACCTGGGGATCGTCGGCTAGACGTCGTGAAGGCCGAAATTCGTTGCGAGTGAGTCAAGGTTCGACCGGCCTTCAAGACGTCTACGCCCCGCCGCAGGCGGGGCAACGAAACACGGTGATCTCGCGAGGCGGAGCCGCTCCGGCACGCCTCGGCGATCCGAGACGTGGCCTCGCTAGATCATAGGGGCCGCTCCCCGGAGGGTCAAGGCAGGCGGGCGCGGGAGTCGGCGCGGTCTTCCGAGTTGCTTGACGGGCGGAATTTCGGTTCAATATACTGACGCGGCTTGGGGTGCCGTCGTCTCCTCCCGTGAGGGGGTTGTCGCCCTGGTCGGTCCGCAGAGCGCGGACAGCACTGATTCATACAGGCCATGCCTGGCCGCTGACGGTTGCGCGTCGCGCGTAAGCTAAGGGGGAAACAATGTTGAGGGGATTTCGGCGGGGCGCTTTGCTGATTCTCGTCGTCGGGCTGGCCCTGTCGGTGGTCGCCTGCGGCCAGGTCGGCAAGCTCCAGGCGAAGAAGGCGTTCAAGGAAGCCAACACGCTCTACCAGCAGCAGGAGTACATGCGTGCGGCCGCCCGCTACGAGGAGGCCGTCGCGGCCGACCCGGAGCTCTCGGTGGCCTATTTCTACCTGGGCAACAGCTACGACAACCTGTACAAGCCGAGCCGCCGTGGCGAGGCCGAGAACGACGGCTACCTGACCAAGGCCATCGAGAACTATACGAAGGCGGCGGACAAGGAGCAGGACCCGAAGATGCGCCGTCTTGCCCTCGAGTACCTCGTAGCTGCCTACGGGCCGGACAAGATGAACGATCCCACGCAGGCCGAACCCATCGTCCAGCGGATGATCCAGCTCGATCCGCAGGAGTCGTCGAACTACTTCGCCCTCTCGAAGATTTACGAGGACATGGGCGAGTACGAGAAGGCCGAGAAGACGCTGCTCGACGCGGAGGCCGCGAGGCCCAACGATCCCCAGGTCTACCTCCAGCAGGCCGGCTTCTACAACCGGCAGGAGGAGTTCGACAAGACGATCGACGCCCTGCAGAAGCGGGCCAAGGTCGAGCCGAACAACCCCGAGGCCTACTACACGATCTCGACCTACTACTGGGACAAGGCGTACCGTGACTTCCGCCTCAAGGAAGCCGAGAAGAAGGACTTCGTCATGAAGGGCATCGAGGAGGTCGACAAGGCCCTTCAGATCAAGGCCGACTACATGGAGGCCCTGACGTACAAGAACCTCCTGCTCCGTCTCCAGGCCAACCTCGAGAAGGATCCCGCGAAGCAGCAGTCGCTCATCAAGGAAGCCGATCGGCTGCGCGACCAGGCGCTCGAACTCAAGAAGCAGAAGGTGGCCGGAATCGGCGGATAGTCGGTCGGCCTGCCGGGGACCGGAAGGGCCGTTCCGCCGCCTGGCGGGACGGCCCTTCGCCTTTTGCGGAGGAGCCCGCGTGATCAGTGCTTTTCCCGCCTGCCGGGTGTTCGAGCCGGATTCCCCGGCCAGGTTCGTCCACATGACGGTGGACGACCTCTCACCCGGAGACGTACTCGTGCGTGTCGAGTGGTCCGGCGTCAACTACAAGGACGCGCTGTCGATCACGGGCCGCGGCCGCATCGCCCGCCGCACACCCGTCAACGCGGGCAGTGACGCCGCCGGCACCGTCATCGAGTCAGGCGATGCCCGGTTCCCGCCGGGAACGCCCGTCCTGCTCGGCGGCATGACCCTCGGAGAAGAACACGACGGCGGGTTCGCCGGCTTCGTGCGCGTACCCGGCACCTGGGTAGTACCCATGCCGGACGGTCTGTCGGGCCGCCAGGCCATGGCTCTCGGCACGGCCGGCTTCAGCGCCGCCTTGGCCCTCCACCGCCTCGAGACGAACGGGCAGACGGCGGACATGGGGCCAGTCGTGGTCACAGGCGCGAGCGGGGCCGTCGGGTCGTATGCCGTGGCGCTCCTGGCCGGTCGGGGCTTTCGGGTACTGGCCGTGTCCTCCAGACCCGCGCATGCCGACTACCTGCATGCCTTGGGCGCCGCGGACGTTACGACACCGGCCGAACTCGCGCTCGGGCCCCGCCCCCTCGAAAGCGGACGGTTCGGTGGCGCGATTGACAACATCGGCGGGGAGATGCTGGGGGCGCTCGTCCGTCACATCCGTCCCAGGGGGGCGGTCGTCGCGGTCGGGAACGCGGCAGGCACCGACGTTCGGACGTCGGTCTATCCGTTCATCCTGCGCGGTGTGAGCGTGCTGGGACTGAGCGCGACGCACTGTCCGATGGACCTTCGCCGCGCGCTGTGGACGCGTCTGGCTGGCGATATCCGCCCCGAGGTCACCGACCTGGTCGGCGGACGAACCGTGGGCCTCAGCGACGTGCTCAGCGCGGCGGAGGACGTGCTGGAGCGGCGTGTCAGAGGGCGCATCGTCGTCGACTGCCGCACCCCTGCTCCCTGATCCCTGATCCCGGCTCCCGGCTCCCGGCTCCCTCCCCTGTCGCCTGTCGCCTATCGCCGGGTCCCTTCAAGTGTACAGAAGTACAGGCCAACGCCCGTCCGGACGCTGGCCCGTCGTTTGGTGCATCGGCCCGCCCCCGCGTGTGGAGCGGGCCTTTCTGTTAGCGCGTCGTAATCAGTTCCCGCCGACGGTCTGGACGCCAGCCGCCTGACGCATGCCCTCTGTTACGATGCCGACCTTCTCGACTCCGGCACCCTTGGCCGCGTCGATGACCTCGACGATGTCGCCGTAGCGCAGTGTGGGTGCGCCGACGATGAACATCGTCTTGTCCTTGCGCTGCTCGAAGATGTTCCGGAGCCGCGTTTCGAGTTCGGCGACCGTCACGTCCTGCTTGTTGACCGAGATGCGGCGATCGGCGGAGTACTCGACCACGATCTGGCTGCTGGCGTCGGTAGGCTGTTCGGCCCCCTTCGTCTCAAGCGGCAGATTGATGTCGAGCCCCTTCTGGGTCAGGGGAAGGGCCGCCATGAAGATGATCAGGAGCACGAGGAGCACATCGATCAGCGGCGTCACGTTCATGTCCGCGCTGGCGTGCAACTCCGTGGCCTTGACGTTCTTCTCGGCCCCGTGGTGCTTGTGCGCTGCCATTACTGCCCTCCCACTTCGCCGGGCCGGATCTTCCGCTCCGTGACGAGCCCGATGTTCTCGATCTGGGCCTCGCGCAGGCGGTCCATCGCCGACATGATCGAGCCGTACGGCGCGTCCTCGTCGGCCTTGATCAGGACGATCTTCTCCTTCTTGTTCTCCAGCACCGCTTCGATCTGCGTCCGCAGGTCGTCCTCACGGATCGGGATCCCGTTCAGGTACATCCGCTTGTCGGCCGCGATGGCGACAACCGTCTGGTCCTGGGTCTCCGGCTTGTCCGTGCTGTTGGCGGCGAGCGGCAGCTTGACGTCGACACCTTTCTGCAGCATCGGCGCGACGAGCATCATGATGATGAGCAGCACCAGCATGACGTCGACGAGCGGCGTGACGTTGATGTCCGCCTTGAGGCCTCCTTTGGCCCCACCGACATCCATACCCATGGTGGCCGTCTCCTTCTTCGCCGTCAGCGCGCCAGACCACACCCGATGCCGGCCCGGTGGCGATCCGGGACCGGCACGTCATCCGGGGTGGCCGACGGCATCAGGCCGTCTTCTTGATGAAGTAGTCCACGAGCTCCGACGCGGAGTTGTCCATCTCCACGTTGAAGTACTCGATCCGGCCGCTGAAGTAGTTGTACAGCCAGACCGCCGGGATGGCGACGATCAGTCCGAGCGCCGTCTCGACGAGCGCCTCGGCGATACCGGCCGACACCGCGCCGATGCCGCCAGAACCGGTTGCCGCGATGCCCTGGAACGCGTTGATGATGCCCACGACCGTGCCGAGCAGACCGACGAACGGGGCCGTCGCGCCGATGGTGGCGAGCGACGCGACACCGCGCTTCAGGTCGTTGCCCGTGAGCGCCGTGGCGCGCTGGATCGCGCGGCGGACGGTGTCGACCATGTCCTCGCGGCTCAGCGACGAGCCGCCGGCGTCAGCCTGGAACTGGTACTCGTTGAGCCCGGCCAGCACGACCTTCGCCAGGTGGCTGTAGCGGTAGTCCTTCTTCTGCGACAGCGCCACGGCTTCCTTCAGGCGGCCTTCCTTGAGGTGCTTCGCCACCTGCGGCGCGTAGGCCTTCGACTGCTGCCGGGCCTTGAGGAAGGTGTAGAACCGCTCGACCGCCACGCCGAACGAGATAATCGACATTGCGAACAGGACATACGCGATGGCCTTCGCGAACCATCCCATCTGCTGCCACATCTCAAGTAGATTCATGTCTCTCCATCCTCCGGAAACCTACGATGTTTGCGATACCCTGCCGGGCGACGCCCCGGGCGGTCCCAGCCTGCCACGGTCCCGACCGTTCCGGTCCCGCGACCCCTCTCCTCCTACTGCAGCGTGAAGTTGACCGTGACCGTCATGATGACCGGCACCGGCACGCCGTTGAGCAGCGTCGGCGTGAACTCCCACTGACGGACCGCATCGAGCGCCGCCTGGTCGAGCAGCGGGATCGACCGCAGCACGCGCGCGTCCTTCACCTTCCCATCCGGGCCGATCGTCGCCTCGATGATGACCACGCCCTGCACGCGGGCCGACTGGGCGATGCTCGGGTAGATGGGCTTCACGTCCCGGACCTTGGTCGGCGGACGGATGTTGCCGCCGACCCGGACCGGCGCCTGCGGTGGCGGCGGCGGCGGCGGAGCTTCGGGCAGACCGCCCACCACGCCTCCGATGACGCCTCCCGGCACGCCTCCCTCGACACCCCCTGCGACGCCGCCTTCCGGCCCGACTTCGATACCGGTCTCAGGCTTGATCTCCGACGGCGCTTCGACTGGCGCGGCCGCGGGATTCACTTCCATCACAGGTTTGGGTGCCGCGGCCTGGGGCGGTGGCGGTGGCGGCGGTGGCGGCGGCGGCGGCGGCGGTGCCGCGACGAATGCCATCATTGCTGGCGGAGTCGGCAGGATGTCCGCAGCCATCAGTGGGATGATGACGATGGCTAGCACCAGAATGGCGTGGAGCAGAATCGAGAGTGGCATCGTGTACCACTTGCGGCTCCCGAGCGTGATTGAGGACTTCACGACGTCCCCGAACATGTCACGTGGCACCGGCTATCCTCCTACACTCTTTCAAGCTCACACGGTTAACGAAGGCTGCCGATTATATCGAGCGCCAGAAAGGCGTGTCAACGAACCCGCAGCCCTCCCCTGGCCCCCGTCCAGGGCGACCCGGAACAATTAGACACCACTCCCGCGAATTCGGCCATCGGCTCCCGGTCGCCCCCGTTCGTCAGGCCCGCGTCACACGCGCCCCCCCGTCACGCGGTCCGCCCCGTCACGGGCGCGGACGCGCTCCGGAAGCGACATGCCCCCGGTCAGAATCACCCGCACGCCCTCTTCGACGCTGAGATCGGGGTAGCTGACCTGGTCCTCGGGCACCAGCACCACATCGCCGAGATAGAGGTGGTTGGTCGGCACGTACACGGCCACGAGATGCTCGCGGCCACGCCCCGCGTCCAGCGTGAACTCCCGGGTCAGGAATCCGATCACCCGCCCGCGCCGCGGGTCGTTCACCACCACGACCCGCTTGAACCCGTACGCGTTGTCCGGCGAGAACGCCTCGACCAGTTGTTTGACCGGGGAGTAGATGGTCCGGAACACGGGCACGCGCCCGAGCGCGGACTCGGCGGCGCCGAGCAGGCGTTTCCCCAGCATGTTGCTCGCCAGCACGCCCACCAGCAGCACGAGGAGTGCCGTCGAGAGGATCCCGAGGCCCGGCACCTCGACGCCAATCCACCGGTGCCAGATTGGCCCGACGAAGCCATCGACGACCTGGAAGATCCAGACCAGTGTAGCGAGGCTGATGACCAGCGGCACCATCACGACGAAGCCCGTCACGAACTTGCGCCGGACCCAGTTCAGCACGATTTCAGCTCCGCCCGGCCAGCCACCACACGGCCGTGACGGCCGCGAGCGCCAGCCGATACCACGCGAACAGCGCCAGGGTGTGGCGCGCCAGGTACCTCAGCAGATACGCGATCGCGGCGTATCCGACGACGCCCGACACCACCATGCCCGTCACGAATTGTGCCGCCGTTTCTCCCGCCAGCCCGGTCGAGGAAAGTGCCAGGGCTTCGTGGCCGGCTGCGGCGACGATGGCCGGCACCCCGAGCAGAAACGAGAAGCGCGCGGCGCCCTCCCGGCGCAGTCCGAGCAGCATCCCGATCGCAATCGTCGCGCCCGACCGCGACACGCCGGGCACCAGTGCCGCCGCCTGGGCCACGCCCAAGGCCAGCGCCCCGCCGACGCCCAGCGATTCCGCGTCCCGCCGCTGTCGCCCCAGGCGCTCGGCGGCGAAGAACAGCAGGGCGCCGAGCGCGAGCGTCCCGGCCACGACGGCCGGCGTCCGCAGGTGCCGCTCGATCGCGCCCGTCAGCGTCAGCCCCACGATCGCCACCGGCAGCGTGCCGACGATCACGAGGCGCAGCAGCACCGCGGGTCGATCAGCGCGGGGCCTGAACATCGCCGGCGCCTCGCGTGCCATCTGCCACAGGTCGCGGCGGAAGTACGCCACGACGGCGGCGAGCGTCCCGACGTGGCAGGCCACGTCGAAGGCCAGCCCCAGCGGACCGGCGTCGTACCCGAGGAGCGTCCGCCCCAGGATGAGATGCGCCGAACTGGACACGGGCAGGAACTCGGTCAGTCCCTGCACGATGCCGAGCAGGACGGCGTGGAACAGCGACACGTGCGCTACGAGGCGCGGCTCTTCCGGGAACCCTTCTTCCGGCTGTTCCCGTTGGGGATCGGCGCCGGAGCCGGCGCCGCGGGAGCCCGCGCGGCCGCCCGCTGGCGGCTCAGGATGATGGCAACCGCCGCGGCGATGAACACGGTCGAGTACGTCCCGCTGACGATGCCGACCAGCATCGTGAACGCGAAGCCCTCGAGGACCTCGCCCCCGAACAGGAACAGCGCCAGCACGGCCAGGAAGGTCGTGCCCGCGGTGATGACGGTTCGGCCCAGCGTCTGGTTCACCGCCGTGTTCACGATGTGCTCGAGCGAGTCGCGGCGCATCGTGCGGAAGTTCTCCCGCACGCGGTCGAAGATGACGATGGTGTCGTTAACCGAGTACCCGGTGATGGTCAGGATCGCGGCGATCACGTTCAGGGACAGCTCGTAGCCGAAGAAGGCCAGGAACGCCAGGGTCACGAGGATGTCGTGAAACGTCGCGGCGATGGCTCCGATCGCGAAGCTGAAGCGGAACCGGAAGGCAATGTAGACGGTGATGCCGAGGATCGAGAACAGGGTGGCCAGGATGCCCTTGCGCTGCAGCTGGGCGCCAATCACGGGCCCGACGACGTCGGTCCCGATGACCTCGAAACTCCCGAGCCCGGCCTGTTCCAGCGCCGCCTTCACGGCGTTGACGTCCTGCTCGAGGATGGCCCCCTGCTCCTGCTGCACGGACAGCGGTAGCCGGATCAAAATCTCGTTGGCGTCTTCCGCGCCGTACTTCTGCACGACCTTCTCCCCCGGCAGGCGGTCGAGGGCGGTCCGTACCTGGTCTTCGGTGACCGGCGCGGCGAACTTGACGATGAGCAGCGTGCCGCCCTTGAAGTCGATGCCGAGGGGCATCCCCTTCGTCCAGATCGTGCCGATGCCGGCCAGGATGACGATGACCGACAGGACGATGGCGTGCCAGCGCCAGCGGATGAAGTTGTAGTCCGGGTTCTTGAAGATCTGCATGGCCGTTTAGATGCTGAGCGCCGCCACACGCCGGCGGGAGAGGACGAGTTCGAACAGCGTGCGCGAGACGAACACCGCCGTGAACACGTTCGACAGGAGACCGATCGACAGCGTGGTCGCGAACCCGCGGATCGGGCCGGTGCCGAACTGGAAGAGGAAGGCCGCAGCGATGAGCGACGCCACGTGCGTGTCGAGAATCGTCAGGAACACCCGGTCGAATCCGGCCGCGATGGCCTGCTTCACGCCCTTCTGGGCGGCCAGCTCCTCCTTGATCCGCTCGAAGATGAGGACGTTCGAGTCGACGCCCATGCCGATGGTCAGAATGAAGCCGGCCACGCCGGGCAACGTCATCGTCGCGTCGAAGTACGACATCATCGCGAGCAGAACCAGCAGGTTGATGACCATCGACACGATGGCGTTGATCCCCGAGAGCCGGTAGTAGGCCAGCATGAAGAGGATCACCAGCGAGAGGCCGCCGAGCGAAGCGGTCACGCCGGCCCGGATCGAGTCCGCACCGAGGCTCGGCCCAACCGTGCGCTCTTCGAGGTAGGTCAGGGATGCCGGCAGCGCGCCTGACCGCAGGATGAGCGCGAGGTCCTGGGCTTCCTGCAGCGTGAAGGTCCCGGTGATCCGCCCTTCGTCGGTGATGCGCTCTTCGATGACCGGCGCCGACTCGACGCGGTTGTCGAGGACGATGGCCAGCCGCCGGCCGACGTTGTCCCCGGTCGCGCGCCCGAACTTGCGCGCGCCTTCGGTGTTCAGCGAGAAGCCGATGGCCGGCCGGTTGTTCTCATCGAGCGTCTGGCGCGCCGTGCGCAGGTCACGTCCGGTCACCGCGGCGACCTTGTGGACCAGGTAGTAGACCGTTTCCGGCCGCTCGCCCGGCTGCAGCCCGGCCTCGGACACGCCCGGCAGCACCTCGAGGTTCGACGGCACCGCGCCCCCGCGGCTCTGCAGCAGGGCCTCGCGCGTGCTCATCGGGCCGTCTTCGACAATCTTCAGCTCCAGAAGCGCCGTCGACCGGATGACCTCCTTCGCCCGCTGTGGTTCTTTCACCCCCGGCAGCTGGACGATGATCTCGTCGCCTCCAGCCCCGCTGCGCGCGACGATGGGCTCCGCCACCCCCAGCTCGTTCACGCGGCGCTCGATCGTCTGCAGCGCCTGCTCCACCGACTCGTCCCGCAACTGGACGACGAGGTTCGGCTTCAGCACGAAGGCGTACTCGCCCGCCGTCCCGGACTCACGGTTGAACGACCCCGAAAACTCCGTCGCCAGCTGCCGGAACTCCGCGTCCTTGTCTCCGGGCACGCCCGTGACGGTGAACCGCGTCGGGTCCACCACGTTCATGCCGGCGACCTGGATGCCGCGCTCGTCGAGCTGCTCCTGGAACCGCTCCATCGTCGTCTCGGTCTCGAGCCGCAGCGCGTCGTCGGTCTGGACCCGCATGACGAGATGCACGCCGCCCTGCAGATCGAGCCCGAGGCGCATCTTGGTCAGCCGGTCCTCGGGACTCCCCTGCCCCTGGATCGCCCGGAACACGGCCGGGAAGTTCGTGAAGCCGTAAATCGCGACCGCCACCACGCCGATGACGGCCAGCACGCGCCAGCGAAGGTTCTTGTCCATGTCCGTTACTGCTGGTTGGCCATCTCGGGGGACACGGGCTCCTGGCCCTGCATGCCGCCGATGGCTGCCTTGGCAATCTCGATGCGGACCTTGTCCGCAATCTGGAGCTGCACGGTCTTCTCGTTGATTCGCGTGATGACGCCGTAGATCCCGCCCGTCGTGACGATCCGGTCGTTGACCTTGAGGTTCGCCAGGAACTGCTGGACCTTCTTCTGCCGGCGCTGCATCGGCATCAGAATGACGAAGTAGAAGATCGCGAGGACGAGCGCGAAGGGAATCAACTGCACCCAGGGGTTGACGTTGCCCTCGGCCGGGGCCCCCATGGCCAGCATGAACGCCGACGTCAGAACGGTTGCGTTGGTCATCGGATCACATCAGTGGGCGGGAATGTCGCCACGGTCTCTAGGCGCAACTTTTCCAGCGTACCAAAGAGAATAGCGTGTCTGATCCGCGCCATCGTGTCAAGGTAGTAGCGCAGATTGTGCACCGTGTTGTAGACCGCCGCGCCGATCTCTCCCGAGACGAAGAGATGGCGCAGGTAGGCCCGGGAACAGTGCCGGCACGTGTAGCAGGAACACGCCGGATCCGGGGGGCGGGGATCCTCCGCGTACCGCGCGTTCTTGATCGACAGCCGCCCCTCGCTCGTGAACAGCTGCCCGTTGCGGGCGTTGCGGGTCGGCATGACGCAGTCGAACAGATCGACGCCGCGCGATACGGCCTCGACGAGATCGACCGGCGTGCCGACGCCCATCAGGTACCGGGGCCGATCGACTGGCAGGAGCGGCGCCGTCCACTCGACCACCTCGTACATCCGCCCGGCCGGCTCTCCCACGCTCAGACCCCCGATGGCGTAGGCGTCGAATCCGACGCCGACCGTCAACTCCGCGCTCAGCGTGCGGAGGTCGCGATCCAGGCCGCCCTGAACGATGCCGAACTGCGCCTGGCCCGGGTTGGTGACGGCCGGCCAGCCGGCGTCCGCCGAGGCGCCGGACGCCGCGCGATCGACGAGCGCGAGGAACCGATCGCGCCCGCGCCTCGCCCAGCGCGCCGACCGCGCCATCGACGCGGCAACCTGGTCGAATGCCGCCGGCTGTGCCAGACACTCGTCGAGCACCATGGCGATGTCCGATCCCAGACGCGCCTGGATGTCGGCAGCCCCCTCTGGCGTCAGGAGGTGCCGGCTGCCGTCCAGGTGCGACTGAAAGTGCAGGCCCTCCTCGGTCACCACCCGACGGGCCCCGAGGCTGTAGGCCTGGAAGCCGCCGCTGTCCGTCAGGATGGGACGGTTCCACCCCATGAACCGGTGCAGTCCGCCCAGTCCGCCGATGAGGGCATCGCCCGGCCGCAGCCAGAGGTGGTACGTGTTGGCCAGCACGATCTCCGCCCCGGCCTCCTCCAGATCCCGGGTCGTGACCCCCTTGACCGCCCCGCGGGTGCCGACGGGCATGAAGGCGGGCGTCCGGACGGTCCCGTGTGCGGTGCGCATCTCGCCGCAGCGGGCCCGGCCGTCGGTGTGCGTCACGCGGAAGTCGAGGACGGGAGGCATGGGAGGACAGAATACAGAAGAACGGGAGACAGAAGACAGGAGTCAGGAGTCAGGAGTCAGGGCGCGTCCGGAACCAGCCCTGCCGGGATCCCGGATCCCGGATCCCGGTATAGTAGTTCCCGTGAAGAAACTTCGCATCGGTGTCCTGTTCGGCGGTCGTTCGGGCGAACACGAAGTGTCCGTCCGCTCCGCGTCCTCCGTGCTCGCGCAGCTCGACCGCGAGCAGTACGAACCCATCGCGATCTACATCGACCCCGACGGCCGATGGCGTCTGCCCAACCGGCAGCCCGCCGCGTCAACCGATGCCGACGCCCGGGAGTACGTGCGGGAGCTGGCGCGAACGTCGCGGCGCGAACAGGAGGTGCTGCTGTCGGTCCGCCCCGGCGCCGACCAGACCATCGTGGTCGCGACCCGTGGCGCCGGCGACGATGAAGCCGGCGGGCTGTCGACCGTGCAGGGCGTCCACGTCGATCTGATCTTCCCGGTGCTGCACGGTCCGTACGGCGAGGATGGCACCGTTCAGGGTCTCCTCGAACTGGCAGGGGTCCCCTACGTGGGCGCGGGCGTGCTCGCCTCGTCGGTCGGGATGGACAAGGCGGTGATGAAGACGGTGTTTCGGGCGCACGGGCTGCCGACGCCGGACTTCGAGGTCGTGCTCGCAGGCGAGTGGGGTACCGATCGGGCCGCCGTCCTGACACGCCTGCTCGGGCGGTTCCCGCTCCCCGTCTTCGTGAAGCCGGCGAATCTCGGGTCCAGCGTGGGCATCAGCAAGGCGGAGGACGAAACGGCGCTCAGCGCCGCCCTCGATCTGGCCGCCCAGTACGATCGGAAAGTCATCGTCGAGGCGGCCGTTCTGCACGCGCGCGAGATCGAGGTGTCGGTGCTGGGCAACGACGCCGTGGACGCCTCCGTGCCGGGAGAGATCGTGCCCGCCGACGGGTGCGCGTTCTACGACTACGACGCGAAGTACCGGCTCGAGTCACGCCTGTTCGTGCCGGCGAAGCTCGACCGGCGGCAGGCGGCGGAGGCGCAGCGGCTCGCCATCGCGGCCTACAAGGCCGTCGACTGCGCCGGGATGGCGCGCGTGGACTTCCTGCTCGCCGCCGACACGGACACCTGGTACGTGAGCGAGATCAACACCATCCCGGGGTTCACCACCATCAGCATGTACCCAAGGCTCTGGGAGGCCACGGGTCTCGCGTACCCCGAACTGCTGAATCGGCTGATCGCGCTGGCGCTCGAGCGTCACGCCCGTCGCCAGCGGCTGCGCACGCACGGCGCCTAGTCCTCCTTGCGAACGGGCCAGGGCCGTTCACCTCACACAGCGACGGCTCGCGGGACCGGCCAGGACGGCCGCGCCAGCGCGGCGTGCGCATGCTGATCCGTGACCGCCGCGTGTCGTCCGCGCGGCGCCCATTCGAAAAAAGTTGCGCGCGCTCTGCACTTTACGCTTGACTTCGTCTTTTTCTCACCCATAATCTACATCTCGTGTGAGCCTTCTACGCTCAGCCCATTCCTTGTGATGTGCCACCGGGTTGACGCTGTGAGGAGGCCAAATCCCTAGGAGGAGAAATGGCGAAGAAGACTGCGAAGAAGGCCGCGAAGAAGCCGGCGAAGAAGGCCGCGAAGAAGCGCTAGCCGGCGCTGTGGCCACACGGGGGTGTTTCCCCACCCCCGTTCTCCTGCTCGCCTCCTCCCGACGGGCCGGGAGTTGACATAGCGAGAATCCCACGACGAAAGGGGGGATGACAGATGGCGAAGAAGACCGCGAAGAAGGCCGCGAAGAAGCCGGCGAAGAAGGCCGCGAAGAAGCGCTAGCGTCGGGCCTCATCGGCCTGGAACGTGAGGGGGCGATCGTCGCCCCCTTTGTTTTGTACGTCCGTTCCGCTACACTCGTCCCGTTCCCGAAACCCGTCCGTCCATCAAGGAGCACGCACCATGGCCGAGGCGCCGCCGACCGGATCCGCGTCCAGCAACCGCGGAGTGATGATCGTCCTCTCCTACCTCTGGCTTCTCGCCCTCGTCCCGTTGCTGGTCGAGAAGGAGGACCGCGAGGTCCAGTGGCACGCCAAGCACGGGATCGTACTGATGGTCGCCGAGATCGCCTTCTGGATCGTCTACACCATCATCGTCAACGTGCTGATCGCCGCGACCCTCGGGCTCGGGTGCGTCTTCAGTCTGGTCGGCCCGTTCATCGCCCTCGCGTTCCTCGTGATCCACGTCATGGCCATCGTCAAGGGTCTGAACAACCAGCGCTTCACGCTGCCCTACGTGAGCGAGTTCGCCGACAAGTTCTGATCCGGTCCCGGCCCGCGCTGGCGCTTCCGGCGCGGGCCGCCGACCTCCGGTCGCGCCCCGTGCGCCGTCCCCTTCGGATCCTGATCGTCGCCGTCCTGCTCTTCGCCGCCTGGGACGCGACGCGCCCGCCGCGCGCACAGGCAGGGGTCGTCCTCGCCCTGTCCGTCATTCGGACGTACCAGTCCACGCTGTCGCCCATCCTCGAGCGCACGGGAACGCGCTGCCGGTTCACGACGTCCTGCAGTCGGTACGCGCTCATCGTCATCGCGCGCGACGGGTGGCCCCGCGGGTCGTGGCGAGCCGCCGGTCGCGTTCTGCGCTGCGGGCCCTGGACGCCACCCGGCAGCGTCGACGATCCGTGAGGGGAACTCCGCTGTGAGCCTCGCCAGGATCGTCATTCCGGGGCCGCGCCCTTCGACACGGCTCAGGGCGCCCCGAGTTCCGCCGAGGGGCGAAGCGGAGCCCGGAATCCAACTCTGGATTCCCGCTTCCGCGGGATTGACGCCAACGGGGACCCGCTTCCGCGGGACCCTGGGATCACACCCTCGCCTACCCCGGCCGCAGGGCGCGGCATGGCTCATCTGTGATCCTCGAGTCGGGGACCGGGGATCGGTTCGGCCTACCTCGGCTCACGCGTCCCGTGGGTTGCGCCAGACGCGGCCGGAGGTGCGAACAGCAGGCGCGCCTCCGGGTTGAGCAGCACCCAGAAGGCGTACCCCGCCAGAGCGGTACCGAACGGCAGGAAAAAGAGATTGACGATGGCCAGGCCGAGACCGACGCGCCGCGCCCACGGACGCCTGTGCGTGAGCGCCCGCCCGGCCACCGTGTGCGCCGCCCCCCAGATCAGGGCCGCGCACCCGAACAGAAGAAACAGTCCGGTCGTGAAGCCCGCCGCCAGCCCGACGCTGCGGCCCGTCTCGCTCGCCTCAGCGAGGAACACCATCGCGCCCGCCGCCTGGATGAGTACGGCGACACCGGTCACGAGCGCCAGGAGGCCCCAGCAGAAGTACAGCACGGCAAGCAGGTCGAGATGACGGGTCATGATGGCCGCGGCCAGCAGGGTGCCCGGCCGATCCGGGCCGTCGCCCGCGCGTGGTAGTATGCTGCCACGCGCATGCGAGACGCACTTGCCGCGTCGCTGATTGTGCTCGCCGTGGCCGCGCCGGCGCAAGTGCCGGGCATCGAGGCCGCGCCCCTGCGCCTGTCGTTCATCGGCGCCGCGGGTGCGAGCCTGCCCAGCCAGACGGTGCAGGTTCGCCAGGTCGGCCGGTCGCCCGTTCACTGGCAGGCGCAAGGCAGCGCCCCGTGGATCCTCCTCTCCACAACGTCCGGCTCGGGTGACGCGGCGTTGCAGATCGGCGTGGACGCACGCGCCCTTGCGCCGGGCAGGTACGAGGGACGCGTGACGCTGACCGGCCCCACCGGACCTCCCCCGGTCGTGGTGACCGTGGTGCTCCAGCTCCAGGGCCGCCGCGAGGGCTCGCGGGCCCGCGATTCGAGCGCCGCACTTTCCCTGTCGTCTCCGCCAGGTTCCCGGGAACCGGCGTCGAGCGAACTCGTGCTCGATTCAGCGGAAGGTGCGCCCTCGTCGTTCCGGGCCAAGCCCGATCAGCCGTGGCTGACGGTTGACCCGACATCGGGCAGCGTGCCCGCCCGCCTGGTGGTCGCAGCCCGGCCCCAAGGGCTGACGCCGGGCGAACATCGCGCGACGGTGATCCTGACGGACGAAGAGGGCGACCCCTGGCTGCGCGTTCCCGTCGTCTACACCGTCGCCCGCGAACGCGAAACGCTGTCGATCGCGGGAGACATGCTGCCACCGGCCACTCGCGGCCTCCCCTACGCCCAGGCGATCCCGATCGGAGGGGGCACGCCCCCGTACTCGATCCGCATCGTCGAGGGCCGGCTGCCTCAAGGACTCGTGCTCGCGGGCGGCGCGATCTCCGGCGTGACGCGGTTCTCCGGCAGCTACCCGCTGGTCGTCGCGGTCAGCGACGCTTCGACCCCTCCCGTCACGGTGACCCAGCCGCTCCTCCTGCAGGTCATCGTCCTCTATCAGGACACCGCGCTCGTCGTGTCGCCGCCGAGTCTGACGCTGACCGTCGGGGCGAATCAGCGTTCGCCAGGAGCGCGCCTCGCGATTGGCAGCGGGCGGCAGCCCCTCGCCTGGAGGGCTGAAACCGACGCGGCGTGGCTGCGGCTCACGCCGGATCGAGGCATGTCGCCAGGTCTGCTGCAACTCGATATCGATTCGGCCGCCCTGAAGCCGGGAACGTACGCGGCAACGGTCACCGTGACCATGGCGGGCGCGCCGAACAGCCCGGCACGGATTCCGGTGCAGGTGGAGATCAGGCGGTAGGCGACAGGCGACGGGCGACAGGGGAAGTGCCCGGCGACAGGGGACAGCGGGGATCAGGGATCAGGGTCTATCGGACGCAGATGCGCAGCTCGACAGGGGTCGCCGGCGCACCGGCGCCCGTCAGCGTGAAGGCCACATGCTCGCCGCCCCGCAGCCCCGGAGGCAGCGCGATCGTGACATGGTGCCTCACGGTGTGCTCGCCCAGGCCGGCGCACCGCCCACAGGTATCGAGCCAGCATTCGCCGCTGCCGCCGCAGCGCGGACAGATGGCCCGCACCGGCACGGCCAGCGGCACTCTCACCCCGTGCAGCGCCTCGTCCCGGGAAAGTTCGATCTCGGCCCGGACGGGAACCGGACGCTCGGCCTGATCGACGAACGCCCACCAGACCCGATCGAACAGGGAGGACACAGACGGGAAGTCGATCGCGATCTCGTCACCGCACGAGACGCGGTCGGCCCGCTCCCTCTTGTCCGCCTCCAACAACCGGCGGTCGTAGTCGCGCCGCCGCGCTTCGTCGCTCAGCAGTTCGTACGCCTCGCACACGGAGCGGAACGCCACGGGATCCGCCGATGGCGAGACGTCGGGATGGTGACGGCGAGCCAGGCGCCGGTACGCGCGGCGGATATCGGCCGCAGAAGCATCCGGCAACACGCCGAGCACGTCGTAGTGAGTGCGTTTCGACACCGCACCCGGTACGATAAAAACGCCACTCGAGCCTGTCAAGAAGAGGGGGAACCTGCGCGGGCCGGGCGGGACGGAAACGATCGGTCCAGGGGCGCCAGCCCCCGGTTGTCAGCGGGCCCCGAGCACGAGGAGGATTTCGCGGCGGACGTCCTCGTCGAAATCTCCGAAGCTGAGCGTCGCTTCGCACTCGTCGCACAGGACCTCGAAGACCGCCGGCCGGTTCTCTTCGGCCACCTCGACGCGGGCGCCTTCGACGTGCACGACGTGCATCTGCAGGGTCTTCACCAGGAAGCTGCGGGCGTTCCCGCAGCTCGGACACGTAATAGCCATGATTCACTCCTTCGTCCCGTGCCGCGCCGGCGCGACGCGATCCGAGGCACCTCGACGTCGTGTCAGCCGACCTCTTCGCTGTCGAGCCGCGTCTTGCTCCGGCGTTCAAGACGTCTCACCCCGCCAGAGGCGGGTCACACTCAACACCGCGTTTCTCGTTGGGCTGCGCCACCGCCCCAGGCTCGAGGGTCCGAGGCGCCGCCTCGCTAGGATTGTATGGAATGCCATCAACCCGAGGCAATGACGATCTTTCCGCCGATCCTGCCGGCGCCCACGTAGGGTATAACAAGAGCAGACGCCGGGCCCTGGGCCCGCGCACAGCACACGGAGCGGGACGCATGCCAACTGGATCGTACGACGTGAAGTCCGAGGAACGGGGCGGGCACTGGGTGGCCTGGGTTGTCAGAACGCCCGACGGCAGGCCCGATCGCTCGGTCCTCGTGGTCGGTCAGACCAGAGAAGAAGCCGAAGCGCGCGCCCGCGCCTGGGCCGACGGCCGGGTCTGACGGGAGACCGCCCCTGGCGGTCGCGAGGCCGCGCCTGAATCGACCGGTCGAGGCCAGGAACCGGCCGGCGCGTCGCTCACGGCTCCTCCTGGCACACCTCAAACGCGTGCTCGCGTCCGGATGCGGCGGTCCAGGTGACCCGGCAGTCAGACGTGCGTCCGGCACGCTCGATCGCCTCGCGGACGCCGGCAGGCAGTACGTCCCCGAGGCTTCCCCGGCGAGGCGAGAAACGGCCGCCCTCCAGCGACGCCGAGAGAACAACGCGGTCCCGGGCCCGGGTCACGGCGACGTAGAGCAGCCGTTTCGTCTCTTCCCGGTCCCGTGCCAGCGCATCATCGTCGAAAACAGCCTGGAAGTCCCCGACCGCGACGGCGTCCGGCGCCGGCTCGTCCGGCGCGATGCGAATCGGGTCTCTCGGCGCGCCCGTCCCGCGCGAGAGGTTGACCAGGAACACGATCGGGAATTCGAGTCCCTTCGCGGCGTGCACGGTCATGAGGCTCACGGCATCGATCGCATCGACGATGGCGTTTGCCTCGTCACCGGCGGACATACGTTCGAAATGCCCCGCCAGCCTGGCCATCGTCAGGTAGCCGCGGTTCTGCAGGCGACGCGCCAGCGCGCGAATCTTCTTCAGGTTCTCGCGCGCCTGCAGCCGGCGCGGCCCCTCGAGTTCGGCGGCGTATCCCGTCTCGGCCAGGATGCGGTCGAGCAGCTCGGCCGGAGGCACCCGATCCACCATCGGCACCCACGTGCCCAGACCCTTCCGCACCTGTGCGAACACGCGCGCGTCCTGGGCCTCGAGCGCCGAGGCCGCCTCCGGCAGGACCGGACCGGTCAGCGCACGGGCCACGCCGGGGGCGAGCCGCTGAATACCCGGATCCGACAGTCTGGCGATGCGGGAACGCAGCAGGGCGGCTGCCCGGAGGTTCGAGGCCGGGTCGGCCAGGAAGCGCACGAGCGCAACGACGTCGAGGATTTCGTCAGCATCGAAGAACCCCAGTCCCTTGTAGACGTACGTCGGTACGCCACGGGCGTCGATCGCCCGCTCGAACTCGCGGTGGCTCTCTCGCGTCCTGAAGAGCACGGCGATGTCGGCGGGATCGGCCGGCCGCCGGAGCCCCGTCTGGCGATCGCGCACGAGGACCGTGCCGACCAGGCGGGCGATCTCTGCGGCAACGCGGCGTGCCGTGCCGCGGACGCTCGATCCCACTGCCAGCCCCAGCGCGATGTCGTCGCCATCGGAGGCCGCTGCCCCCTCCAGCGGGAAGCGGTCCGACGAATCGAACCTGAATGCATCGGCGCGGCCGGGAGCCTTCTCGATATCGGTGAACAGGTCGTTCGTGAAGGCCAGGAGCGGACGGACGGACCGGAAGCTGTGGGCGATGCTGAGACCGACATCGCCTTCCGGTCGAAGTCCGCTGACGAAGCCTGTGGCTTCACCCAGCACCGCCACCTCGGCGTCCCGGAACCCGTAGATCGACTGCTTGCGATCGCCGACCACGAACAGCGTCGGCCTGAGGGGCATGTCCTGGTCGAGCCCCAGCCCCTCTCCCCACGTGCGGACGAGCATCTGCACCAGCTCCCACTGCGCCCGCGACGTGTCCTGGAATTCGTCGACGAGCAGGTGCTGGTACCGTGATTCGAGCAGGTACCGGCTGCGCCCGAACTCGGGCAACGTGTGGAGCAGGGCCCGGGCTCGGGCCAGCAGACCGGCGAAGTCGATGACGCCGCGCGCGTCGAGCGTGCGCTCGTACTGCTCCACCGCGACCGAGAACACGCGCCACACCGCGCGGGCCAGAATGCCGTTGAGATCGCGGCGCAGCCCCCGGACGAGATCCGCGACGAGCGGGGCCAGGCGCAATGCGTCGGCTCGATGTGCCCGGCGCGCCGCGGCTCCGGGATAGTCGTCCGCGCGATAGGCGTCGCGCTGTCGCACCTCGCCGGACCGCGTGAACAGGTACTCCTCCAGCCGGACGACCAGCGCCCTCAGCCGGCCGGCGTTTCCACCGTGCCACGATCCGCGGCTCGCCGACGCCAGGGCCCGGACCTCGGCTGCGAGCACCGCGTAGCGGGGATGCGCCACCGGACCGCTGTCGAGAAAACGGTCCAGCCCGCCCCCCGCGCCGTCCAGCACGTCCCTCAGCCGCCGCGCGCAGAGCGCGCAGGCGCCATCCACGCTCGAGTCCCTCGGCGTGGCGCGAAGCACCCGGTTCAGCGCACCTGCCGCAACGAGCCGCCGATCGAGCAGGGCCGCCAGGCCGTCGCGGAGCCGAGGCTCTCCGAGGTGCGAAAACAGCAAGGCGATGTCGCTGTCGCGCAGCGCCAGGCTCCGGCAAATCCTCATCGCGCGGTCGAGGGTCTCGTCTGCGATCCGCGGCAGCGCCGTCTCGTCCGCCACGTCGAAGCCGGGATCCACGTCAGCCTCGAGGGGAAACTCCTGCAGGAGCGCCAGGCAGAACGCGTCGATCGTGCTGATCGTCACGTCCCCCAGGCGCTCGCCAGCGGCCCGTCGATCCGCCGCGTCCAGCAGATGTCCGGCCTCCTCCCGCATGCGCGCGACGATGCGCTGCCGCATTTCGGCGGCGGCCTTGCGCGTGAACGTGATCGCCAGGATGTTCGCCGGATCGACCCCGGCGGCGGTCAGCCGCACGTAGCGATCGACCAGCACGCGCGTCTTGCCGGTTCCGGCCGACGCCTCGAGCACGATGTTGCGCCGGGGATCGACGGCCGTCTCGCGCGCAGCCCAGTCGGCCAGAGCCGGCCGGCTGGCGTCCCGCCCGTCATCGCCGCCGGCCGGCGGGCGGTCACTCATCATCGACGTAGTCCTTGCGGCAGACGCCCGCGTACGCGCACGTCGCGCACAGGCGCCGCGTCACGGGTCTGGGCGGGAACAGACCCTGCTCGATCCCCTCGACGGCGGCCACGAACCGGCCCTCGGCCGCAGCCAGGTCTGCGTCGAGCGATCGGGCCTGGCGCGACGCGGGATGGACGTGGGGCGGCCGGCCGAAGGTGACGTAGGCGGCGTCAGCCGGCCGCCAGTCGCGCCCCCGGTACCCGACCAGCCTCGCGCGGGCTGCCGCCGCGTAGGCTGCGAGCTGGATGGAGCGGCCGGCAGCCGGGGCGCGACGGAGCTTGTAGTCCACCAGCCTGAAGGTCCCCCCGCCGAGCAGATCGATGCGATCCGCCCGCGCCTTCAACTCGATCCTCCGCGTGCGATCGCCGGACCGCAGAACCGTTTCACCGTCGAGCGGGAACTCGAGCAGCCGCTCAACGACCTCGGCCGGTCGTTCGATCTCATGCTGAAAGACGATGTCGCCAGCGCCGACGTCCAGTGGTGAGCCGAGCAGCCCCACCCGCTGCCATGCCGCGTCAGCAGGCGCAAGCCCCGCCACGGCCTCCCCGACGACCGCCTCGAACAGGGATCGGGCATCGGCGAGGTTCTCAGGGGTGATGGCTCCGCAGCCTGCGCGCTGCCACGCGTCGAAGAACCGCTGGAGCACCTCGTGCGTCGCCTGGCCGAGGCCCCGCGGTCCGATCGATTCCTCGTCGGCGGGCTCCTCGCCCAGGCGAAGCACGTCGGCCGCGAAGTACTTGAACGGGCAGTCGAGGTAGCGATCGATCGCACTCACTCGGTACGACGGCCGCGCAGCCCCGCCGGTCCGGCCGTGGTAGCGCGGATCCTCCGGCGGCGTCCGTGTCGGGCGCAGCTCCCGCCAGGCGGCGTCCGCCTCAGGAAGCCAGACGACAGGCGCGCCTTCGGGGTCGTGACATCCCTGTCGCCGCTCTCCCGTGGCCGGCTCCTCGATGTCCGTCGCCAGGTTCATGTCGCGGAGATCGTCGAGCAGCATGGAAGACTCGACGATGGCGTCGTGTTCGAGCAGGAAGGCCGACACGGACACCCGTGAAGCCGCCAGACCGATCAGATCCTCGAACTCGGCCCGCACCTCGGCCCGGAAGTCGGCGTCGTCCGGCCATCCGAGGTGCTTCAGAAACGCCGAGGGAAAGAAGATGTTGCGCCGGCGGCGGTCCGGCCAGTCCGTCCGGACGAGCCCGACAAGGAAGAGCCTGTCGAGATCGGCGAACCGGGCCGCCGCGGCGTCGAGCACCAGAACGCCGTCGCCCCCGACACGTGGTGAGAAGGTCTGCTGCTCGATGACCCGGCGGATGCGCGATGCCGTGTCGGCAAAGGCGCACCGACCTTCGTGCCAGGTCCTGTAGGCGTCATCCAGCGCCAGGAGCGTTTGCCGTACAGCGGCGCGCGCACGCACGTGCCGCTCGTCCCTCGCCACATCCGGGGCCGGCGTCACCTCGAAGCGATCCAGGAATCGCAGAAGCGCCGTCACGTGCGCGGACGGGTGCACCTCTCCGGCCACGGGCGCCAGGGCGCGGGCGACATCCACCGCCGCCTGCGCCGCAGTGGCGAGGCTCGCAGACCCCGCCTCGCCCGATGCGTCCGCTTCGACCCATGTCCCGGCCAGGGCGATCAGCCTCTCGGCCTCTCCAAGGTAGCGGGCCTCGGAAAGCGCGCGGTCAAGGCTGGCCGCTGCATGGGGCGGCACCGGGCGCCCTCCAGCAGCGCAGGCGAAGTGGGGAGACCTGAGCACGGCCAGCAGCGCCTCGCGGCGGAACCCCTCCTCCACGCAGGCGATCACGACGTCCAACGCGGCGGCGTACGGCTCCGCCGCAAGCGGCAGCGCATCGAAGGCGTCGTAGGGCTGGCCTGTCGCCTCGAAGACCCGCGCTGTCAGGTACACGTACGGCAGCGGCCGACGGAACACGATTCCGGCCCGTTCGGCGCCCGCGCTGCCGCGCCGCGCCGCCCTCGTGACGAGCCCGGCCACCGACGCGACCTCCTCCTCCCGGTCGCGGTACAGCATGTACACACGATTGGGACTGTCGGCGCTCACGGTCAGGACAGGCATCCTGGTTGGAGGAGCCGGATCCAGCTCCTCGGCCATCTCCGGCAGCCATCGCCGCAATCTGGGCAGGAGGCCTGCAGCCAGGCGTGCGTCCGTGGCCACGACGTCGACGCGCTCGAGCCCGTTGAGGCGGGTGAGCAGATCGAAGTCGGCAGGCCAGAGCCCCCCGGTGTCGAACGTCGAGTCCCCGACCGCCACGATGACGTGCCGAAACGGCGAGGCGGGCGACGCCAGCACCCGTTCCCGTGCACGGTGCTCGTCCATCCGGCCTGCGCCGGCGAGGCGCGACTCGTACCGGCGGAACGCCTCGGCGAGGAACTGGGCCTGCTCGAAGAGGCGCGCGGCACCGCCATCGGTTTCGACGTCCGGCGCGAAGACCTCACCGGCCACGCGGTCCAGGTCACCGTGACTCCGTCCGTGGCGCCTCATGGCGTCGTAGAACGCGAGCATGTCCGACACGAGTCCTGGCCGCAGGCGGAAAGGTGGCGCGAATCCCGCTTCCCGCGCGTCCCGCGCCGAGGCCTCGAGGAGAATCTCCCGCTCGTGAGCCGCGAGCAGTGGAGGAACGCCGCCCCAGCGGCACAGGCGCTCGAACCACTCCTCCCTCGTCAGCAACTCCGGCGCGATCGCAACGGGACTGGACGGCAGCGGGACGCGCGCGATGGCCCGGCCGAGCTGTTCGGCGGCGGACCGCGACGGGACGATCACGGCCGCCGGACGCGCATCGGGCGGCGCGGGCTCCCCGACGAGACGCTGGATTGCCCGGCGGAACGCCTGAAGACCGCGGACACGAATGAGACGCGTGGACCGCGGCGTGATCACCGATGTCGAGGCGCGTCGAAAAACGCGCCGATGGCCGTCCGGGCACTCGCAAGCAGCAGCTGCGACCCGGCAACGGCAGCCGAGGCATTGCGGGCGGCCTCTCCGGAATCCGCATCGGGGCTGCCGAGGCGCAGCCGCGCGGCCTCCCGCATCAGCCGGATCGACGTGAGGAGGGTCTCGTGGGCGGACACGAGTTCGGCGGGCGCGGTCAGCCGAACGAGCGCCGCGGCGTGCGCGTCGAGAGCGCCGGCGAGCGCGGTCATCCGTTTCCGATCGGTAGCGTGCACGTCCAGAATCCTCGTCAGGTCCCGCTCGAATTCGCGAAGGCCCGAGATGACACGAGACGTTCCGTCCCGATATGCCTGGTGCTCAGCGGCGCGGGCGGCGAGGCGCTGCTGTTCGGTCCGCCTGCGCGCGGCGATTCGCGAGTAGGACTCGATCGTCGCCACGAGCGACGTCATCTGGCCGGGCCGCTCGTGTCCGAGCCTCGCGTCTTCACGCCGGACCTCGTCGAGCAGCCGGCTGAGGCCCTCGACATCGTGTCGATCCGCCCGCGATGCCGCCGTGTCGAGCGCCGACTTCACGAGCTGCGCGTACCGCAGATCGATGCGCTGGTCTGCCCGGAGCGACGCTTCGAGCGCCCGCCGCCCGTCGGCCGCCCAGCCGCGGGGCAGATTCGCCCGGCCGGACTCCAGGACCGCGAGGATAGCCTGCTGCAGCGGCATGCGTTCTGTGGGAACGTCCGAGAGCGTCGCGACCGCCATCGCGGCGCCGATCGATTCCTGGAGGGTCGGCTCCGGGAGGATTGGCTCCGATGGGGGCTCGGTCATCGCGACCAGATCGAAACTGAAGCTCTGCTCGCCCAGATCCGCGCGAATGCCGGCGATGGTCTCGTCGATGAGCAGCGCCAGTTCGCGGACGTCCTCGGCCCGGTAGGCAAAGTGCGTTCTCGGCCAGTCGACGAGGCGGCGGCGGGCCTGTTCGGCGATGGCGAGCCTGCGCGCCGGATCCGCCGAGATCGCCACCTCCGTGAGCGCCCGCGCGGCTTCAATCGTCAGGGCCGTGAAGTCGGCCTCGCCGCGGGTCGCCGCGTACCGCTTCGCGCGCACCGCATCCGTGTAGCGACTGGTCCGTTCCCAGTCGACGACCTGCTCGGGCAGACTGACGAGCTGCAGTGAGGCGGGAACCTCCAGCGTACCGATCGGCAGGGTGAAGGTCACGCGCCCCGCCGCCCGCGTGTACTCGCCAAGCGTCACGACGGGCGTCCCGTCCTTCAGGAACAGTCGGAATGCGAGCGACGGCTCCTGGGCACCGGACGCTCGCTCTCGGGCAACTGCCGCCTCGGATGGCACGAGGGAACCCGGCGCGCCGTTGCCGGACTGGGCCTCGGCGCGGGCGCGCCAAGGATCTGAGCCAGCCAGCGCCACGACGAGCGACAGCGAGCACCAGCACGCGCGAAACCGGGATCGAGATGGCATGTGACGTGTCGGTCGCCACCTAACGTAAGCCTCGGGTCGGATCCCCGTCAAGCTCCGAGCCGGCTCGAGCCGGCCCTCGCGCATGGAGCCTTCGGGCACAAATGTGGAAAACCTGTTGATGCGGTCGTGGAAAAGCTGTGCACGAACCGACAGAGCTGTCTGCGACGTCAGACGGGACAACGTCTCCGTGACGTGTGCGAGTGTGGAATGGATTTTCGCGTGTCCCTTCGCTTGATCGTGGTGGCAGGACGCGTAGAATCGTCTGACGCTTTTTCATCACGCGACGGCGGCGGCGGGCGGCATGACATGGCATCGGTAACCCAGACGTTCGAGCGAACCATCGGTGGCCAGGTGTACGTCATCGAGACCTCTCCCGTCCGAGCCGATCGCTGGCGCGCGCAGATCGCCCGCCGGCCCGGGATGCCATCGGCGCTCATGCCGTTCTACGGGACCACGCCGGATGAGGCCGCCACGCGCCTCGAGCGCTGGCTGACGCTGGCCCACCGGGTTCCCAGCGGACAGACCGCCTGAGCGCCCCCCGGAGTCACCTCTCATGCGCATCATCCGACTGCTCCTCGTGTGCGTCATGCTGGCCGCCGCGGCGGCTGCCCCACGGCCAGCCGCCGCCCAGGATGCTCCGCGCGTGCGCCTCGTCGCCACCGGCGGCACGATCTCGAATCGAACCGGCGGACGCCTGACCGCGGACGATCTGGTCGCGCTCCTTCCGACGGTGCAGCAGTACGCGCGGCTCGAAGCCGAGCAGTTCGCGAACACCGCGAGCAGTGCCCTGACGCTCGACCAGTGGCTCGCGCTCGCACGGCGGCTGAACACCCTGTTTGCGGCTGAACGGGACCTCGCCGGGGTGGTCGTGACGAGCGGGACCGACACGCTCGAGGAGCTCGCGTACTTCCTCCACCTGACCGTCAGGGACGAACGCCCCGTGGTCGTCGTGGGTTCAATGCGCAATCCCAGCACCGTCGGCTACGAGGGCGCCGCAAACCTGCTCGAAGCGATCCGTGTCGCCGCGGATGCCGGCGCCCGCGGCATGGGCGTGCTGGTGGTGCTGAACGACGAGATCAACTCGGCGCGGGAAGTGACCAAGACAGACGCGTTGCGCCTCCAGACGTTCCAGAGCCGTCCGGCAGGCATTCTCGGCACGGTCGATGCCGACCGTGTGGTGTTCTACCGGTCGCCGCTCAAGCGGCACACCGCGCGCAGCGAGTTCGACGTCGCCGCTATCGAGGCCCTGCCGCGCGTCGACGTCATCCTGACCTACCAGGGGGCCTCCGGCGATCTCATCAAGGCCGCCGTGGATTTCGGCGCGAAGGGTCTCATCGTCGCCGGCGCGGGTGCCGGCGCGACCAGTGGCTCGCAGGGCGAAGGCCTGGCCTACGCCGCGGAGAAGGGCGTGGCGGTCGTGGTCACCACGCGCACGGGCAGCGGCCGCGTGTCCGGCACGCGACGTGTCGGTCCGCCCGCCGGGACCGCCGCCAGTCCACAGCCGGCGCGCGGGGCGGGAACGAACCCGGCTCAAGCTCCCAGCTCCCGGCGCCGGACGATCGGCGGCGAGGATCTCCTGCCGGTGAAGGCCCGCATCCTGCTGATGCTGGCGCTCACCAGAACGTCCGATCCGGCGGACATCCAGCGCATGTTCCTGGAGTACTGAAAGCCTCGACCTCCCCGGTCCGCTCCGTATTGCGTTCGGGCGTCAGATAGTGCCCGCTCGCCGAGCGCTCAGGCCTGACAGCACCGGAACGACTGCCGAAATCGCTCGTCGACGGACTAGCCGCCGGTTCGGGTCCGCCGGATGAAGCGCGGCGCCGTGCCCCGGCGCTCGCCCGCGGGGCGTGACTTTGCTACAATAGGGATTCTGCTGAACGTGGGCCTGTGGCGCAGCTGGGAGCGCGCCTGAATGGCATTCAGGAGGTCACCGGTTCGATCCCGG
>CAYZYG010000073.1:0-26791 GCA_964481395.1 uncultured Vicinamibacterales bacterium
CCGCGCAGCTCGCGAATGATGGCCTGAACCCGCGTGCCCTTCATGCCCACGCAGGCGCCGACCGGATCCACGTCCCGTTCCCGGGAGTAGACGGCCACTTTCGCCCGGTCGCCGGCCTCGCGAACGGCTCCCTTGATGAGCACGGTGCCGTCGTAGATCTCGGGGACCTCCTGTTCGAACAGCTTGACGAGCAGGGCCGGATCCGTGCGCGACAGCTCGATCTGGGGACCCTTGATGGCCTTCTTGGGGTCCTTGACATCGCGGATGACGGCCCGCACCCGGTCGCCGGGGGCGTAGCTCTCCGCGCGGGACTGTTCGCGGCGGGGGAGGACGGCCTCGATGCGGCCGATCTCCATGATGATGTCGCCGTTCTCGAAGCGCTTCACGGTGCCCGTCAGCACCTCGCCGATCCGCTGGCTGTACTCGGCGGAGATGTGCTCGCGCTCGGCCTCACGGACCTTCTGGAAGATGACCTGCTTGGCCGTCTGCGCTGCGATCCGGCCGAACTGATCGGTCGGCTTCGGGAACTCCATCTCGTCTCCGGCATCGACGCTGTTCGCCACCTCGTCGCCGTACGCGTTCCGGTAGATCGCCCGCGCGTCCTCGAGGGAGATCTCGGTTGCCGGCGTCGTGACCTCGTTGACGACCAGCTTGACCGAGACGAGTTCCACCTGGCCCGTGTCCATGTTGAAGCGGGCCTTCAGGTTTTCGCCGTCCTTGAACACGCGCCGCGACGCGGTCACGACGGCGTCTTCGATCGCGGCGACCACGACTTCGGGATCGATGCCCCGCTCCTTGGCCAGGGCTTCGATGGTCTGCTGAACGGGATTGCTCGGGCCTGCCATGCTCAGAACTCCACTTCCAACCGGGCGCGCGAGATCAGCCGATGCGGAATGCGCCGCACCCGTTCCCGTCCCACCGCGACCAGCACATCGTCACCGTCCATGCCCTGCAGCCGGCCCTCGACGTGCATGAGGCCGTCCACCGCTTCCGAGAGCACGAGTTTCACGAGGCACCCGGCGAACCGCCGGTAGTCGTCGGGGCCCCGAAGCGGCCGATCGAGCCCGGGCGAGGACACCTCCAGGGTGTACTGCTGGGCGATGAGATCCTCCACCTCGATCAGCGTGCCCAGGTCCTCGCTCGTCCGCTGGCAGTCTTCGATCGTCACGCCGTCGCCAGCCGCCGTCCCGGCCTTGCCCGCGTGCACCGGTGCACCCGGCCGGTCGAGGTAGACGCGCAGGATCCAGCCGCGCGACTCGCGCCGGAACTGCACGTCGAAGATCTCGAGCCCCCGCGAGGCCGCCACACGGGCCGCCAGCTCGCGGATGCGGTCGATCGGAATTCCCGGACTGCTCTCGTTGGCCACGCCTACTGCCCCTGAAACGCAAAAAGTGGGCACCGAGCCCACTTCAGAGTTCCAAGTGAAACTTCCGAAGTACGTAAGTATATCACCCGGCCTCCGGTCCCGGCAACGGCCGCACGACAAGGTCGTACCCCCGGGCGTCGACGACCGTGCCGTCCACGAAGGTCCCCGGCTCGCAGGCGTTCGCCTCGACGTCGGTCAGGTAGACGCAGGAGTCGATGTCCGGGGCCTGGGTCTCCAGCCGTCCGCGGTGGACCAGACCGTGCTCGGGTGACGGCCCGTCGATCAGGACCCGCACGCGCCGGCCGACCATCCCGCGCTGGGCGCGCGACACCAGCCGTCGCTGCAGGTTCATGAGCGTCGTCCGGCGGCGGGACTTGACCCCAGCCGGTACAGTGTCGGGCAGCGCGTGCGCGCTCGTGCCTTCCTCGTGGGAGTACGTGAACACGCCGACGTGGTCGAACCCGACGTCCGACACGAAGGACTTCAACTCGTCGAACTCGGCCTGGGTCTCGCCTGGGAAGCCGACGATGAAGGTGGTCCGCAGGGCGACGCCCGGCACGCGGCGGCGCACACGGTCCAGCAGGCGACGGTACGAGGCCCCGGTCCCGGGCCGCTTCATCCGCCTGAGCACGGCATCGGAGGCGTGCTGGAGGGGAAGGTCGACGTACCGGCACACGTGCTCGCACTCGGCCATGGCGTCGAGCACATCGTCGCCGATGGTGGTGGGATAGAGGTACAGGAGGCGGATCCACTTCAGGCCGTCCACCCGATCGAGATCCCGAAGCAGCCGGGCCAGTGCGCCGCGTTCACCGCGATCCACTCCGTAGAACGTCGTGTCCTGCGAAATCAGCAGGAGTTCCTTCACGCCCCGTTCGGCGAGGCGCCGGGCCTCGGCCAGGATCGACGCCGACGGTCGGCTGCGGTAGTGCCCCCGGAGGGTGGGAATGATGCAGAACGCGCACGCGTAGTCGCAGCCTTCCGCGACCTTGATGTACGCGTAGTGGCCGGGGGTGACGAGCGTCCGTGGCGTGTCGGCGTCGTAGAGATAGTCGGGCAGCGGCGGCGCGGGCGCCAGGGCCCCTTTCCGGACCAGGCGAACCGGTACCGCGTCCGGGACGCTGGAGCCCTTCACCGCACCGACGATGGACGGAATCTCGCCCGTGCCGAGGACGGTGTCGATTTCCGGAATCTGCTCGCGCAGCTCGGCCCGGTACCGCTCGGCCAGGCATCCGGTCACCACCAGTGTCTTGCACCGGCCGGTTCTCTTGAGCGCGGCGAGTTCGAGAATGGCATCGACCGATTCCTGCTTGGCCGAGTCGATGAACGCGCAGGTGTTGACCACCAGCACGTCGGCCTCGGCGGCGTCGGGCGTGACGTCGTGACCGTCCTGCTGGACGAGCCCGATCATGACCTCGGAGTCGACGAGGTTCTTCGGGCAGCCGAGGGAAACGAAGCCGATCTTCATCAGGCGTCAGGCGACGGGCGTCAGGCGACTGGGAGGGATTAGGGGGCCAGGCGCTCGACACGGACCGACGTTCCTCCCCAGAACTGGTCCCCGGTCCCCGATCCCCGGCCCCTGTTAGGGATACAGCCGATACAGCATCCTCGGATACGGCACCGCTTCGCGCAGGTGGTCGAGGCCGCAGATCCAGCTCACCACGCGCTCGATGCCCATGCCGAAGCCGCCGTGCGGCACGGTACCGAACCGGCGCAGATCCAGGTACCACTCGAACGCCTCCGGCGGCAGCTCGTGCTCGCGGATGCGTTGCATGAGCAGCTCGTAGCTGGCGATACGCTGGCTCCCGCCGATGATCTCCCCGTACCCTTCGGGCGCGAGCACGTCGACGCAGAGCGCCACCTCCGGGCGCTCGGGGTCCGGCTCCATGTAGAACGCCTTGATGTTCGACGGGTAGCGGGTGACGGCCACGGGCCGATCGAAGCTGTTGGCGAGGACGGTCTCGTCCGGCGCGCCGAAGTCCCCGCCCCACTCGAAGGGCTGTCCCTTCTCGTTGAGCATCCGCACCGCCTCGTCGTACGTGATGCGGGGGAACGGGGCACGCACCTGTTCGAGCTTCGAGATGTCGCGCTCGAGCTTCTGGAGTTCCCGGCGCCGGCGCTCCAGGACGCGCTGCACGACGGCGCAGACCAGGCCCTCGGCCAGCTCGACGACGTCGTCCAGCGTGGCCCAGGCCACCTCGGGCTCGACCATCCAGAACTCGGTCAGGTGGCGGCGCGTCTTGGATTTCTCCGCGCGGAACGTCGGGCCGAAGCAGTAGACCCGTCCCAGCGCCATGGCGTTGGCCTCGTTGTACAGCTGCCCGCTCTGGGTCAGGTAGGCCGTTGCGTCGTCGAAATACTGCACCGGGAAGAGGGTGGTCGTGCCCTCGCACGCCGCCGGCGTGAAGATCGGCGTGTCGGCGAGGATGAATCCCTGGTCGTCGAGGTAGGACCGGACGGCCGCGATGACCTCGTGCCGGATGCGCAGGATTGCGTGCTGGCGCTCGGTCCGGATCCACAGATGACGTCGGTCGAGGAGGTAGTCGACCCCGTGCTCCTTCGGCGTGATGGGGTACTCGGCGGCAGGGCTGACCACCTCGAGGCGGCTCACGTCGATTTCGTATCCCCCCGGGGCCCGCGAGTCGGCCCGGACCGCGCCGCCGATGATGAGCGAGGTTTCCTGGGTGAGATGGTCCGCGCGGCGGAACGTGTCGTCGTCGACCGTGGCCTTCGACATCACGCACTGAATGAAGCCGCTCCCGTCGCGGACCGTGAGGAAGTGGATCTTCCCGCCGGACCGCCGGTTGTGCAGCCATCCCCGAATGACGACCTGCTGGCCGTCGTGGCGGGCGATGTCCTCGATGTAGGCGAGACGTTCGGGGTGTGTCATGTCCAGCTCCCTGCCAGTTCCTCGATCCGAGCCGCGGCGCGTACCGCCCGCTCGAGCGTGGCGTTCGTGTCGCCACGGCCTGAGATCTCGAGCATCATCAGGCCGTCGTAGCCGACCTTCTGCAGCGCCGTGACCACGCCAGGCCAGGGGACCGTGCCTTCGAACGGCAGCAGATGCTCGTCTTCGCGTCCGCCGTTGTCGTGCACGTGCGTGGTGGCCAGCAACCCCGAGAGCGTTTCGACGGCGTCGATCGGGTCTCCCATGATGTTGGCGTGCCCGAAGTCGAGGCACACGCCGACATCGGGGAGGTCGAGATCGTTTTCGACCATCCGGACGAGCGAGTCCGGCGTCGACAGCGCGTTCGGGATGACCTCGAGGGCGACGCGGACGCCCAGCGGGGCGGCGAGCGCCACGATCTCCGTGAGGCTGCGCACGGCTGCCTCGCGCGTGTCGGACGCGGCATCCGGATGGTTGCCCGGCAGCCCGACATGGACGACGAGGACGTTCGTGGGGAGCCGGCGAGCCAGCTCCAGCGCCGCGGCGATCTCGGTCAGGGCGAGCGCCCGCTCCTCCTTCACGGACGAGGCGGTGCTGAAGGCCCGGCCCCAGCGGCCGTGTTCGAACCGGTCGGTGATGGGCGCGTGGATGGCGTGCAGCCGCAGACGGCGCGCGGTCATCCAGCCGGCCAGGTCGTCCAGCGCCCGAGGGTCGTGGTAGTCGACGTGGGACCGGGTGGCGACGATCTCGAGTGCGCCGAAGCCGTGCGCCGCGATCTCGTCCAGGTGGTGCGCCTGCAGCCGCTGGCCGTGATAGAGCTGGGTCGACACACCGAACAACACGGACATGCTCCTCGTGAAGGATCGGAAACCCCTATTGTAGCCGAAGCGTGCAGCCGGACGCGGGTGCCGCCGCTCACCACTCAGCGCAGCTCGGGCACTGCGGTGGCCAGGATCGCGTGCAGCCGTCCGAACCGGTCGTACTTCAGAAGGTTGGCGCGCGCGTGACGCAGCGTTCGAGGGATGTACTGGATGTAGACCGGGTTGCGGCGCACGGCCGTCTGGTACCCGAACGTGCCGAGCGCCTTGAGGTTCCGCTGGAGCGACATCAGGTCGAACCGCCGGCGGAACTCCCGCCCCGCCTCGCCCGACGACGCCCGGCCTTGCAGCGCCAGGAAGTACGCGACGTAGTCCTCGAGATCCTCGTCGCGGACGTCGACGTACGAGTCCCGGAGCAGCGACACGAGATCGTAGGTGTCCGGGCCCATGCGCGCGTCCTGGAAGTCGATGATGTAGAGGCGGTCGCCCAGGAGCATGAGGTTGCGGCTGTGATAGTCGCGGTGGCAGAGCACCCGCGGCTCGGCCGCGAGTTCGCCCGCGATCGCGGCCCATTCCTCGGCCAGCGCGCCGCGCGCGGCCTCCGTGACGTCACCGCCGCGATACGCGACGACGAAGTGCTTGACGAAGAACTCCAGTTCCCAGGTCAGCTTCGGCACGTCGAACGCCACCGAGTAGGGCAGGTACCGATCGGCCGCCAAGTCGCGACCCCGCCGCTGGAGGGCGTCGATGAAGCCGATCGCCTGCCGGTACAGCGCGGCGTGCTCGGCCGGCGGCGCGGCCCCGAGGTGGGCCTGCAGCGTGACGTCGCCCAGATCCTGCTGCACCAGGATGCCCAGATCCTCGGCGTGCCCGAGCACCGCGGGAACCGGCACGGGAATCTCGGCGAGGAGCCGCGCGACGTTGACGAACGGCAATGACCCCATGTCGAACGGCTGGCTGTGAAGCGCGAGCACCACGGACGAGTGGCCCGGCCGGATCACCCGGAAGTACCGCCGGTCCGAGGCATCGCCCGTCAGGGGCAGCACGATCGCCCGGCCGTCGTCGAGGCTCTCCCGGCTGAGGTAGGCGAGGACGGGCTCGGGCAGTGGCGTGTCGGGCGTTGACTTGAGGGTCGTCATGGCTCAGTCCTGTGCCGGCCGTGGCCGGCTGACGTCGAGAGGAGACACGAGCAGCGCGCCGACCTCGCGTTCGAACGAATCCCGTTCGGTCGACACCGGTCGGATCACGCATCGGGTGTATTGCGCACCCGCGGGCACCACCGCCCCGCCGGCGACGATGCAGTCGTCGAGGCATGCGCCTGAACCAATCCGGGCCCCGGGCCAGATGACGGAGCGCGAGAGGACGGCGCCGGGGCCGACCGCGGCGCTCTCGTCGATGAGGCCGCTCGATCCGCTCGGCGCGCGGCCCAGATCCAGGCACGTGGCGAGGTAATCGGCTGCGGTGCCGATGTCCCGGAATGAGGCGCGGCTCAGGAACGCCCGTACGCTGCCCGGGCTGCGCGCGATCAGGTCGTCGTACACGCCGCCGATGGTCTGGCTCGGCGCGCCGGGATCGACACCGGAAAAGACCTCAGCCTCCACGATCTGGACGCCGATGAAGTGGAGGCCGCGGTTCGCGGGTCCCTTGGGGCAGAATCCGGTGACCAGGCCGCGGTCGTCGACCGAAACCCCGCCGTAGTGAGCGGGGTCAGAGTTGGGCACGAGCGCCAGCGTGGCGAGCGCCCCGGACGCCGCGTGCGCCGCTGCCATCGCGGCGAGATCGAGGTCGGTGAGCGTATCACCGTTGATGAGGTAGAAGCGCGGCGCGTCCAGGAGCGGCAGCGCACGGGCGGGCCCTCCCGCACTGCCGAGGAGCAGAGGTTCCCACGAATACCGCACGCGCAGACCGTGCGCCTGTCCGCCGCCGGCCGCCGCGGTGATGGTGGCCGGAAGATGGTGCAGATTGAGCACGGCGTCGGTGACTCCCGCGCTGGCGAGCCAGCGGAGAATGCGTCCGACCAGCGGCTGGCCGGCCACCGGCAGGGCAGGTTTGGCCGACAGGCGCGTCAGCGGACGCAACCGCGTGCCGAGCCCTGCGGTGAGCAGCATCGCCGGCCACGGCGGAGCCGGGGCCTGCGGGGCCGGACCGGAGTGCGTCACGCCTGCCGTCCCGGATCGTCGAACACCATGTCCGGACCCGTGAACCCCAGGGCTTCACGGTGCTTCTGGAAGAGGCCGTAGTACGAGTCGAGGATGTAGTCGGCCGGGCCCCGCCCGAGGGCCGCCGCGGTGTCCCCAATCGCCGACTCCTCGCCTTCGAGTTCCACGAAGGTGCCGACGGGCGTTTCGTCGACGGCGATGACGACCCCTCGGGCGGCGTACTCTTCGCGGTACTTCTGGTAACGGAACCACGCCCGGAAGCCGAGACGTTCGAGGACGCGGCGCAGGAGTTGACCGTCTCCCACGGCTGTTTCGATTTCCTCCCGGAGCTTCATCGGTCCAGGCTGGACCGGTCCCTTGAAGGTCAGGACGCTTCGATCGCCGTCGAGACGCAGCCGCAGGAGGGACCGTTGCTGGCGAAGCGCGCCTTCGTCCGTATCGAAGAGGCTGTCGTCCTGCAGCCGGCGTGGGGCGTGCGGGCGGGCGCCCGTCGACGCGATGGCCTGTCGGGCGGCGTCCGGAGAGTCGAACCGCAGCTTGATTTCCCGTTCCAACGTCGCGGCGTGCACCGCCTCATTCTCTCACGGGGCGTCCCGCCCGGGAGTGGGGTATCATGCGCCCGCACCCGTCTCGACGCGGTGGACTGGGGCGGATCGCGGGCGCGCGGAGGCGCCCGCACGGAAGGAGAAGCGTGGCCATGCGGAAGACCCTTGTCATCGTGGGGGCATCGCTGCTCGTCTGGACGTGCGGCGTGCCGATGCTGGCCCAGGCTCAGACGGCGCCGGAGGACCGCGGCGCGGCCATCGACAAGATGTTCGAACGATGGGATCGCCCCGATTCGCCGGGGTGCGCCGTGGGCGTGTCCCAGCACGGGCGGGTCGTGCACCGTGCCGGGTACGGCATGGCCAACCTCGAGTACGGCGTCAGGATCCGGCCGGATACGATCTTCGAGTCGGGGTCGGTGGCCAAGCAGTTCACGGCGGCGGCAATCACGCTGCTCGCGCTGGACGGCAAGCTGTCGATCGACGATCCTGTGCGGAAGTACGTGCCGGAACTGCCGGACTTCGGCACGCCCATCCTCATCCGCCACTTCCTGAACCACACGAGCGGCCTGAGAAGCCAATGGCCGATGCTCGGCTTCGCGGGCCGGCCTGCCACGCGCGTGGTGCACACGGTGGACGAGATCCTGGAACTGGTCAGTGCCTACACGGAGCTCAACTTCAAGCCCGGCGACGAGTACCTCTACAACAACACGGCCTTCACGCTGCTCAGCGTCGTCGTCGCACGAGTCTCCGGGAAGACGTTCGACGAGTTCTGCCAGGAGCGGCTGTTCAGGCCGCTCGGCATGACGCGCACCCAGTGGCGCGACGACTTCACGGAGATCGTCGAAGACCGCGCGACCGCCTACCGGCGCCTGGCGAACGGCGAGTTCCGGACGCTCATGTCCCTCACCGACGTCGTCGGCAATGGCGGCCTGCTCTTCACCGTCGGCGACGCCCTGCGCTGGAACGAGAATCTCGACAATCCCAAGGTCGGCGGCCGCGAGATGGTCGAGCGGCTGGAAACCCGCGGCGTCCTCAACGACGGGTTCGTGAACGAATACGCCCAGGGGCTCACGGTGACCAGGTACCGGGGCGTCCGAGAAGTCAGCCACGGCGGATCGACGGCGGGCTACCAGACGTTCCTGGCGCGCTGGCCCGACGAGCGGCTGTCGGTGGCGGTGCTCTGCAACACGACCGGCGTGAACCCGAGCGGGTACGCCCACCAGATCGCGGATCTGTTCCTCGCCGGCAAGCTCGGGGACGTGCCCAGGGTGAAGCCGGCTGACGTGCCGAGCGCGTCGTTCAAGACGCTGGCCGGCGTCTATCGCGAGAGGCTGAGCGATGCGGTGATCGGCGTGGCCTGGGACGAGAAGGCCCAGGCTCTTCGCGTGGGCGGCGCGACGCTGATTCCGACCGGCCCGACGGTGCTCTCGGTCGAATCCGGCGCGCGGACGTACACGGTCGAGACGCCGGCGGGCGGCGGTGCGACGCGCATCACGGAGAGCGATGGCGGGCGCTCCAAGCCGCGCGTATGGGAGCGCGAACAGCCGTTCGCGCCCACGCCGGCGCAGCTCGCCGGGTACGCGGGCGATTACGTGTGCCCGGAACTCGGCGGTCTGGTCTACACGTTTTACGTGGACGGCGACGCGCTGAAGATGCGTGCGCGGCCGGCGCAGCGCGAAACGCTGACGCCTGTGTTCCGGGACGCGTTCCTCATGGACGGCAACACCGTGCGGTTCACGCGGGACGCCGCCGGACGCGTCGAGGGTCTGCGCATCTCCGCAGGCCGCGTCCGGAACCTCAGGTTCGCGAAGCGGTAGGGGAGCAGCGCGTCCTCCTGAACACCATCACCTTGTGCGTGGTGCCCAGTCCGCCCGGCACCAGCAGCGTCTTCAGCGCGAGCCGATCGTGCAGGTGTGCGGAACCAGCCAGGGCCGCGAGGATCGCGGGTTGCTGCTCGGCGATTCCGAGCAGGAACCGCGTCTGATCCTCGACGGTGACCGTTTCCAGGCCCGCCGCCTCGGCCTCGCGGCGGATGGACGTCAGGTCCACGTGCGCCGTCAGATCCCGGTCCCCCGGGTCCGCCAGCCACGCCGGCGTGCCCGGATCGCCGCCAGGGGCGTCAATCAGGTGCCGATGGAAGGTGGCGAGCGTTCCGGCCGGCCGCTCCGGCGAGTACAGGCTGGCTGCGTCGTGACCGTAGTCGATGAGCACCAGATACCCGCGTGACAGCCGCGATGCCGTGTCGCGCATCCACGTCAGGGCTTCGAGATTGATCTCGCCGCGGTGGCCCGGGGCGAGCGTCACACCCAACCGGTTCAGGTAGGTCGCGAGCGCGGGTGTGGATGGTGGGCCCTGCCGCTCGACCAGCCGGCCGTCGGCCAGTGCATCGACGTAGATTTCGGCGAGCCCGCCCTCTGTGCCGGACACGACGTGCACGGGGAAGGCATCCAGAAGCTCGTTGGCGTAGATGATCCCGGCGACCCTGGCCGGGAACGCCGGGCCCGTGCGGCCCAGCAGGGCCGCATGGCCAGAGAGCGTCACTGCCTGGGCCGCGCGCGCGGCCTCGCTGCGTTCGACCAGGTGGAGCGTGGTGCGCCGATAGAGGTCGGGATGCGACGCCGACAGGGCATCGAGGACGTCGCGCGACAGCCGTCCGTTGCCAGCCCCGGCCTCGACGAGGTCCCAGTGGTCCGACCCACCTCGATCCTCCAGTTCCTGCAGCCAGGCACCGAAGCGCGCGGCGAGGAGACGGCCGAACCAGGGGCCCGCGTCGACGCTCGTAAAGAAATCGCCCGTGCGGCCGGAACGCTGGACCGCACGGGCGTAGTAGCCGGCGCCCGGCGCATAGAGCGCGAGCGCCATGAAATCGGCGACGGTGAGGGGGCCCCGCTGCCGGATGCGATCGACGACGAGCGCCCGGCAGTTGGAGGACATCCCCCGCGCCGCACTGGACTCGGCGGACAGAGGCGCAGCCTCGCTACTGCTTCGTGACGGGAACGAACGTCTCGTCGCCCTGCCGTGAAATCAGGAACCCCGCGAGTCCGCCAGAGCGGATGGCCTGGAGTGCGCGGCTGGCGTCCGCCACGCTTTCCACGGGCTGACGGTTGATCTCGAGAATCACGTCGCCGGGACGGATACCCGCCCGTGCCGCCGGGCCATCCGGCTCCACGTCGCTGATCAGCACGCCGCGCTGGCCCGAGGGCACCTGCAGCCGGCGGGCCATGTCCGCGCCCAACGGGGAGAGCGACAGGCCGAACCCGCCTGTGGACACGTCCTCGGTCTCGCCAGCACCGCCTTCTGACTCGGCTTCGAGATTCAATTCCTCGACGGTGACGGAGAGCGTCCGCTCCTGCTTCTCGCGCAGGACCTTCATGCGGACGGTCGTGCCGGGCGCGGTGTTCATGACGATTTTCACGAGCCCGTTCCGGTTGGGCACGGGTTTGCCGTCGAACTCGACGATGACGTCACCCGGCTCGAGGCCGGCCTTGGCCGCCGGACCGTTCGGGGTGACTCGAGACACCAGCGCGCCTTTCCGTTCCTTCAGCCCGAACTCCTCGAGCGTGTCGCGCGGCACGTCGCGGACCTCGACCGCGATCCTCCCCCGCACGACCTTGCCTTTTTCCAGGGCTGGCAGAATCTCGCGGACGGCGTTGATGGGAATGGCGAAGCCGATCCCGATGTTCCCCTGGCGTGCCGCGTCGGTGTAGATGGCCGTGTTGATCCCGATGACTTCTCCACGCAGATTGAGCAGCGGTCCGCCCGAATTACCGGGGTTGATGGCGGCGTCGGTCTGGAACACGTCTTCGTAGCGGCCGTCGGCGACGGGCAGCGGGCGCCCCAGGGCGCTGATGACGCCGACGCTCACCGTGTGCGCCAGGTTGAACGGATTGCCGATGGCCATCACCCAGTCACCGGGCTGGACGTTCGTCGAGTCGCCGAACTTCGCCTCGGGCAGGGGCTGCGCGGGTTTGTCGATGAGCTGGAGCAGCGCACTGTCGGTCAGCTGGTCGCGGCCGACGATCTTGGCCTGGTACACCTGGTCTTCCTCGCCGTAGAGGCCGACCTCGATTCGCGTCGCGCCTTCGACGACGTGGTTGTTCGTCAGGATGTACCCGTCCTTGCTGATGATGAACCCGGTACCGGCCGACCGGGTGATCTCCTCACGAGGCTGACGCCCCCGCGGCTGCGGGAACTGGAAGAAGCGGTCGAACGGGCTCTCGCCGCCGAAGGGGTCGGTGACCTGACGTCTGGCGGTCGTCGCGATGTTCACGACGCTGGGCGACACGGCCTTGGCAATCGTCCGGAACACCTGCGAGTCGAGCGATCCGGTCACCGGCTGGCTCGAGCCGACCTGGGGCTCGATCGACCGGGCCTCTCCCCGAGGCGCGAGGTCGAGCCGCGACGCGATGACCATCCCGACCGCGAGCGACGCGACGGCTGCCAACACCACGTAGAACAGAGTGGTCTTTCCTCTGGACATCTCCGGATTCCTCCAACTGCAATCTCAGCGGGGATTGGGGGTTGGGGAGTGGGGTTTGGCGATCGGCCCCTGATCCCTGGTCCCTGACCCCTGGTCCCCGCCCTGCCCCGGTCCCCTGCCGCCCAGTCCCTGATCCCTGTTTTCCAGTATACGATGGCGGGCCACACGTACTTTGACGCTGTACCATGTCCGCAGGTTTGACCGGCCCCGCGGTGGTGGCCGTCCGATGCCCTACGAGTTCCTTCCCCATACCGCCGACATCGCCGTCCGCGCGTGGGCCGACGGTCCCGAGGCCCTGTTCGCGGCCGCGGCTGCGGCGCTGACCGGGACGCTCGTCGATCCCGACACGGTCCGCGCGGCGGATGCGGTGAGTGTGACCTGTTCGGCACCGGATCTCGACCTGCTGCTGCACGCGTTCCTGAGCGAGATCCTGTTCCAGTTCGACGGCCGCCGCCGCCTCGTCTCGGAGGTCACGGTGACCTTTCGTCGCGAGGACGACCTTCTGGTTGCGGAGGCGACGACGGTCGGAGAGCCATTCGACGCAGGCCGACACCGCGTCAAGGTGCTGGTCAAGGCGGTCACGTACCATGCGCTGGCCGTGACCGAGCACGGCGGCCGCTGGGAAGCGACCGTCGTCTTCGACGTCTGAGCCCGGATCCCGGATCCCGGATCCCGGGCCCCGGGTAGCGAAGGAGATCCCATGGACCCCGAACGCCTCGACCGCTTCCGCTGGCGCCTGCCCCGCGAGGGGCAGATGCGCGTCGACGGACTCGTCTATGCCGACGACGCCATGATGGACGACATCCGGCGCGACCAGAGCCTGCAGCAGGTCCGCAACGTCGCGCACCTGCCCGGCATCGTGGGCGCGTCGTTGGCGATGCCCGACATACATTGGGGTTACGGCTTTCCCATCGGCGGCGTCGCGGCCATGGACGCGGAAGACGGCGTCGTGTCGCCCGGAGGCGTGGGCTACGACATCAATTGAGGGGTCCGTCTCCTGCGCTCAGGTCTGAGCCGCACCGACGTCCTTCCGCACCTGCGCGCCATCGTGACGCGCATGCATCAGTCCGTGCCGAGCGGCGTCGGCTCGAGCCGCCGCGATCTCCGTCTGTCCGTGCAGGACCTGGAGGCCGTCCTCGGCCACGGCGCGGCGTGGGCCGTGAAGCGCGGGTTGGGATTCGCCGCCGACCTCGACCACATCGAGGAGGCCGGTTGCCTGCGCCACGCCAAGCCCGACCTCGTGTCGGCGCGCGCCCGGGAGCGGGGCCAGCCCCAACTCGGCACGCTCGGATCGGGCAACCACTTCGCAGAAATCCAGTACGTGTCCGAGATCTACGATGCTCGCGTCGCGGAGGCTTTCGGGCTGGTGCGCGATCAGGTGACGGTGATGATCCACAGCGGATCGCGGGGTCTCGGCCACCAGGTGTGCGAAGACCACCTCAGGATCATGGTCCAGGCCTCGCGACGCTACGGCATCTCCCTGCCCGATCGGCAGCTGTGCTGCGCACCCATCCGCTCGCCGGAGGGGCAGGCCTACCTCGGCGCGATGGCGGCCGCCGCGAACTTCGCGTTCGCCAACCGGCAGGTGATGTGCCACTGGGTCCGGGAGAGCTTCCAGTCCGTCCTCGGGATCCCGCACCATCGCGTCGGCCTCGACGTGGTCTACGACGTGTGTCACAACATCGCCAAGTTCGAGACGTTCTCCATCGACGGTGTCGAGCGGCGCGTCTGCGTCCACCGCAAGGGGGCGACGCGAGCCTACCCGCCGCACCATCCCGGCACGCCGGTCGCGTACCGGGAGGTCGGGCAGCCGGTGCTGATCCCCGGAGACATGGGCCGGTACTCGTACGTGCTCGTCGGGACGACACGGGCGTACGAGGAGACGTTCGGCTCGACGTGCCACGGTGCCGGGCGGCGCATGAGCCGTCATGAGGCGAAACGCGCCGTCCGGGGGCGCTCGCTCATTCAGGAGTTGGAGCAGCAGGGCGTGGTCGTCATGGCGGCTGGGATGGGGACCGTTGCCGAGGAGATGCCCGAGGCCTACAAGGACGTGAAGGACGTCGTGGCCATCGTGGACGGAGCCGGTCTCAGCACCCGGGTCGCACAACTCAAGCCGATGGGGGTCATCAAGGGGTAGATCTCCGCCGGGATTCGGGAGTCGGGATTCGGGATTCGAGCCTCCTCAGACCTCGAAGCGAAATCCCCATGCTCACGAGCAGCCGCCCTGCCAACACCCCCGTCTGGGTGCCGGGCTGGACCGACTCCCGAATCCCGACTCCCGATTCCCGGTGGTGTCACAGCCCCATGAGGCCATCGGCCCGGCCGCCGCGTCATATAATCGAGAAGCCAGCCGCCTGACAGATGGGCCGACGTGACGGCTTGACTCCGATCCATCCGGGATGACGTACGTGCGAATACCAGCCACTCCACTCGTGTTGGCGGCCCTGGCCGGGGCCGCGCTGATGGTCCAGACGCCCGAAGCCCGCCAGGAGCCGCCGCCGGCGCTCAGGCCGTCACAGGCCGCCCCCCCGTCGCAGACCGCGGTGGCGCCGGACGCGCAGATGCCGCCCATCACGTTCCGGGCAGAGGTCAACTACGTCGAGGTCGACGCCGTCGTCCGCGATGCGAACGGCAACTTCGTGCGGGACCTGCGCCAGGAAGACTTCCAGGTCCTGGAGGACGGACGGCCGCAGCAGGTCACGGCCTTCTCGTTCGTCAACATCCCCGTCGAGCGCGAGGACCGGCCGCTGTTTCTGGGCCGGCAGGTCGAGCCGGACGTCTTCAGCAACTCCGGCCGTCCCGACGGTCGCCTCTACGTCATCGTGCTCGACGACGTGCACACCGATTTCCGCCGGACCGTGCGCGTGCGCCGGGCGGCGAAGCAGTTCATCGAGCGCAATCTCGGGTCGAACGACCTGGCCGCCGTCGTGCTGCTCAGCGGCCGGACGAGCCAGGACTTCACGAGCAACCGGCGACTGTTGACGGAGGCCACCGATCAGTTCCTCGGGCGCAAAATCCGCTCGGCGACGCTGGAGAAGATCGAGCAATACCAGCTCATGCGGGAGCTGCGGCAGACGGGCGATCCCATCCGCGATCCCGCCGAGTTCGAGCGCGCGTACCACGCGCGCTCGCTCCTGTCGACGCTCAAGAATCTCGCCGACTGGCTGTCGGGCATCCACGGCCGGCGCAAGGCCGTCGTGCTCCTCAGTGAGGGCATCGACTACAACATCTACGACTTCATGAACAACGCCGATGCCTCGACGATCCTCGAGAGCACCCGCGACGTGATCGCCGCGGCCACGCGCGCCAACGTCCAGCTGTACACCATCGATCCCCGGGGCGTGGCCACGATGGGCGACGAGATGATGGAACTGCAGGCGATCTTCAGCGACGATCCCGCAGTAACGGACCTCGGGCTGCCGTCGCTGTACGGCGAACTCCGGCTCTCGCAGGACAGCCTGCGCGTGCTGGCCGAGGAGACCGGCGGGTTCGCCACGCTGAATGCGAACGACTTCGAACGGGCGTTTCCGCGGATCGTCGAGGAGAACAGCACGTACTACGTCCTCGGCTACAACCCGTCCAACAGCAAGCGCGACGGCCGATACCGGCGCATCGACGTGCGGGTCAACCGGCCGGGCGTCGAGGTCCGCGCGAGAAAGGGGTACGTGGCGCCGCGCGGCAAGGCGCCGGCCAGCCGGGTCGTCGAGGTCAAGGCCGGCACCTCCGCCAAGGCCCGGCAGGCGCTCGAAAGCCCGATTCAGGTGTCGGCCCTCCGCATGGCCGCGACAGCCTCCCCGTTCCGGGGACCCGGCGAGACGGCGGCGGTGTCCCTGGTCGTGCAGCTCGACCTGAGGAACTTCGCATTCACGGAGAAGGACGGCAAGCTCGCGAACACGCTGGAGGTGAGCTACGTCGTCGTCGATCCGAAAGGCAAGGTGCGCGCGGGCAACCGCGAGACCGTGACGATGGGACTGAAGCCGGAGACGTTCAAGCGGGCGATGGAATTGGGCTTTCGGGTCCAGTCGCGCTTTGAGGTGCCTCCCGGCCGGTACCAGCTGCGTCTGGCGGCGACCGAAACCGGCGGCCAGACGGGCAGCGTCATTCTGGACCTGTCCGTGCCGGACTTCACGGCGGAGCCCCTGTCGATGAGCGGACTGGTGGTGTCGTCGGCCTTCGGCGGGGCGGTCCCGACGGTGGGCGAGGTCCCGGAGATCAAGGATGTGCTCCCGGGCCCGCCGACGACGGCGCGGTACTTCGCCCGACAGGACGAGTTGGCCGTGCTGGCGGAAGTCTACGATAACCGTGCCAGCCAGCCGCACAGCGTCGACATCGTGACGTCACTGCTCGATGAGACGGGCCGCGTGGCGTATTCCCAGGCTGAGCAGCGCAAGAGCAGCGAACTGGGCGGCGGCCGTGGCGGCTACGGCTACTTGGGCCGCATCCCGCTCAAGGACCTGGCGCCGGGGCAATACGTGCTGCGGGTGGAGGCCCGCTCGACCCTGAAAGAGGGCGGCACAGCCTCGCGCGAGACGTTGATTCGGATTCTGCCGTGAGAAACGTGCGAGGCAGCCCGCGCCGGGCGGGCTGCCCCGACAAGGCGAGGCGTGGCGGTTAGAACGTCTTCATCGGCTTGGTCTTGATCTTGCCGTTCGCGTGCGTGAAGACGTACTGATTCCGGTTCATCTTCGGGTCCCGTGGCGTTTCGAGCTTCAGTTCCGCCACTTCGCCGGGCAGCAGCGGCTTAGCGAGCCGGGCGCGGGATCCCGTGACCGGGTTGTTGGCCTTGTCGTACCAGAACTCCTCGACCTTGAGACCCGCGATCGATCCCGCCGTCGACAGGTTTTTGACCTTGATGGTGGTGATCACCATGTTGGTCTTCTGATCCACCTTCGTCACCGGGGTGAGGACGCCGATTTCCGCTTCACCGCGAACGGGAGGGACGAACTTCGACTGCGCGCCGATCGTGACGGCGCAGAGCGTGAACACCACAATCGCTGTAAGTGCAACCTGAGCCAGGCGTGTCATACACCCTCCAAGGGGCCGGATGAAAAGGCCGGCGTGAGCCGACGCGGCGATTATAGGCCGTGAGGTTGCCAAACCTCAAATGAATCCGGTGCGCGGTCGCGGGCGCCTAGACCTCGCCGCTCCAGTCCTCGGGTTCGGCGTTGGCGGACCGGTAGACCTCCAAGTGCCACTTGCCGCCGCCCCAGGGCTCGATGACCTCCGTAACCACTACATCGACAAGGAGTTCGGCGAAGGTGCGGAACTCAGGGTCGCCTTCGAGGTGGTAGGCCTGATCGTCCCAGCCGAAGGAGGGGTACAGCACCAGCGTCAGGAAGAGATCGTACCCGTCGTCGATGACGATGGCCTGGCCGCAGGGACGCTTCTGGGTGGAGTGGTAAATCAGGTACTTTTCCGCGCTGTGCGCACGGATGTAGCGCTTGAGGACGAACTCCTTGGCGACGATTTCCTCGACTGCGATCTTCTTCTCCCAGCAGTCGCGGCAATAGCGTTCATCGCCCCGCGGTTCGGCGACCTCTCGCGCCCCGCACAAGGCGCACTTGGACTTGTCGGCAGACTTCTTCGACATCGTCCTGCGATTCTACCCCGACGCGACCTGCCTACGAGTGACGTGCGGATCGGTCGTCTCGAGACCAGCCGCCTGCCGTGAGCCTACGCGCCCCCGTCCACGGCCCGGGTGCGGTGCGGAACCCGATCCCGGGTCCCGGGTTCGTTCCCTGTCGCCTATCGTCGGTCGCCTATCGTCTGTCGCGTATCGCCTGTCGCCTATCGCCTGTCGCCTATCGCCTGTCGCCTATCGCCTGTCGCGTATCGCCTGTCGCCTATCGCCTGTCGCCTATCGCCTGGAGATACATCCCCTCCACATACTCCTTCATCATCCGGCGGGTCGAGAACGTGGGGAGCACAGTCCTGATGGCCTCCTTGATCGTCCTGACCCAGCGCATGGGTACGTCGTTCGCGTCCCGGTCGTAGAAGGCCGGCACGATCTCCTGCTCGAGCAGGCGGTAGAGCGACTCGGCGTCCGCCGCGTCGACGGCCGCGTAGTCCTGACTCGGGGCGTGGCCCTCGATGAGCCAGCCGTTTGAGCCCGTGTAGCCCTCGGCCCACCAGCCATCGCCGATGCTGAGATGCGGCACGCCGTTGATCGCGGCCTTCATCCCGCTGGTGCCGCTCGCTTCCATCGGCTTCCGGGGATTGTTCAGCCAGACGTCGCAGCCCTGCACCATGAAGCGGGCGACGTGCAGGCTGTAGTCGTCGAGGAAGGCGACGCGCCCGCCGAAGACCGGGTCGACCGCCTTGCGGAACACGTGCTGGAGGTGGTGCTTGCCCACTTCGTCTGCCGGGTGCGCTTTGCCGGCGAAGACAATCTGCACCGGTCGCCGGAAGGCCGAGAGGATGGCGGCGAGCCGTTCCGGATTGTGGAGGACCAGTTCGGGACGCTTGTACCCGGTGAACCGGCGGGCGAACCCGATCGTGAGCGCGTTCGGATCCAGCAGCGTGCCGGCCGCGACGACCTGCGTGGCGTTGAGTTCCTCCAGCGTCCAGCGCGCGCTCGCGCGTTCCCGGATGAAACGGAACAGCTCCGCGCGCATGGACTGGCGCGCCCTCCAGATGGCGGCGTCCGGAATGTCGAGCACGCGGTCCCAGAACTCCACGTCGTCGAGCCGCTCGCGCCATTCCGATCCCAGGAACTCGTCGAAGACCTTCGCCATCGCCGCGGCGACCCAGGTCCTCGTGTGGACGCCGTTGGTCACGGACCGGATCGGCAGCTGTTTGCGGGGCGTGTCGGGCCAGACGCTCGCCCACATGTCCTTCGTGACCGAGCCGTGCAGCTTGCTGACCGCGTTGATCCCGCCGGACGTCCGCATGGCGAGCGCGGTCATGTTGAACTGCACGCCGGAACCGTTGTCGAACGCGCCCAGCGCCAGGACTCGGTCGCGGTGCTCGCCCAGGGCGCCGAGCGCACCGGCGAGGTGCTGTTCGACGAGCTGGAACGGAAACGCGTCGTGGCCGGCCGGCACCGGGGTGTGCGTGGTGAACACGGTCGTGCGCCGGATCTCCGCGACGGCTTCGTCGAAGGCCGCTCCCGCGTCCACGAGCGCCTTGATGCGCGGCATCGCCACGAACGCCGCGTGCCCCTCGTTGAGGTGCCAGACCGCCGGCGTGATGCCGAGCGCGTCGAGCGCGAGCACGCCGCCGAGCCCCAGCACGATTTCCTGCTGCACCCGCATTTCCTGGTTTCCGCCGTACAAACGCGCTGAGAGTTCCCGGTCCCAGGGTGCGTTCTCTTCGAGATCCGTGTCGAGCAGGAAGATCTGGGCCGCGCCGACCTTGACCCGCCAGATCGCGGCCTTGACCGTGCGGTTGCCGAGCGGCACGCTGACGACGCAGCGGGATCCGTCGGGCCGGACGGCTCCCTCGATGGGTGCGTCCTCCCAGTCGATCTGCTCGTAGGCCTCCATCTGCCAGCCGTCGGCCGAAACCTTCTGGTGGAAGTAGCCCTGCGGATACATGAAGCCCACGCCGACGAACGACAGCCCCAGATCGCTGGCTTCCTTGCAGATGTCTCCGGCCAGCACGCCGAGGCCGCCGGCGTAGATGGGCAGGGAATGGTGCAGGGCGAACTCCGCCGAGAAGTACGCGACGGTCCGGCCCCGCAGCTCGGGGTACGTCCGGGCCCACCAGGTGTCGCGGGCCTCCCGGGCCGTCCGCAGCGCGCGAATCATGTCGTCGTACAACGCGAGGAACGTCCGGTCCTTCGACAGCTGCTCGAGCCGCTCCGGCGCGACCGTCCGCAGTACGCGGACCGGATTGTGCTCGGTCAGCCGCCACAGGGGGTAATCGAGGCGCCGGAAGAGGTCGCGGGCCCGGTAGTGCCAGCTCCACCAGATGTCGGAGGCCAGGTCGCCAAGGTCTTTCACACGGTCAGGGAACGCCGGGAACGAAGGAGTCATCGCAGGATGCCGTCCAGATTGAGAGATGAAGTCGTCATCGTACTGTTGCACGTCCTTCGCGTCAAACGCGGCCGGTCCCCGTCCCGGGGGCGGCCTGCTGCGGCGGAGGGCCGGTGGACGTCAGGCGCCGCGTGGGTAGCGGCCCGTTCCTGGGATAGAATCACGCCGAGACTGGACCCTCTGAAGGAGCAGCCGAGATGAGCGTGAAAGTCAACCGTCGCGAATTCGTGCTGACTGGCGCCGCCGCCGTTGTCGGCGCGTCCGCCGCCCGCCCCAGCGTGGCCGGGCAGGCCCCGCAGGTCATGACGAAGAAGACCGTGAAGCCCGTGGTCGTTTCCTCGGCCAACGGCAACCGCTTCAAGAACGGCGGCCCCGTCACGTGCGTCGAAAAGGCGTTCTCGATGATGGTCGGCGGAACCGATGTCCTCGATTCGCTCATTGCGGGCGTGAACATCGTCGAACTCGATCCGGCCGACACCAGCGTCGGGTACGGCGGCTTGCCGAATGCGGACGGCATCGTGCAGCTCGACTCGTCCGTGATGCACGGGCCGAAGAAGCGGGCTGGCGCGGTGGCGTGCCTGGAGGGCGTGCGCACGCCGTCCCTCGTGGCCAAGGCCGTGATGGAAACGACCGACCATCACCTGCTCGTCGGCCTGGGCGCGCAGACGTTCGCCCGCAACATGGGTTTCGCGATCGAGGCCGACCTGAACACCGAGCGGTCCCGACGCGCCTGGCTCGAGTGGAAACGGAGGGTCGACCCGCTGCACTACCTGGATCCCATCAAGCGACTGGAAGCCTGGGAGCAGGCTGGTCTCGACATGGTCCGCGACGGGTGGATCGACCCGGACCATTACTACGGCACGATCAACTGCGACGGCGTCAGTCCAAAGGGTGAGATCTGCGGCGTCACGACGACGAGCGGCCTGGCGTGGAAGATCCCGGGCCGTGTCGGCGACTCGCCGATCCTGGGCGCCGGTCTCTATGTCGATGGCGAGGTGGGAGCGGCGGGGTCGACAGGGCGCGGCGAGGCGAATCTCTACAACCTCTGTTCGTTTCTCATCGTGGAGAACATGCGGCGCGGCCTGCACCCGAAGGACGCCGGCATGGAGGCCCTCAAGCGCATCGCCGCCAACACGGTCGAGAAGCGGCTCCTCGACTCGAAGGGCCGTCCGAACTTCGGCATCAACTTCTACATTGTCAATGCTGCCGGCGAATACGCAGGCGTCTCGATGTACGAGGCCCAGTACGCGGTCTGCACCGAGAGCGGGCCGCAGACGGTCCCCTGCGAGCCGATGTTCCCAGGGCGGCCGGAGGGGAGTTAGGGGATCCGCCCGTACTCCTTCAGGAGTTCCCTCACCCGCTCGATCGGAATGGCCTCGACCGTCCTCCCTCCGCTCGTGACGGTCGTGGCGCGCAGGAGGGAGTTGTACACGGCCTCTTCCGTTGCCTCGAGGGCGGCCTGGAAGAGCGGCGAGACGGCATCGGACGGGAGCAGCGTGCGCGCGCGCGGAGCCTGGTCGTTGTAGCGGCTGCGGAGGTCCGCCGCCGTCGTGAAGGCGATCGAGAAGTCGCCGCTCCCGTGGCTGTAGGACGAGCCGGTGCGGGCCAGGCCGAACAGCGCACGGGCCGCTAACCGCTTGAGGTCGCGGGCGTCGAGAGGCGCATCCGTCGCCACGACGATCATGCAGGACCCGTCGGCCGTCTCGGACTCGCGGCCTCGTGCGAACGGATGCCGGCCCAGGACCTTGCCCACCGGGACGCCGTCCATCGATAGGACGCCGCCGAAGTTGCTCTGCACGAGCACGCCTAGGGTGTAGCCGCCGGCCGATGGCGGGAGCAGGCGGGAGGCGGTGCCGATGCCGCCTTTCCACCCGAACGCCTGCGTGCCCGTACCTGCGCCAACCGAGCCTTCCTCGACCGGGCCAGGACGGGCGCCCGTAATGGCCGCGATCACGTGGTCGCGCGTCACGTGCCCGCCCCTGATGTCGTTGAGGCCACCATCGTTGGTCTCGCCGACCAGCGCGTTGACGGAGCGGACGTTCTCATTGCCCGGCTGCGCCAGCGTGTAGCGGACGACGGCGTCCACGGCCATGCCCACGCTGAGCGTGTTGGTGAGGACAATCGGCGTCTCGATCGTGCCCAGTTCCTCGACCTGCGTCGAGCCGGCGAGCTTGCCGAACGCGTTGCCCACGAACACGGCTCCGGCGACCTTGTCCTGGAAGAGGTTGCCCGGGTGAGGCAGGATGGCCGTGACGCCCGTGCGGACGCGCTCCCCGTCGACGACTGTCGTGTGGCCGACGGCGACGCCCGCGACGTCGGTGATGGCGTTGAGCGGCCCCGAGGGCAGCACGCCAGGCTCGAGTCCGAGATCCCGGGCGCGCGGCCGTGGCTCCTGCGCCATGAGGGCTGCCACCGCGCAAGCGGCGAGAGCCGTTGCCATGCCCAGCCGTGACACCGTCATTCGAGTTGCGACGTGCATTCCCAGCTCCGTGCGGCACGTGGTGAGCCGATCCCCGATCCCTCCCGTCGACTGTCTACTGTCTGCTATCTACTGTCTACTGACCAGAATCTCCCCTACGGCCACCGCCACATCGCCAGCAGCCCGATCACCGCCCCGAGCAAGCCGATGATGAGCGCGACAGGAGGCACCAGCGCGTTGAACCACTGCCGCACCGTCCAGACGCGCTCCTGCGTGAGACGCTTGGCGAGCTGGCGGCGGCCCTCAGGTGTCAGGTACCACAGATCGTGCTCCTCGTCGTGGGCCCACCACTCCCGTGGCATGTCGATGCCGAAGCGCTCAGCCTTGCGCCGCCAGGCTCGACTGCGGATGGTCTCGAGGCGAAGATCGGGCAGCCGCGTGGCCTTGAGGTACTCGCTCATCACGGCGTCGAAGTCGTTTCCGGTCTTCGACTCCTTGAAGCGTGACTCGAACTCGGCCCCGATCCGCTTCTGATCGCTGCGGACCGCCCGGCGATAGGCCTGCTCGAACCGACGCTCGCGCCACCAGCGCGATACTCCCATGGTCCACCCCTTCTTCGAGAAACCCGGCCGCTCGCGATTCTACGCCAATCGTGCCCGGCTGCGTCCCGCCGCGTCCCGCGATGCGCGAATCACGCCGTGTGCGGTACGCCCTCCGCACGCGGTGCCGAGCGCGCGGGCAGACTCCCTCGCCCGAATACCACGCATCTGTGATCCTCGAGTCGGGGATTGGCGATTGGGGATTGGTTGGGCCTGAGCTGAAACACGAATGGGACTGGGGACTTCATATCTGATCCCCGGTCCCCGGTCGCCGATTTCCGGCCCCCGATTCCCGGTCCCCGTTTCGGATACCATACCCTCATGGCCCACGATCACGAAGTGCCGGGGATTCTCGACGTCTGGCGTGACCTGTCGCTCGAGCAACGGCAGGTCGTCGCGACCGCGTTCTGGGACGATGCCGATTCGGTCAGCCAGCAGGTCGAGGCGATCCACGCCATCGCGAAGCAGTTCAAGTTCCGCCCTCAGAGCATTCTCAAACTCCCGATCGAGCGGCGCGCCCGCCAGCTCGCGGGGATGGCGAAGATCCCCGAAACGGTCGTCGGTCGAGCCCTGGTGGCCTACCATCTCGCCGAGAAGCGACCGCTGCTCGCGGCGTTCCTCGATGCCCTGGGCATCCGGCACGAGCAGGGCGTGATCGAAGAGACCCTGTCCGACGCGCCGGCAGAGGATCGGCTGGCGGCGGCGGTGGCGTCGATAGCGGGGGCCTTTCCGGCGGACGATGTGCGCCTTTACCTCCGCACGCTGGCCGCGCAGGACCCGGACATCTGGCGCGGCCTGGCGGCCCTTGCGCCTGCGCCGCAGTCGTGAAGGCTGGTCGTGCGGCCCATGGCCGGGTGTCGCGCCCGTGCCGGGCCGCGGCGGGATGAGCCGATGGCGGCCGACGACAATCCCGAGTTGACTCCGGCTCTCCTCGAGTCGGCCTACCGGCACGGCTACTTCCCGATGTCGATGGACGACGGCGCGATCCGGTGGTTCTCACCGGATCCGCGCGGGATATTGCCCCTCGATGCGTTTCACGTGTCACGGCGCCTGCGCCGCGTGATCCGGGCCGGCCGGTTTGTCGTGACGGTGAACCGGGCGTTTCGCGAGGTGATGAGCGCCTGCGCCGCAGATCGTGAGGAAGGCACCTGGATCGGCCCCGAGATCATCGAGGGCTACACGAGGCTCCACGCGTGCGGCCTCGCGCATTCCGTCGAGGTGTGGCAGGGGAGGGACCTGGCCGGCGGCCTCTACGGTGTCAGCCTCGGCGGCGCGTTCTTCGGCGAGTCGATGTTCCATCGCGTCACGGACGCCTCCAAGGTCGCGCTGCACGCGCTCGTCGAGCGGCTGAACGCCCGGGGGTTCGTCCTGCTGGACACGCAATGGCTCACGCCGTTTCTCGAGCGGTTCGGCGGCATCGAGATTCCCCGCGACGACTACCTGGTCCTGCTCGAGCGGGCGCTCGCTGCGGACTGCCGCTTCGACGAGACGGCTGGCGGTGCGGGTCCTGTCGTCGGAGCGCCCACGCGATCATCACTCCCGGAGTGATTCGCCCTCGGCAGAGGCGGGAAATGGGTGCCGGAGGTCCGCTATACTGCCCCGGTCCGCGAGCCGCTTCGCCATCCACGGGAGGTCATGATGTCCCTGCGCCGCGTCTACCACCTGGATCTGGAGGAGGAGTGCCTCGAAGGGGCCACCGTCGCCGTGCTTCCCGGGGATCCCGGCCGGGTGGAGGCCATCGCACGGACGGCGCCGTTCGAACGCCCACGCGAGCTGGCGTTCAAGCGCGAATACCGGAGCTGGCTCACCTACTGTCACGCGACACCGGTCATCGTGACGTCCACGGGCATCGGCGGCCCGTCGGCATCGATCGCCGTGGATGAACTGGCGCAACTCGGCGTGCGCACGCTCCTGCGCGTCGGCACGACCGGGGCCATTCAGCCCGACCTGCAGGTCGGCACGGTCATCATCACGACGGGGGCAGTCAGGCTGGACGGCGCGTCGACGCACTATGCGCCCATCGAGTACCCCGCCGTGGCGCATCCCGATGTCGTCGAGGCGGCCAGAGCCGCGGCTCGCGCGCTCGACGTGCCCCATCGCGCCGGCATCAGCGCGTCGTGTGACACGTTCTACCCGGGGCAGGAACGCTACGATTCGTACTCCGGGTACGTGCCGCGGCGGTTCCAGGGGGCCACGGAGGAATGGCGGCGGCTGCACGTGCTCAACTACGAGATGGAAGCCGCGACGGTTCTGACGCTGGCGGCCGCCATGGACCTCCGCGCCGGCTGCGTCGCGGGCGTGGTCGTCAACCGGACGAGGACGGAATCCGTGACGAAGGAGGGACTCGAGGCCGGCGAGTCCAACGCCGTCCGTGTCGCGGCGGCCGCGGTGGCCCGGCTGATCGCCGCCTGAACCGGGCCGGGCCCGACTGGCGTTTCCGCGGGAGGCCTTGTGAGCACGACGGTTCACTTCCTCGGGACGGGTGATGCCTTCGGCAGCGGCGGGCGTCTCCAGACATGCTCGCTCGTCGTCACGGCGAGGTCGTCCATCCTCGTCGACTGCGGCGCGACGGCGCTGTCGTCGCTCCGTCACGGCGGATTCGATCCGAACGCCATTGATGCCGTGCTCCTTACGCACCTGCACGGCGACCACTTCGGGGGCCTGCCGTTCCTGCTGATGGATGCCCACTACGCAAGCGGCCGGCAGCGGCCGCTGGCCATCGCGGGGCCGCCCGGCGTCGAGGTGCGGATCCGTGGCCTGCACGAAGCGCTGTTTCCGGGCACGAGCCGGCTGCCGGTGTCCTTCACCCTGGGGTTCGCCGAGTACGACCCGGCGCGCCCGATCGAGGCGGCTGGCTGGTTCGTCACCCCGTACCTCGTCGAGCACTCGAGCCAGGCGGCCTGTTTCGGCCTGCGTCTCGAGCGCGATGGCTGCGTGCTGGCGTTTTCGGGCGACACCGCGTGGACCGACGGGCTGGTCGATCTCGCGCGCGGGGCCGATCTGTTCGTCTGCGAGTGCTACGGGTTCGAGGACGCCCCGCCCGGGCACCTGGACTACCGTACGCTCGTGGAGCACCGCGCCACGCTCGGCTGCAGGCGGCTGCTGCTGACCCACATGGGGCAGGAGATGCTCAGCCGCTTGGCGTCGCTCGACATCGACACCGCCCATGACGGGATGGCGGTCACGCTCGCGTCGTAGGGGGCGCCGTGCTCCGGGACTTCTGCAAGGCATCACGGTTCCAGGGCACCGGCGAAGCGTCGCTTCACACCGCCGAGGGCCGGCGCTGCCCGTCGTCATTCCCGCGAACGCGGGAATCCAGGACCGGACCCCCGCCTCCGCGGGGGTGACGGGGAACTTGCGTTGTTCGGTGAGATGCAGCCTGCCGAAGACGTCTAGCGAGGCTGCGCCTCTGACCGCCGAGACATGCGGACGCGGCTCCGCCTCGCTAGATCACCGTGTTTCGTTGCCCCGCCTGCGGCGGGGCGTAGCCGTCTTGAAGGCCGTTGTGAAACTTGACTCATGTGCAGCGGATCTGGGCCTTCAAG